>JAFXKJ010000093.1 GCA_017531765.1 Clostridia bacterium
AAAACGGAGACGCCATCAGAAGGATCATAGCAAGAATGATAAATGATTTTACGATGAACATTATTAGTGTCATATCTTACTATACCTCCTTTAGCGTTTATTGATATAAAGTGTGCTTTCAATCACGGAATAGAAAGCTTTATTTTTTTTGCCTGAACAGAAAGGAACGTTGTAGTCAACAAGATCTTCGACCTTCTTCTTTTCGTATCTAATTTCTTCCTCGTCTTCTCTGTATTCCAGGTCACCGAGAATATTATTAATCGCCTGAATTCTGTTTCTCAGCTTTCTGCGGTGATGTTCGATCTTCGCGTCAGCCACGTTACAGCATTCAATGCAGTAATCAACGTCAAGCTTATATTCGTACACCCAACGGAGTGCGGGTATCACTGTAGACAGCATCTTGTCGTACTTTTCCACAGCAACTCTGTTTTCTTCAAGTGCCGCGTCGGACTTACTCTTGAATTCCTTCCAAGCCTTGATATAGCCCTTCTTTCTCATGGCGGCAAGTACTGTGAATACAACGTAAAGAATTCCAACGGGGATTCCGAAGGAGCACACCGCAACAGCAAGGCCATTCAGATTGAATATGACGTCAGACTGAATTATGAAATACGGGAGATAAAGTACAAAAATCGCCGCAAAAAGTCCCATAGCAACGAACTTCAGTTTCGTTATGCTTTCTCTTATCTGATGAACGCGGGAAACAAACCAATTACACTGCTCTTCAATATCGGAAATCGCAACCGATCTTCCCGCATTGAATTCCATGTACTGGGTAAATATGGTGTCGTATGCTTTACTCGATACACTTTCCACCGATTCAAGCACTTTATTTTCCTCACCCGGCGCAGCATATCTGTAGCCTCCAACCTGAAGAAGCGCAGGCTTGTTTTCCTTTGATTTTCCTGCGTAATTGGAAAGCGTTTCGGATATGTGGATCTTAAGCTTCTTCAAGTAATCAAGGTGATGGCGTCTAAGCTTTGAAGCCTGCTCCACGTACTGCTCAGGTGTCAGATTCTTCTTTAACATTTTGTCACTGTTGCTGTCGAAATTATAATCGAAGGGCTTGAACTCTTCTCTGCTAAAGAGAGTCCGTCCCGTTTTCTTCACAACCTTGACCTTTTTTGTTTTTCCTTCAATAAGGACGGTTTCACTGTCTCTTCCTTCGTCCTTGTTGCTGTCTTCCTCAGATTCTACTTCCGAGGAATCTTCATTATGTGAATATTCGGTGTCGGTCACCATCATATTGACAGCCACATCGCCGTATTCGTCAAGTCCGAATTTTCCATGATCAAACGCCGACAGCTTCGGCGCAAGCTTTAATTCCGAGTAGGAGCTTGCAAGAGCTTCTATCTCGTTTACCTTTTCTGAATAAAGGAACGCTTTTTCTTTAAGTACAGGTACTATCTCATCCACAGTATATCCGTGGAACGGCAGGATAGATTTGTCCCCTATGCTCATATCGTATATTGAGCCTGATTCCACGCATCTGATAAGATAAAGAACAATATTGAGCTGGCTGAGTGCAAGAGCACTCTTGTTTACTCGGCAAGCATAGCAATCATAGGGGCAAGAAACGGTCTCAATTCCCGTTCTGTCTGCTTCGGTGCGGTTGATACCGCTGATTCGGTTAAACAGGGCCAAATTCGCCATTGGAATATCCGCATCATTGACCACCTCGTCATACCAAAGCTCAAGTGCATCGGTATATCTTCCTCTGATGCCCGGAACGAGCTCACTTTCGAAGGCTCCTTCGATCTTTCTTCTGAAAGCTGAAATCCTATCCTCCTCATCGTCAACCTCTTTTGCAAATCTTTCAACACTTTCACTGTCGGGAAGTCCGATGAAACCGAAAAGATGCTTCATGACAGCAAGCTTTGCGGGATCATTTGCAGCAACCTTGAAATCTATAAACTTCTTTTCCTCACCGAACAGCACAAGAACGCTCTGAGGACGGCGACCCGAGCTCACAAGCTCCTCGACTATGGATTCGCTGATAACATGAGTGAACAAAATATGCATAGCGCGGCAGCATTCCTCACGGTCCTTATCGTGGAATGCGTCTCTCGGTATTGATGAATACACTTTACTGTCAGACAGATCCACGTAAATGATCAGGTTATACGCATTATTTAATTCAACGTAACCGTCGATCATATCGCTCATCTGCTTGGCACAGGCAACATAGCCCTTTTCCTTGTCGTACCAATCAGACATGAGGCAATCCATTGACACAAGCGCCTTATTTTCGTAATGAATATCCAAAAGGACATCATATCCGTTCAGGCTCTTTTTTGAAGTGTTTATAAAAAAGGTATGCATATCGTCACTCCCGTTATAGGTGTTTTGTGGTCATCCTAAGCCACTCATACGAGTGGCTTAGGATATAAGGAAAGGCTAATCAGCCCAGAATATCTTCCTCAGCGGAATCATCCTTCATCTTGTACTTTTCGAAAGCGGCTACCCAACGACCGAATACTTCGGACTTACCCTTGGTACGGGTACCGGAATCGTAGATCTTCTTACAAATTCTGTATTTAGCCTCTTCAAGCTGTCTCTCGGAACGCTCGGTGTTATATCTTTCTGCAAGCTCACTTGCGATCTTTTCAAGAGAACCGATGAGAGCCGCTGTGATATACTTGTTGTGTCTGAGAGTATCGTTATAACGTGTTACAACGTTGATGGGATTGAGGTCATCGTTCTTGCCGCTAATCAGACCCTTGAGAACGCCGGTGCCAACGTATGTGGACATATCCTCAAGCTCCTCTTCCATACGTGCTTCAAGTGCGGGAAGCTCAGTACCGGTAAATACCTTATCAAGCTTGAGAGCATCAATGATCTTCTGAACCTCGGTTTTGGTGATCTGCTTATTCTTGTATGTAAGCGGGATATCATCATCAATGGAAGAACCGAATCCGCTGTCGATGGAACGTGTCACGTAAACGTAGCCTTCCTTATCGGTCTTGACCTTACCGTAAGCAATAGCAAGCCAGAAGCCGTGGAAGAATTCAAGCTCGTCCTGTCTCTGCTTTTCTTCGGTGATGTAAGGAAGTATCTTGTGCCAGTTCATGTCAAGGTGAGGTGTTCTTACAAAGGCTCTCGCCCCCTGTCTGCCCTCGGAATCCTTAACCATCGCGTTAACCACTGCCTCATAAGAGGTGTAATAGTCACCGCCCTTAAGCTCGTTGAACTTGGGAATATAAACTGCCTCAAGACCGTAAACTGCTCTGTAGCAGTAAAGCTCATTCTTTGCATAAGCATCATCGCTTTGGAGATCGGCATTGATACCGAGCACGTTACCGATAAAGGGACAAGACTCCTGAACAGAAGGACTGAATCCCCAGAAGGTCTTGGGACGTGCGGTTACGGTACCGAGGTCATTATCGGAGATCTCCTTATCATGGATAAGGAAGGGTGCAGCCATTCTGAACAGTCTGTTCTTGCAGTTCATGAACGCTTCCTGATGTCTGCGATCTCTTTCGTTTGACATATTAACGGCGCCGGTTACGATATCAAGGTCACCGAGTCCGCCTGCCTGACGGTCCTTACCGCCCTTTTCGGCAAACTCTGTATCGCTTGCCTTGCAGAGTGCCGTATAGATATCCATGTTTACTTCTTCGCTGTTATTTGCATCGCTGTCGATCTTATTTCTGAACGAAGCGATAGTCTCCTTAACAAATGCGGTAATAACGCCAACATTGGCATATGCCGCGTTTTCGGGGTTGGAGGGTCTCTTATCTGCACAGAGTCTGCCGTAGATCGCGTCAATTACGCTCTTATTGATCTTAACATTGCTACGATCCAGTTCAAAGTTAAGAGACTTGTAAATGGATTCCTTATCCTTCTGAGAACCGAATACGTACATGGTCTTGCCGACGATACCGTTGGTCTCGCTGATATTATCAGCAAGAGTTTCGCTGAGCTTAAGCTGAACATCACTAAGGTTCTTGAAGAACGCTTCAAGCTGCTTGATGAGGAGGTTGAGTCTCTCGATGAGCTTTCTGTAAACGCTAACCTGGAGGCACTCCTTCTCATACTTCTCGCAGAGACCGATCTTAGCTGTAATAAACTGAGCGTATCTCTTCTCGAAATCGTCAAGGAAGTTTGCCTCACCCTGATAGAATCTCTTACTGTTGAGGAACGCCTCGGGAGTTGTTTCCGTAGCGGAGGTAGCCTTGTTATCGAACTGAGTTCCGATATCACCGCCGGTAATTGCATCCTCGCGGCTGTTCTGGAGAACGATACCCTTAAGAGCCTTTTCCATGTTGGCAACAAGCTTATAGAGAACGTATCTTGCGGCTACGGGGTGAATAAAGTTCCACTCGCCCATGTCGCCGCGCTTAGTGAGAAGGCCGTAGATCGTACATCTGTTGGAGGGCTTGACCTCGCCCATGCTGTAGGGGAATACGGAGTTTACGATTCCGTCGGCATACTCTTCAACCTTGTTGTCAAAGTTGTCGAGAACCTCTTCAAGACCGCTTTCGTCGTTCTTGATTCTGGCAATAAGCTCTTCCTTGGAGTGGTCAGCGGAAACAAACGCATCAGCATCGATAGCGAAGTCTTCGGTACCGCTGTACTTTGTAACTACGGTGTCGATCTTCTGACTCTTGAGAGCCTTAATGAAATCGCCAACCTTATCGGTGTACTTGATTGCAACCTTATCACCGTCAACCTTAACCTTCATCTCATTCTGAGTGTCCTTGGAAATGGTGATAAAGAATCTGTCCTTACCTGCCTCTTCGGGGCTGACGGATGTCTTTTCGTCAAAGATCTTGATAAATTCCGAACGTACGTCGATGGTCTCGGTTGAGTAGATACCGTCCTTCTCCGCCTGCTTCTTCTCTTCAACAAGAGCGTCGATCTCGCTGTCGATCTTCTTCCAGCCGCCTGTCAGAGAATCCTGAGCTGCGCGAACGGCACAGTATGTCTTTACGCTGTTGACGGGATATACCGCCTTGGATGTACCGCAAGAACCGTAGAGAGGCTCTTCGTTTTCAACGAATGAAAGGAACGCGTTGTCCTCCTCGGAGTACATATCGTCCTTCATGGGAGCATAAAGCTGCATATAAACAAGCTGAGCAACCATCTTTTCGTACTCGGCAACGCTCTCAAGACGAACACCGTTTTCATCCTTATCGTCTACGAAGAATGCAAAGTCGAATACAGGCTTACCTGTGTCCTTATCCTTGATGCTGTCAAAAAGGCTTCCAAGCTCGATCTTGTCTGCAATATCAGCGGAGTTGCTCTTTTTGATCTTGGTAATTGCGTTAAGCTCTCTGATAGCAGCGTACGCGTTACAGTAGTGACGGACCTTTGTGGTCTTATTGTCTCTGATGTCCTTAACTGTGCTTACGAAAATATCGGGAAGAAGGAAAATACCGCGGATGGTGATCTGGCTTTCGCTGAGGAATTTTCTGAGCCAGAGAGCAACCTGAATGAACATACCGGAGCCTGTACCGCCTGAGATAGAGGATACTATCATGATTCTGATCTTGGAGCCGGAGTTGTTTCTGAGAACGTCATTGATCATAAGCTCAAGCTGATCGGTAACACCGGACTCAATACAGTCCATGAATGCGATTCTTGACTTGATACGGAGCTCGGAGGCACCGTCGATCATGCTCTCTTCCATAAGAGCAGGGGACTGGGGACACCATGTCTCCATGTGGAGGTGATGGTAGTTGTCGAAATAGTCGCGGATCTTCTGCGCTTTACTTGTGGGAATTACGGGAACGCCGGTGTTGCTGTCCGCAATGGAAGCATTGTCATTAACGTTTGTATCAAGAACTGCACAGCAGATCTCGCCGTTGTTGATCTGCTTGTTGTTAAGATGAAGCTCCTTTACAACGTTGTTTACAACTCGGCTTCCTGTACCGCCGAGTCCGATAAGTAGTGTCTGTGCCATGATTAAATTCCTCCGAAATGTAATTTTCTGTTTTAACTGTTTACGTAAATAAATATTTTACCTGAGTTGATGACTTTCTTTCCGTCGACTACCTTAACTGCACCCGAATCGGGAATTACGGTATATTTTGCCATTCTTGCACTTGCGGGTGCAATACCGCGGTCAAAATCGTTATCAATTGCCTCGGTTGTGGCAAACTCATTGATTTCAAGTCTCTTATGCTTGGAAATATATTCGGAAACGTCGGCGGGAGTCTTAAGATTCTCGAAATCGGAATCAGCCACCTCCAGCTTACCTCTGTACCAGGGGAACATCATCTCACAACAGATCCTTCCGCCGCGGTCAGCACGTATCTTCAGTCCGTTTGCCGAAACAACATCAGCCTTTGCCTTGAATTTGAGTCTTCCGTTACCTCTCTTGACCTTGTTAAACTTTTCGAGCTTAACGGGGCTGAAATTTCTCACAGTGTGAGTTCCGCTTGTCTTGTTGTAGCGTATCTCACCCACATACAGCGTCGAGCCCTTGTTGTAGCGAGGCTTTGTTACAATGAGGAAAATCCAGATTATGAGAAGCGCCAGCAAAATGATCTCGATGATAAGCGGCGCGTACACGTTGAGGAGCATATAGGACATATCCTCGCCCACAACGTTGATGGTGGTCTCCATAGGAGAATCTAACAGCGGATGATTAAGTGTTACCTTTACATCGCTTCCCTCAAGTCCGAAGTAATATGCCCAGTTGATCCACCAATTCCAGAAGGTGAGGGGATGGTCTTCGGCAACATTTGGAGTGACCTTGATCAATCCGTCATCCTCCAAGACCACCGATCTGTCTCTTATGGCAATATATTCATCGTTAAAAAGCACATAGGCTTCCACAGTAGCTTCCGAACCGAGAGCCGATTTCGTAAGTCTTACACCGTTTTTATCATTTTCGTCCTTATGCTTTGTAATATAAAATGAAACTCCGATATCATTATTGAAAAACTCTGTCTTTTTCAGCTCATCGTCTGTTCCGTTCACATGACCGATGAAATGCGCAAGTCTGACGGTATAGACCTCACTTGCCTTCTTTCCGTTGTTCAGTGTACAGGTTACTTTTACTGTAAAATACCCCTTATCGTCATCTCGTTCAGGAACTTCGGTAATTGTGTACACGATCTTTCCGCCTTCGTACTTCCAAGAACCTTTATTCTCCTCGGGATTTTCTATTTCAAGCTTGGGGTCATACTTTTTCACCTTTTCAGCATCAGTTATCTCTTTGCCATCTTCATAGACAGTGAAAATCATTCGATTGTTCTTATCTGTTTTAATATCAGCAAAATTGAATCCGCCCGAACAATTTTCTTCGAAAGATGCTTTTATCTCGATTTTAGGCTGTGGTGTGAATTTAACGAAATAATTCTGAAGATTAAAGCCGTCGACGGTACCTGAAACGCTGATCGTAGTTTCCACCGGCGTATCTGACAGCTTAAAGGTCAGCTTCTGTTCATCTTTATCATTTGTCTGCGCCGAAGAACCAGTTTCCGTTACTGAGATATTTACATCTGCGCTGTTGAACTGATCAACCTTAAATACATTTTTACTGTTACCGACCTCGCAGATTTTACAGACAATGGTATATTCCTCGCCTTTTACTGCATCTGTGAAATAGTTAACAAATTCAGTATTGTTATGAAACTCTACCGTTTTTCCGTTGTTCTCAACCGAAACCACAAGTTCAACAGCAGGTTCAAACATTACCTGTACGTTTTCTGCTTTTATTGCTCCATCGAAGTGAATTTCATAAGTACCATCTTCGATAATATCTTTCGAGTTACCTATAATACAGGCAGTAGCATTAAGGTCATACCCATCCACTCCGAGGGAAACCTTGCGATTAGGCTTAATTTCTTTGTTCTTGCCGTAAGTTACTTTTGTTACCTTGGCTGAAGTATTCTGAGCAAAAACCGCAAAATTACTGACAGGAACGTTGGAAGACACCTTCACGCTGTTGGCAGTCCCTTGACTCACCTTGATATTGGTTCTTCCTGATACCTTTTCAGCCATTTTTGACATTGTATCTGTTATTGCTTTTGCACTTGATGCCTTATAGATGTGAACATTCGTTAATTCTTCATTTGGAGCAACGACATCGGAACCTATACCGAGAAAAGTGATATAGGGTTTTGAACCATTTGGCATCTCCGTTGCACTGTACTTCTTGAATTCTTCAGTAATATTTTCACCGGAATAATCCCAATTAGTAAAAGCTCCGTCAGTGATAACAACAAGCCAATACTGTGCATTTTTATCTTCACAGTCCACCTGCGTAAGCTTTTCAAACGCCTTGATGATGGCTCCGTATGGAGTGAAGCCACCACCGTGAGCCGGTTTACTTAAAGAATTAATTGTAGATTGAAAATTATTGTCGGACAAGTCGATTTTTTTGGGTTCAAAGTTTTCAAGATCATTACAAGTATCTGAGTTATCGTTATCATCCATATTCTCATTCATGAAAGTAATGTAAAGCTCATCCTGACTGTTTAGCATACTACAGAAAGCCTGCATAGCATAGCTCGCGTATACACTTTTATCTTCACCTTTCATACTTCCCGAGTCATCGTATACGACCGATACGATTTTTTTCACGGACAACGATTCGCTGTCCGAATCCGCCGCGGCAGACACCGAGAACACAGCGAGCATTCCCGAGATCATAACTGCCGCAAGTATTATTGAAAATAATCTTTTCATAATTTACTCTCGCATTCCATATGTAATTTAACCGTTTACATATATGAAAATTTTACCTGATTTGATAACCTTCTTGCCGTCAACCACAGACACGCCGTTGCCCGCATCGGGAACAACGATGTACTTGGGCGCCCTCGCAGTTGCGGGAGCGATTCCGCGGTCGAACTCACCGTCGATCGCCTCAGTTGTGGCAAATTCGTTCACCTCAAGCCTCTTGTGCTTGGCAATGTATTCCGCCACATCCTTCGGCGTTCTGAGATTCACGAAATCGGAATCTGCCGCCTCAAGCTTTCCTCTGTACCACGGGAACATCATCTCGCAGATAATACGTCCTCCGTGATCCGCTCTGACTTTGATTCCGTTAGCCGATACGACGTCCGCTTTCTTCTTGAACTTAAGTCTTCCGTTGCCGCGTTTCAGCTTATTGAACTTGGCAAGCTTTACGGGTCTGAAATTTCTCACCATATGAGTGAGGCTTCCCGGATTATATCTGATCTCGCCCACGTAAAGTGTGGCGGTCTTGTTGTAGCGGGGCTTGGTTACAACAAGGATTATCCATATAGCAAGCAGCGTCAAAAGGATTATCTCAAGAACGAGGGGAGCGTACACGTTAAGGAGCATATATGCCATGTCCTCACCAACAACGTCTATCTTCGCTTCGCCGTCGCCTAAATTGTGGTAAAGCTTGACCACAACGTCGTCGCCCTCAAGTCCGAAGTAATATGCCCAGTTGACCCACCAATTCCAAAACGTCAGCTTGTGCTCTTCATTTGAAGCGGGTGTTACGGTGATCGTACCGTCTGAGCTTACCTTCGCGTTTTTGTTGAGGATCGCGTGCCCCTCGGGAGTAAGCTCAATAAACTTGTCGATTCCGCCGTATTCCTCGAGATCTTTCTTTGAAAGCTTCACACCCGTTTTATCGCTTGCATCGGCGAACATTTGAATGTAGAAGGAAACTCCCACATCGTTACCGTAAAATTCTGTCTTCTTTACTTCATCCTTTGCGTTGGTTGCTACCACAACGTAATTCGCCACCGTAACGGTGAATTTTTTCGAAGCCTTGAATTCTCCGCCCATGTCCCCGTTCCTGATGACGCAGGTAACTTCAATGTCAAATTTGTCATTTACTCCGTCAGGCTTCACCGCCTTTTTGGGAATAAACGTGATCATTCCGTTTTCATAGCTTGTGTCACCATCACAGCCGTCGGAGCTGTACTCGAAGTGCTTAAAGAGACCTTTGAGTTCACTTTCCTCCATTATCTGCTCTCCGTCTTTTTTAACGATGAAGGAAAGCTTCACGTCCTCGTTCTTGCCGATCTCCTTAAGCTTAACACTTACTGAGCCGCTTTCCACAGGGAACAGTTCGATCTTGGATTGTGGAGTAAACAGCGCGTAATACTCAAAGGGAGAATACCCGTCAATATTAGCGGAAATTTTGATCTCGGTCTGTTTATCCGTCAGCTGAAAAGCCATCTCAGGCTTACCGTCGCTTGTCTTTGAGTCGCCGCGTTTCCCGTTTTTATCCACCTCGGTTACGGAAATATCCACCTTGGCATTTTCAAAGTCGCTGAACTTGTACTTGTTGTTTCTGTTTCCGACCTCGCAGATCTCGCATGAAATTTTGTACTCGTTATTCTTAAGAGCAACGTCAAAATACTTTTGAAACTCGGAGATGCTGTTGATCTCCGTTTTCTTGCCCTCGTGCTCAACGGTTATGGCAAGCTCAACGGCAGGCTCGTAGAATATCTCCACATCTTTGGCATCAACCTGTCCGTCGAAAACGATCTCGTAGGTGTCGGGCGCAATTATGCCGTTGCTGCTTTTTGGTTTTAACATTACGGAAGACGCTGAAAGATCAAACTTTTGACCAACAATTGCGGAATATTTAGGATTATCAAGTAATTGTTGATTCATTTTATCTGTTGGAAATTCGGTAAATCCAATATTGATATTTTGAGTTACTGAAAAGTCTTGTCCTTTAACTTCTTTATATTTGGCATCGCTTCCCTGAACAAACATAACAATATTACGAATGGGAAATTTGGGAGATATCTCGACAGAGTTTGAACTACCCTGTGTAACATTGTTAGCCTTTGACTTACCTGAAGTTATTGTGGCAATTTCGGACATTCTTTCACGTATCTGCTTTGCGTTGTCTGCTTCATACACATAGATACCATTGGCTTCATCGGTATCCATATAGTCTGCTTCTTCACCAATGCCAAAGAACAACACAAGCGGATGCGTACCGTTAGCAAGAGTCTCTTCACCACCTTTGGGACGCACGAGATCTACCATTTTTGACTTTACTTCATCAGCAGGCATGGCTCGCTCTCCATTGCTGTAATCCCTCATCTCACCATCAGTGATTATCACCAAATAGTATTCCGTGTCAACATCGTCATAATACCCACCTTTAAGCTCAACCAGTCTATTATAGGCTACTTCCACTGCTGTAAAAGGTGTACCGCCTACTAATGAATGGTTTGCAATATCGTCAATTGCACTTTGTGTATTAGATAGATCTATATTTTGAGATGTTGTCTTATCCGTTTCGTTCATATACGTAACATATAGTTCATCTTCTTCATTCAACATAGTACAGAAAGACTGCATAGCGTAATTTGCATAAGCCCAATAATCACCGCCATTCTCGATCATACTACCCGAGTCGTCGTACACAACGGACACCACCCTGCGCACAGCGGTATCCTCTTCGTCCGACGCCGCGTTAGCAGGCATCACCGACAACACTGCCGAAAGCATCAACACCGTCATGATTACCGAAAGAATTCTTTTCATTAGTCAATCTCCATTCTACAAGCAGAAACACAAAGCCGTAAGAACATACCGTCAATGCCTCAGAAATTCTTTATACGGTCAGCTTTCATCTGCATCGACAAGTCCCGTCAAACGCCAAGAAGTTCAGTTTATTTAATACACAAAATAGGGACACGCCGCCTATTTTAGACAAATCACCCATTATGACACATTATAACATATATCGTCTGATAAGTCAAGACAGATTATGCAGTATTACATAATTCTGTTACGTAACAATTAACACAGTTTTGACAACTTGATGTTTTTTCACGAAATCCCACGCCAAAGTCCAACATTTTTCAGCATATTATTTATGAATAATCTGTTACCTATTGAAAAAATATTATTTATACTGTATAATATTAGCAAGACATAATCAAGGAGATTTCATTATGACACTACTTAAATGTAAAATGTGTGGCGGAGACCTTGAGGTGACTCTCGGTTCCTCCATCGCTGAGTGTGAATTTTGCGGAACAAAGCAGACCGTGCCGAGCCTTGACGACGACAAGAAAACGTCACTGTTCCAGCGTGCAAATTTCTACCGTTCGAAAAACGAATTTGACAAAGCCTCGTTGGTGTACGAGAACATCATCCAGAACGCAGAGGATGAGGCGGAAGCTTACTGGGGTCTTTGCCTTTGCCGTTACGGCATAGAGTACGTTGTGGATCCGAGAACGAAAAAAAGAATCCCCACCTGTCACAGAACTCAGTTCAAGTCCATACTTGAAGACACTGACTACAAATCAACACTGAAATACGCCGACTCCGCCGCAGCTGCAGTGTACCGCGAGGAAGCCGAATATATCGACAAGGTACAGAAGGATATTCTTGCCATATCCGCAAGCGAGGAGCCCTTTGATATTTTCATTTGCTATAAAGAAACCGACGAGAACGGTAACAGAACAAAGGACAGCGTTATTGCTCAGGATATATACACCGAGCTTACCGAAAAAGGTTACCGCGTATTTTTCTCAAGGATCACTCTCGAAGACAAGCTGGGTACCGCTTACGAGCCATATATTTTTGCCGCGCTGAACAGCTCCAAGATCATGCTTGCCATCGGAACGACCCCCGCTTACTATGACGCCGTATGGGTCAAAAACGAATGGTCAAGATACCTTTCCTTGATCGAAAACGGACAGAAGAAGACCCTCATTCCCTGCTACAGAGATATGTCCGCTTACGAAATGCCCGTTGAGTTCGCCGCACTGCAGGCTCTTGACGTTTCACGTCTCGGTTATATGCAGGACCTCCTGAGAGGTATCGACAAAATAATCGGCTCAGCAAAGCGAGGCAGTAAGAAGGCTGACACCTCCGACCCCGAATTCAGCTCCACCGTTATCAGCAGAGTGGTAAGCAAGGTTGCAAAAAGTGACAGCGACAACTGGCCCACCGGCAATATCGTATCAACTTTTGATTCGGGCTCCTGCAGTTACATAGCTTTCCTAACCTATTTCAGCGAAGCTTTCACCACCGAAGGTGAGGTTGCCACCGATTTTAACATCATTGATGAAATGGGCAACGTCATTTACCACAGCGACAAAAGTCTGTACATGAAGCCCGGCTACGACAGCTATTCAAAGGTCTGGGTGCTGAGGGATCAGAACGGCCCGACGGTTGCGGACGGAATCTACACCGCAAGGATCAGCGTAAACAATTCCCGCCCCTTCGAGCACAAATTCAAGGTCGTCTCTAACAAAGCTCCTGTCAAAGAGCCTGAGAAAAAGAAAGCTCCCGTGACGAGGATCAGCTCAACGATAATCGACCGTATCATGTCCGTTCCCGCCGACAGCGCATCTGATTTCTGGCCGAGAGGGTCATACAGAACGACCTTCAACCCCCTTTATATGCAGTACGTGTCGTTCCATGCACTACTAACCCGCCCCATCGGCTTTACGGGTAACGTGAAGCTTGACTTCAAGGTCACAGACGAACTTGGTAACGTGCTTTGCAATACCACCGATATGGTGTATGCGACTCACGACAACGACAAATTTGCCAAGATATGGATCCTCTCCGATGGAGAGACACGCGTTTCCGACGGCGTTTACACCGCAACCATAAGTGTAGACAATTCCGTGCCACTGGATTATAAGTTTGTTGTTGACTCAAACGATATGTCAGGCTACGTGCCTCCCAAGCCGAAAAGCAACTCGGGATACTACACCCCCACCCCCACGGTAAAAAGCAAGAGCCTGTATCTGTATATCTTCCTCGCCTTCTTCTTCGGATATCTCGGAATCCACAGCTTCTACGCGGGAAAGAAGGGCAAGGGTGTCGCGCAGCTTATCCTGTTCTTTACGGGAATCTCACTTCTTTGGGCTTGGTATGACATATACAGAGCATGGACCGACGGAGAGGTACCCGATTGATTTAATTTTTCAACGGAGAAATAACTACTATGGCATTTCTTAAATGTAAAATGTGCGGCGGAGACCTTGATGTGTCCGAGGGCTCCGTCGTCGCGGAGTGCGAATATTGCGGAACGAAGCAGACAGTGCCGAGATCCGCAGATGAAAACCTCCAAAACGTATATAACAGAGCAAATATTTTGCGAATCAAGGGCGAGTTCGACAAGGCTGAACGGCTTTACGAAAAGATCATTCAGGCTGATTCCACCGAGGCAGAGGCTTACTTCGGAATGATCCTCTGCCGTTACGGAATCGAGTACGTTGACGATCCCGCGACACTGAAAAAGGTCCCCACCTGCCACAGAGCCTCATACGACAGCATCGTCGCCGACGAGGATTACAAATCCGCCCTCCGCTACGCAGACTCAGAGCAGAGAGCAATCTACGAGAAAGAGGCACGGGAGATCGACAGAATTCAAAAAGAGATCCTCGCCTTGGCGCAGAGGGAAGAAAGCTACGACATTTTCATCTGCTACAAGGAAACGGGAGCAGACGGCGAGAGGACCCACGACAGCGTTATTGCCAACGATATTTATTATCAGCTCACCCGCGAGGGCTACAAAGTCTTCTATGCGGCGATCACTTTGGAAGGAAAGCTCGGCTCCGCCTACGAGCCCATCATCTTCGCCGCCCTGAACTCTGCAAAGGTAATGCTTGCTATCGGAACGAGACCCGAATACTTCAACGCGGTATGGGTGAAAAACGAATGGTCAAGATACCTGAAGATCATCAAAAAGGACCGCACCAAGCTCCTCATTCCCTGCTACCGCGACATGGATGCTTACGAGCTGCCCGAGGAATTCGCTCATCTGCAGGCGCAGAACATGGCGAAGATCGGTTTCATGAATGACATCATCCACGGTGTGGGCAAGGTGCTGAAAAAGGACGCCCCCGCGCCCGTAACGGTAATCAAGGAAACTACGGTGTCGGAGAGTGATCTGAGTATCGCACCTCTCCTGAAGAGAGCGTTTATGTTCCTCGAAGACGGAGACTGGGACAGTGCTGATGAATACTGCGAGAAGGTACTTGACCGCGATCCCGAAAACGCAGAGGCGTACCTTGGTAAGCTGATGGCGGAGCTTAGGGTAAAAACGAGAGACAGTCTGAAAGACTGCAGAAATCCCTTCGACACTTACAATAATTATAAAAAGACCATCAGATTTGCCGACGCTAAGCTGAAAAGCGAGCTTGAAGGTGTTGTTGAGTATATCAAACAGCGCAACGAAGAGGAAAGACTTGAAGGAATATATCAAGAAGCCGATGAAATGATGACTTCTGCTACTTCCATGAATCATTTCAAAAAAGCCGCTGAAATGTTTGCAAATGCCGGCAAATATAAAGATGCCGAAAAACGTTCAAAAGAATGTCTTGAATTTGCCGAAATAAAAAGAAAAGATAATGTTTTGGCAGAAGCAATAAGCACTGCCTCTTGGGATTCGATTAGGGGCTATGAAAAAGCCATTAAACTGCTTGATGAAATTCCGGGTTGGCGCAAATCTGATGAATACAAGAAAAAATTCACTGAACGTCATTCAGAACTTCTAACTATCTCAGAAGAAAAACGTCTTGAGAAAGAGCGTCAGGCAGAGCTTATTCGAAAAATTGCCGCAAAACGTGCCAAACGACTCAAGATAATCAAGGCAATTGCGGTTTTAGGCATTGCTTTGTTAATAGCATTTGTGATTTTATGGAATAACGTTATCTCCCCAATCATCAAATACAGTAATGCGGTGTCCTTGATGGAAGATGGGAAATATTATGAAGCGATCGCGGCGTTTGAAAAGCTTGACGGATATAAGGACAGTGCTGATAAAATTGATGAATGTAATATTTCAATAATTGATGGTAAATACAAAAATGCGGTGTCCCTGATGGAAGCTGGAAAATACGCGGAAGCCATTGAACTGTTCTCTACACTTAGCGACTACAAAGACAGCAAAAAGTATTTAACTGAGCTGATTGAGCCATTTATAAAAAACAATAGTATTTCTGTAGGCGATTCTCACACAATAGGCCTCAAAGCTGACGGTTCCGTTATTGCCGTGGGAGCGAATGGTAGTGATCAATGTAACGTAGACGGTTGGTCGGATATCGTGGCGATTTCCGCAGGTGGTTATCACACCGTAGGACTCAAAGCTGACGGTTCCGTTGTTTCCGTAGGAAATAATGGTAGTGACCAATGCGACGTAGATAATTGGTCAGGTATCGTAGCGATTTCCGCAGGTGGTTATCACACCGTAGGACTCAAAGCTGACGGTTCCGTTGTTTCCGTGGGAAGTAATGGTAGTAATCGATGCGACGTGGACGATTGGTCGGATATCGTGGCAATTTCCGCAGGCGGGTCTCACACCGTAGGGCTCAAAGCTGACGGTTCCGTTATTACTACAGGAGCCAATGGCTATGACCAATGTAACGTAGACGATTGGACAGATATCGTGGCGATTTCCGCAGGCGATAATCACACCGTAGGACTCAAAGCTGACGGTTCCGTTGTTGCTGTGGGGTATAATTACTTTGGACAATGCGATGTTGACGGTTGGTCGGATATCGTAGCGATTTCCGCAGGTTCTTCTCACACTGTAGGACTCAAAGCTGACGGTACTGTTGTTGCAGTGGGAGCGAATAATAACGATCGATGCGGCGTGGACGATTGGACCGACATTGTGGCAATTTCCGCAGGTTGTTATCACACCGTTGGACTCAAAGCTGACGGTACTGTTGTTGCCGTGGGAAGTAACAGTAGTGAACAATGCGACGTGGACGATTGGACCGACATCCGCGTACCGAAAAAGTAAAATTCTATAATATCTCGTTAAATCAAAAAGGATCCGAAAATTCGGGTCCTTTTCTTCATTATAATATACACTTATTCCCTGTCAACCGATATATTCTTCCGCAAAATGTACCGCCACGGCACCGTCGGACACCGCTGTGACTACCTGACGTACCGTTTTACTCCTCACGTCACCCACCGCGAATACTCCGGGGATATTAGTTTTCGTGTCTCCACCCGCTACCACATAACCGCCGCCGTCAAGCTCCACTTGTCCCGCGAAAAGCTCCGTCGCGGGAATCCTCCCAACGCTGACAAAAACTCCGTCGCAAGATACGGTGCTTTCCTCGCCCGTTTCGCTGTTTCTCAGCTTCACTCCGTTGAGTTTGCCGTCGGAAAGAAGCTCAGTTACCGTACTATTCCATCTGAACTCAACGTTTTCAGACTTGAAGAGCTGATCGTGTTATATCTTCGTAGCTCTGAGCGTATCCCGTCTGTGTACCACGATAACCTTACTTGCGATCCTGCTGAGAAGAAGAGCATCAGCCGCCGCAGTGTTACCGCCCCCAACCACAACTACAGTTTTCCCGCGGTAAAACATTCCGTCGCACGATGCGCAGTAGGCGACGCCCCGCCCCACAAGCTCCTCTTCGCCTTGAACGCCAAGCTTTCTCGGATTTGCCCCCGTGGAGATGACCACAGTCTTGGCGTAGTAAGTCTCCCCGTCTGCCGTAACCTCTTTCGGCTCTGACTTCAGGTCAACCGCCGTTACCTCGGCATACTTGCTTTCCGCGCCGAAACGCTCAGCCTGGCTTTTCATCTTCTCAGCGAGAGAAAATCCGTCAATTCCGTCCTCAAATCCGGGGTAATTGTCTATCGCGTGAGTCAGCGCCATCTGCCCTCCCGCGGAAAGCTTTTCCAAAACCACGACTCTGAGTCCCGCCCGCGCCCCATAAAGCGCCGCAGTATACCCCGCAGGTCCGCCGCCGATGATTAGCATATCGTATAGATCTGAATTATTGTAGTTTTTCATCCTTTTTGCCTCACTTTTTCTTATCTTGTGATTATAGTATACCTGATTCCGGAGGAAATTTCCGTGATTTGGTCACATATCATAATAGAAAACCTCCGGGGTGCAGGATATCCCCCAGAGGAAAGCTAATATTTGTTTGTGTTTGGACAATCCTTTCAAATAATATATTGGAAATGTCAATAAAAGTGCAGTCGAAAAACGCACTAAATAACAAGTTTAGTAAAAACGCATATATTTGATATATTTTTGCCACAGCAAAAATATGATATAAAATTCGCATTCCTTCATATGCCGTAGGCATAATTCATACGCGAAGCGATATTTCACTCGTTCCTTTAGGAACGAATTTCATTGAAAAAAGCACTTCCAACGAAGTGCTTTTTTCATCTCCCCCTGCCCAGCTCGAACCAACGACCCTTTCAGCTTGCGGTGCCCGAAAATCTCTTCGGTGACGCGGTGGTCACCTCGACCTTTCCGACCGCTGCGCGAATCTCACTTCGCTCCTCCCGCCCCCGGCGGCGCTCAGATCGATTCCAGTTAACAGCCGCAGTCAGACTATACCTCTCCGTTCTTGGAGCATGAGGCTGTTTACCAAGGTGGAGCTGGTCTGAATCTAGTAAAGGGAAAAAGAAAGAGAGTAGCTTTTGCTACTCTCTTTCTTTCTCCCCCTGCTGGGCTCGAACCAGCGACACCGCGGTTAACAGCCGCGTGCTCTGCCAACTGAGCTAAGGAGGAATATTTAAGCAGAGATTCCTTGGAACCTCTGCTGTGTTGGCATCTACCTATCTTCCCGGCACGTCGCCATGCAAGTATTGTCGGCACGACAGAGCTTAACTTCTGTGTTCGGAATGGGAACAGGTGGACCCTCTGCGTAAATAACACCAACTTTTGTACCTGTTTGCCAAGCAAACAGTATGCACCTTCAGGGATTCGAACCCGGGACCCACTGATTAAGAGTCAGTTGCTC
>JAFXKJ010000094.1 GCA_017531765.1 Clostridia bacterium
ATACAGCTCCAAAAGGCTGACTAACTCATTTTTTCTGATTTCTCTGACCATTTCTAACCTCAAATCATTTGCGAAGAATCATTTTAACCGCTTCAAGTGCATTTTCCGCGATTATATCAGCTTCGTGTTCTGCCCATGTGTGTCTGAACTCCCCGAGACTTTTTCTGCCGCCGCCCGTCAGTACCAAAACTCCCATGCAGCCTGCGTTATGTGCCATTACGATCTCGTTTTTGCCCATGTCCCCGATCACAAAGCACTTTTTGATGTCAAGGTCGTACTTTTCCCGACAAAGCTCCATAAGTCCGGTCTTTGGCTTTTTGCAGTTGCAGTTATCTTCGCTTGTGTGAGGACAGCAAAGAAACTCGTCGAGGAGAACACCGTCGGAATTGAAATAATCAAGTATTCGTGAGGCTTCTTTGTCATAGGTTTCTTTTGAGAGGAGTCCTTTTCCGATTTTACTTTGGTTGGTGATCACGATATTTCTGAAACCGTGATTCTTAGACAGCGTCAAGGCTTCCTTGGAAAACGGGTATGGTTCAAACGTTTCAAGGCTTGCCACGGCTTCTCCGCCAAGTGTTCCCTGCAGATCCCAAAACAGCGCTTTGTTCATAAAGCTGATTTCCTCCGTTATAGCCGTAGATGATAAGTGGGGCTTTCTCTATTGTACTATAGTTTTTAGGAAAAATCAATGGTGAAGGCGGGAAGAATCAAGGATTTCGTTTGATTGATAGGTTAAGTGACGTTGCGGAGGTGCGACTACCGCACTTCGCGAAGCGAACGTGCTCTTTCTGATTCCGGTTGTTTCCGAAAAAAGAAAACACCCCCATGAGGGGCTAATCACTTAAAAAGTCAGCCTGACGTGGTATAGTCAGTGCGAACACAGACGAGATCCACGGCGCGAACACAGTGTGTTCGGTCACTTCGTGACTACCGCACTTCGATTCCAGTGATGAAAAAAAGAACAAGGTGCCTTTTTGCACCTTGTTCTTTTTGGAAACAACTGGAATCGAACCAGTGACCCCTTGCATGTCAAGCAAGTACTCTAACCAGCTGAGCTATGCTTCCTTATTACGAGTGGTATTATACCACATAAAAATCACAAAATCAATACCTTTTCAAAAAAATATTTTAACTGCGCAATATGTGACAATTTTTACTTTCCCACCGTAATATAATGAACTCAAGAAAACTGAAAGGAATCTGAAAAATGCTATTTTCCGATTACAACGTAAATATAATCTTTGAAGACGGTGTGCTCACCGCGTTTATTAAAGGCGAGGTGGATCACCACAATGCTGTGGCGGCGCGGCGCCGTATCGACCGCGAGCTTGAGGAGAAGCGTCCCCACGAGCTTGTGCTTGATCTGGGGGGCGTAAACTTTATGGACAGCTCGGGACTCGGTCTCATCCTCGGGCGCTACAGTAAGGCGAGCGAGCTTGGAATCGCCTTTGCAGTCTGCAATCCCACTCCCGCCACAATGAAGATCCTGAGTCTTGCGGGCGGAGAACGGATCATCAAAATAATCAGTGATGAGGTGAAATGAAATGAGTAAAACTGAATTGATCAATGAGTTGAAGCTGGCGTTTCCGTCCTATTCCGTAAACGAAGGTGGAGCACGCGCCATGGTATCAGCCTTCTGCGCTTCTCTGAATCCCACGGTGGACGAGCTGTCCGACATTCGCTGTGCCGTGTCTGAGGCGGTCACAAACTCCATCGTCCACGGATACAGAAACACCATAGGTACGATCTTTATTATGGTTCGGCTGTACTCCGACAGGACCGTGAAGATTGAGATCAAGGACAAGGGCTGCGGTATCTCAGACATAGAACAAGCTCTTCAGCCGCTTTTTACCACCGATCCCGCGGGGGAGAGAAGCGGAATGGGCTTTACGGTGATGGAAAACTTCACCGATTCCGTCGTCGTCAGATCGGCTCCGGGTAAGGGAACCAAGGTTACACTGAAAAAGAAGCTTTCTAAGCTTACCCAGAACCGCTAAGCTACATATTATCAAGAGGTGGCGAGAAAGCGTGAATCAAACAGAGAAAAAATCCTTGCCTGAGGAGAATATCAGGCTTCTGAAGCTGTATGCCGACGGGGACGAAAGTGTGACGGAGAAGCTCATTGAGCTTAACATGGGACTTGTGACGGGACTTGCCTCCCGTTTCAGAGGGCGTGGGACGGATTTTGAGGATCTCGTTCAGATAGGTTCTATCGGAATGCTCAAAGCTATCCGAAGCTTTGACGCTGGCCGAGGATGCGCGTTTTCCACTTACGCAGTCCCTCTGATCGTGGGGGAGATACGAAAATTTCTCCGCGACGACGGACCCGTAAAGGTTTCAAGAGCGCAAAAGCGTCTCGGCGCACAGCTTCTTCATGAAAGGGAAGTGTACGTCAGGGAACACGGGAGGGAGCCGCATATTGACGAGCTTGCGTCAAAGGTGGGCGTTACCCCCGCAGAAGCCGCGGCGGCGATGGAGTCCTCATCCCCCATTCACTCTTTTTCAGAGGTGATAGCGGGAGACGATATGTGCCTTGAGAGTGTGTTGCCGTCTTCTGAGGACAGTCTCGGTAAGACGACGGAATATATAGCTCTTGCCGAGTCCATAAGGACTCTTGATCCGCTTTGGAGGCAGATAGTAACTCTCAGATATTTTAAGGATTACTCTCAACAGCAGACCGCCGATGAGCTTGGATTGTCCCAGGTCAAGGTTTCCCGCGAGGAAAAGAAAATATTCGAGCATCTGAGACGTGAACTCGGGTGAAAACAAAGGCTTGCCGCCTTCAAGTGAAGGTGCAAGCCTTTGCTTTTTTAGTTATTAATATCTGCCGATCTCGCCGAACTTGTTGTCGGGGAAGCCTGAGTCTTCCTTGACGGAATAGTCGCCAAGGGCGGGATTCTCAAAGATCTGAGGATCGTTTTCCGCTGTGTACATAACGTTGTTTTCAATTTCGTTGAACCAGGTTGCAGATTCGTCAAAGCTGAAATCATCGAGCCTTGATGTGCCGAATGCAAAGTTGTTTTTGTAGGTAGAGCCTGCGGAGTTGACCATAAGAGTACTATCCGTGATTCGGTCCTCAGTGATCTCATCTCTTTCGTCAAGAGCTTCAAAGAGCTCCGGCCATCTTTCCTGCCATATCTTAAGTGCCGCGGGATCTGTGGGGATGTCGGCCATTGTCTGACCGTATGTGCCGGGCCATGTGGAACTCCACAGTCTGTCGACACCCTCGTCCTTAAGCATATCGGCATACTTTGCACCGATGGCAAAGGGGAATGTGTCAACAGCCGAATTCCCTGCCTTGAGCACGTAGTTGTCGCAAACGTAGTTGTCACGTCCCGCACCGCCAAGGACGCCGTAGCCACCGGGATTGTGGAAAATGTTTCCGTAAACTGTCTGTCCGCTGATTCCGTCATCAAGATAAAGTCCCCAAGCGCCTGTACCAACCTCGCTGATGAGATTGTATCTGATGATGTTGCCGCGGTTTGTCTGGCACTCTCCGTGGTAGATCGCGCCGATGTCTCTGTAGTGAGTAGCCACGTCGTGGATATAGTTATACTCAACGATATTGTCGATGGAACGGGTCTGTCCTTCCTTTTCTTCATATCCTCTGTCAAAATGCAGGGCTATATGAGGTGTGTGGCTGATCTCGTTGTGAGAGACGGTGGCGCCTACGCTGTCAGCGATACGGACACCTGACGTCCAACCGGGGAAGGTCTGACCGAACTTTGTAATAAGATTGTTATCAATTACCGTGCCTGAGGGGATGAGGAAGTCGGGGTCGCCGCCGCTGATCACAACACCGCCGCCGCCAAGCTGTGTGAGTGTGGAATTTGTGAGAGCGTTACCCATTCCGTTAAGCACAACGGCGTGTGTACCGAACTCGGTGTCTCTTTCAAATGAACCGAAGATACCGAAGATGAGTGAATTTGTTATTGTAATGTGGTCTGCGTTAACGATGATACCCTCATCCATGGAGTGCTTGAAATCAAGACCGATGAAGCTGATGTAGTCGGCATCCGTTACTTTGAGGAGAGTTCCCGCAGTAGCGAGGGTGTAAACCTCGGAGGTGGGGTTATAAACGTAGAGAACCGCGTTTTCCGTGTCCAGCCAGTACTCACCGTCATAGTCAAGCTCCTCGGAGATATTCTGCAGATAGCCCTCTGCACCCATGTGCATACCGCGTCCGTTGGTGGAATCTGCCACCTTATAGACTCCGTTTTCCTTGTCGTAGGAGACAATAGCCGCAAAGGAGGACTCGTATTCAGCCTGGTCCATGCCGATAAACTGAATGTTATCGTAGGTGTGATAATTCTTGAATCGGTTTGCGAACATGGAGTCAAGCTTGAGAGAGAAGGGGCCCTCGGGCGAGCCAACCTTCATGTACTGATCTTTGCCGTCGGGATCCTTTTTGTTTGGGAAACGGGCAAGCTCAAGACTCTGATCACCGTCGTAAAGGCTACCGATAAAGGTGATCTTTCCCTTATACTGACCGTAATAGGGGTTTTCTCTACCGAAGTAGTAGTCGCCGTAGATATCCTTAACGTAGGTGAGACCGCCCTCGTATTTCTTATCTGAAAGGTCAGCCTTGTAGATATTCTCCTCAGCCTTGTCATTGAAGAGGTATCTGTCGCTGTCGTCGATAGGCTTGAACTCGTCCTTGTAGATTTCAAAACCGTTGGAGAAGGTAACCTCACCGTCGCCGTAAGCGCAGTAGGTGATGGGGCAAGATGCTGTACCTGAGTCTGCTTCGGTGAGCTCAAGGTCAAGGTAGCCGTAGTTACCTGCCTTGAAGGCAACGACGATACCGTCCTTATCAGTCTTCTTCAGCTCGCGAACCTTCTGTGCAGCACCTTCAAAGGTTGCAAGAGGTTTATCAAATGTACCGGGGTTGCTGTCGCTTCCGTCAACGGAGACGTAGATGTTTGCATTCTCTACGAGAGCATATTCCTTCTCTGTGAAGCTTGACTTGAGACGCGGAGCATTGTAAACGTACTCGTAATCAAATTCAGCCACGTCGAAGCGATGGATAATAGCCGCAAACTGCTCACGTGTCGCGGTCATTGTGGGGGAGAGTGTGTCACCGTTTCCCGTACCGTTGATAAGACCTGCCTTGTTGCACCAAGCCATGGCATCAGTTGCCCATGAAGCAACGCTTGACACATCCTTGAAGCCTGAAAGGTCAGCCTTTTCGGTCGTGATAACGTAACGGTAGCCTGCATAACGAAGGAACATTGTCGCAAGCTCCTGACGGGTGATTGCTCTTGTGGGAGCGAAAAGGTCATCGCCAAAGTCGTTAGTGCCGACTGAGGTTACGATTCCGCCCGCCTTTGCCCAGATTACGGCATCGGAGTAGAACTGACCCGCTTCAACGTCGGCGTAGGCGTACTCGTCAAACTCAACAGCGGGTGAACCTTCCATTCTGTATAGAACGGTTACTACCATAGCGCGGGTTACCGATACTGCGGGAGAGAAACTGCTGCCTCCCGTACCGTTCATAAGTCCGTGTTCTGTGACGTACACGATGTCGCCGTAGGACCACATATCCTCAGTAACATCGGAATATGTGACGTCTGCGGCGGAAACTGTCATACCAACGGCGAGTGTGCTCATGAGCATCACAGCCGCTAAAAGTATAGACAGAATTTTCTTTGCTTTCATTTTGTTTTCCTCCTTAAAATGAAAAAATAAATTATATGACAACATTATACAGTGTTTCTTGCAAATTGTCAAGGCGATTTGTACAGGTAAACCTATACAAATCTCCCCTGCCGAGGCAGGGGAGATAATGAAGTGTATTTGATTGTAGATCAGTATCTGCCGATCTCGGCAAAGTGGTTATTGGGCATTGCGGAGGGATCGATGGGGGAGTAGTCACCGTTTGTGGGATCAACGAAATAATCGTTTGTATCGGTGGTAAGCTCCTTGTTACCCTCGTAGTCACCGAACTTGTCGGCAATAGAGTTTTCTTCGATAGAACAGGACATATCGAACAGATAGTTGTTCTTGATGTGGTTTATAGTGTAGTAGATACACTGGGGACCCTTGTCAATGTCCTCGAAATTAAGGTAGAAATCGTAGAGAAGAGGCCAAGTCTCACGCCACAGCTCGTAGTAGGGCTCGCCCTCTTCAGGCTTGTGAGTGAGATAGTGGAATGTTGCGTCTACTTCACCTTCAGGACCGATCTTTATCTCTTCGGTTAGCTCCTCGTCGATCATGTCGGAGTTGTAGAGCATGAAGGAACTCTTGGGTTTGCCGGTGTTGATGCAGACGTTCTCATAAACGTGGTTGTCGCGTCCGCCGTTAAGGACCACGTTTATAGTAGCCGCGCCGTAGAATATGTTACCGTAGATGTTCCATGCGTGAGCGCCGTCGTTGTAGATAGCGTACTGCGCGCCGGTTCTGTTGGGAATGTCGGTGAAAAGGTTGTATCTTACGTTACTGTCTCTTTGGGTAAGAGATCTGAAGCCGTATACAACGCCGCCGTCCGCAGAATTGAGCATGCAGTGGTGGAAATAGTTGTACGCGATGTCTGTCTTGATGCAGCCATCAAAGCGGATAGCACAACGGTTGGAGTTGTATACCTCGTTATGGGTGATCTGACTCTTGACCGTATTGCAGAGACGGATACCTGAAGTATCAACGCCTACTGTAATCATACCGATGTCATGGATAGAGTTGTTGTCGATGACAAGTCCGTCGCTTACCAGTGAGTCGGGATGGTATCCCTCAACGGCGTATTCGCTTGTGGGGGACTGAATATGCAGACCTTCATCCGCGAAGTATGCAAGCTCGCTGTTTGTGACCTTAATGTTGATGGATTCATCTCCCCAGAAGCCGTATGTTCCGCCGGAGCAAAGAAGAGAGCACATATCGAATGTGAATCCGTTACAGTTTTCAAGAGTGATTGTGGTGTCTGTGGTTCCGCGGAAGTTGAGCTTCTTGAATACGATGTTGTTAGTCTTCTTCATAGTAATGAAGGAGTCCTGATAGCTCATCAGATACTCACCTGCGGGAGCATATACGTAGAGTGCCTTGTTCTCGGCGTCATACCAGTACTCACCCGCGGCGTCAAGGTCAACGGAGGCACCGGAAATGAATACGGATGCATAGTTCTCGTCGTAGTTAACGAAGCCGTAGTGAGGACTCTGCTTGAAGCTGATGATACCGGTTGCCTTATCGTAGGATTCAATGTCAAGGTTGTCAGCGTGCCAGATCTTGGAGATGTTACCGCAGATCTGAACGCCTTCAAGAGAAGTATATGTGTCAAGCTGCTTCTTGAAATGTGCGAGAGCGGTTACCTTTTTCTGATCGGTTAAGGTTTTAAGAAGATCCTGGTCACCTGTTGTCTGAGCGATCTCCCAAAGCTCCTCATGAGTATGACCGGGGAGGGGGATCTGCTGAACGATATTACCCTCAAGGGTCTCTGTAACGCCGTTCTTCATATTGGGATATCTTGCAATGGTGCAGAATCCGTTATCGTTGAAGAGAAGGCTTGAAGAATTGAAAAGGGAAGCTTCCTTGTAGCCGGAAAGATCAACCTTCTTGATGGAATCGACGTGCTCGCTCTTAAAGAGAGCCTTTTCGTTTTCATTAAGTGCAACAAAGTCACTTTCCTTAACGAAAACACCGCCTGTGAAGTATACGTCACCGTCTCCGTAAGCGCAGTAGGTCACGTTACTGTCGTCGGAAGTAAACTGAACGTTGTTAAGAGAGCCGTAGTCGCCTGCCTTGAATGCAACGACAGCCGCGCTCTTTCCTGCTTTCTTGATCTCGCGAGCCTTAGCCTTAGCCGCCTCAAAGGTTGCAAGAGGTTTATCCTTTGTACCGGGGTTGGAGTCACTGCCGTCAACAGCCACGTAAATATCGGCGTTTTCAACCCTTGCGTAAGGCTTTTCGGTAAAGCTGCTCTTGAGTACGGGGGAGTTGTATACGAGCTTGTATTCAAAATCCGCTTCCTTGAAGCGCTTGATGATGGTAGCAAATTCTGCTCTTACCGCCTTGTCGACGGGAGAGAGGGTAGCAGCGCCTCCGTTAGCCTTACCTGTGATAAGACCAACGCCGACTGCCCACGTTACAGCGTCGGTCGCCCAATCAGCAACAGCCG
>JAFXKJ010000095.1 GCA_017531765.1 Clostridia bacterium
CAAGTACGTTGATACTACCGTGGGAGCGACTGACATTACTTCCTTCCCCGACGCGGCGGCTGTTGCAGACTGGGCGACCGACGCTGTAAAGTGGGCAGTCGGCGTTGGTCTTATCACGGGTAAGGCTAACGGCGGCGTGACTACCCTCTCACCCACAGACAAGGCGGTAAGAGCAGAGTTCGCTACCATTATCAAGCGTTTCAAGGAAGCTAAGTTCGAGTACCATCTCGCATACGAGCAGCCTATGATCATGAGTAAATATACCGCGCTTCCTTACCCTCTCGTAGAGGATGCGGACGTATACGTAGCTGTTGACGGAAACGATACCGATCCCGGCACTTTAGAAAAGCCTCTTGCAACCTTTGAGGCGGCAAAGTCAAAGGTTCGTGAGCTTAAGAAAACTGCTAAGGACGAGATCAAGGTTGCCTTCATGGCAGGTAACTACGGCAAGCTCGACAACGTAACCTTCACCGGTGAGGATGCGGGAAACGAAAAGATTCCGGTATTATACTGCAAGTACGGTGACGGTGACGTTATCTTCTCAAACGGTACTGTGCTTTCCGCCAATGATTTCACCGCAATCAGCAACAACGAAAAAGAGATGTTCCCTTCTTCATCGGCTGATAAGATCAAAAAGATAAGCATTAAAGGTATGCTTCAAGGTGAGCTTCAGATATCTAACTACATTTTCAACGACACAGACGGTCTTATCTGGCTCGCCCGCGACCTCAACAAAAATGCTCTGGGACAGGATGTCTATTATAATAATGCTGTTTACGGTGACGTGAACCGCAGAGAAGCACTGACACTTACCGAACCTATGGCAAAGAAAGTTCAAAGCTTTGAAAGGGTTGATGGCCTCATGTTCAAGGGTATGCTCCTTTGCGGCTGGGTATACAGCAGATTCGAGGCAAAGAGTTTTGATCCGGAAACAAATCTTCTCTACGTTTATACAGAAAAAGACTATGATCTTATGCCGGATATGTGGGAAGGTACCATCGTTGCACACGGCGGTTTTGCAGTCAAGGGACGGATGACCACAAAGATATTCTTCTACAATCTCCCCGAATTTATGGACGATCAGGGAGAGTATTGGATCGACACCGATACCGACACGCTTTACGTATACAATCCCCACGGAAGCTACACGTTCTGTACGGACGGTACTATGATGACACTTTGCGAGGGAGCAGATCATATCAGCTTCGTCGGTCTTGAATTTAACGGCGCCAATGAAACCATGGTACACTGTAACGCCAACTATATTACCTTCGACAGATGTACCTTTGCAAACTTAGGCGGTCATTACTGTATCCGCGGTGAAGGAATCAACCATTTTTCACTCATAAACTCAGAAATGTACAATTTTGTTGACGGTGGTGTTTATGTCATTTCTGACGCAGACATGGCAAATATCGTCCCTGCCGGAAACGTATTCAAAAACAATGCGTTCCACGACTTCGGTCTTTCTGAGTACTGGTCTCAGGCAATCAGAATACAAAGTGACGTGGGATGTGTGATAGAACATAACGAATTTGTTAACGGTGCTCACGGCGGGATACGGTACGACGAATGTATCGACCTCACCATTCAGTACAACGTATTCGACAGAATGATGCAGACCACCGAGGATTACGGAGCCATTTATTCTATCTATAGCACTGTTTTCCGCGGTAATGTGATCAAGTATAATATCTTCATGAATATTTCACCAACGGGTACACAAGTCGGTAAAGCCACACACGGCATCTACGTTGACAATTATTCGAGCGGTCAGGAAATATACGGAAACATATTCTATAACGGCGGCGGTGATGCGGTCTGCTTACACATGGGAAGAGATAACAGCGTTCACGACAATATCATTATCGTTACAGATGAAAATAGATTTCTTAATATTTTTCTCGGAATGGCTGAGTATGTTGACGATAACGGAAAGCTTATTGATCCGGAGGCATATAAAACCGGTGAATGGGTCGCCTTTGGTATGATCTACCTCCCCGGTCCTGATGATGATGGCTATGAAAAATGGTATGAAAGATGGCCCCAGCTCTATGCGTATCACTATGACGTGGATCGAATCAATGAGGACTTAAACTGTGCATTCAACGTGGTAAATTACGCTGATAACAACTGTTGCCTCGGTACTTTCTTTGAACCGTACGTTCATCCCAAAAGCAAATATTCATGGGTTGAAGGTGAGGGCAACTTAAACTTCACACTTGATGAAAATCCTCTCTTCGTGAATCCCACTATCGGTGACTACAGACTTCGCGACGACGCAGACTTCCACAGGATCCCCTACGAGAAAATAGGCAGATATTGAGCTTTACAGCTTAATAACATTCATTATGTCCCACGCTTTGGCGTGGGACATTTGTGTAGGTTTACCTGCACAAATCGTCTTGACATTTTCTTAGAAATACTGTATAATAAAGAAGTAAAAAATATATTTCCGGGAGGAAAACAGAATGAAAAAAAGACTCTTTTCACTGCTGCTTGCGGCGCTGATGCTTGTTGGCACTTTCGCTGTAAGCATTCCCGTCTCGGCAGAGCTTAACTTCAATGACACCGACGGTCATTGGGGTGAAGCGGCTATCGAGTACGTGGTCAACGCGGGACTTATGAACGGTGTGGGCGACGGCACAAGCTTCGCTCCCAATATGAGCCTCACCCGCGGCATGGTAGTAACAGTTCTCTACCGCGACAACGGCTCACCCAAGCAGGAGTTCAAG
>JAFXKJ010000096.1 GCA_017531765.1 Clostridia bacterium
AGTTGCAGACGAAAATCAGCTCCGCCACTACCTCAAGACAGCCGTTGAAATTGATGAGGACAAGCCCGTACTCGTTGATAAGTACATTCAGGGTAAGGAAGTTGAGGTCGATGCGGTTTGCGACGGTAAGGACGTATTCGTTCCCGGTATCATGGAGCTCGTTGAAAGAACGGGTATCCACTCCGGTGACTCCATAAGCGTTTACCCCTCATTCAGCATTTCACAAAAGGTTAAGGATACGATTCTTGACTATACTGTAAAGCTCGGCTTGGGTATAGGTATAATTGGTCTTTACAATATCCAGTTCATAGTTGACGAAAACGAAAACGTATTCGTTATTGAGGTTAACCCCCGTTCTTCAAGAACAGTTCCGTTCCTCTCAAAGTCAACGGGATACAGCCTTGCAGATATCGGCACACTTGCTATCCTCGGAGTATCTCTCAAGGAACAGGGTATCAACACAGTATATCCCGCAGAAAAGAACCGCTACTACGTTAAGGCGCCCGCGTTCTCATTCTCAAAGCTCCGCGGCCTTGACTCATACCTCTCTCCCGAGATGAAGTCCACAGGTGAGGCTATCGGCTACGACGATAAGATGAACAGAGCATTCTACAAGGCTCTCCAGGCGGCAGGTACCCACCTCCAGAACTACGGTACAGTTCTTGTGACCATCGCTGACCACGACAAGGCAGAGGCACTTCCTCTTATCCGCCGCTTCTATAACCTTGGATTCAATATCCAGGCAACCGAGGGTACAGGCAAGTTCCTCAAGGAAAACGGAATCCGCACTCACGTGCTGGGCAAGATCGGCGCCGGAAGCGAGGAAATCCCCGATGCACTCCGTCAGGGTCACATCGCATACGTTATCAATACCCGTGACATCAGCTCTCAGGGTCCCGTCTCAGACGGCTATGAGATCCGTTGCCTCGCAACAGACAACAACGTTACAATTTTCACGTCTCTTGATACAGTAAGAGTTCTCCTTGACGTACTCGAGGAAACGACCCTTACAATTTCCACCATAGACGCGTAAGATCACACCTCCTCTGCGGACAAAAAACGTCCGCAGAGGACTAAACATATAAACATACAAGTAATAGGTAAAGGCTGGCTACGTAATGAAGCAGAGTTTCTTTGAAATAATTGAAAACACACCTCTGACGGACAGCGTAATGAAAATGCGCCTCCGCGGAGATACATCTGAGATCACCCGTCCCGGTACATTCGTCAATATCAAGCTTGAAGGACTTTACCTCCGCCGTCCCATTTCGGTTTGTGACGTTGAGGGTGACACTCTCACAATTATATATAAGGTTGTAGGACACGGCACCGAGCAGATGAGAGACATGAAGTCGGGATGGCTCGACGTCCTCACGGGACTCGGAAACGGCTATGACACGTCAAAGGCAGGAGAAAGGGTTCTTCTTCTCGGCGGCGGTGTGGGCGTTCCCCCTCTTTATATGCTTGCAAAACGTCTTTTAGGCGAGGGCAAGAAGGTTTCTGTGGTTCTCGGCTTCAACACCAAGTCCGAGGTATTTTACGAAAATGAGTTTGCCGCCCTCGGAGCTGACGTGACCGTGACCACTGTTGACGGCTCTCACGGTACAAAGGGCTTCGTTACGACCGCTATGGCAGAGGCAGACTACGACTATTTCTACACCTGCGGTCCAGAGCCTATGCTTAAGGCAATTTATAAAACTGCCGAAACAAGCGGTCAGTTCAGCTTTGAAGAGAGAATGGGCTGCGGCTTCGGTGCTTGCATGGGTTGCTCCTGCAAGACCGTTACCGGCTACAAAAGAATCTGCAAGGACGGTCCCGTTCTTGAAAAGGAGGAAATACTGTGGGAAGCTTAAAAGTTAATCTCTGCGGAATCGAGCTTGACAACCCCGTCATCCCCGCCAGCGGTACGTTCGGCTACGGATACGAGTTCGGCGAGCTTTACGACATCAACGTGCTTGGCACATTTTCCTTCAAGGGTACCACAAAGGACAAAAGATTCGGTAACCCCACTCCCCGTATCGCGGAATGCTATATGGGAATGATCAACGCGGTAGGTCTTCAGAATCCCGGCGTTGAAAAAGTAATTTCGGAAGAGCTTCCGAAGATGAGAAAGTATTTTAATAAGAAGGTCATGGCTAACGTCAGCGGATTTTCCGTTGATGATTACGCTTATACCTGCGAAAAGCTTGACGAGATCGACGACATCGGCTGGCTTGAGGTCAACGTAAGCTGTCCCAACGTCCACGGAGGCGGAATGAGCTTCGGCACCTCCCCCGAGGCGGCGGCAGAAGTAACAAAAGCTGTAAAAAGCGTAACGACCAAGCCAGTAATAATAAAGCTTTCCCCCAACGTAACCGATATCGTCTCCATCGCAAAGGCTTGCGAGGCTGCGGGCGCTGACGGAATCAGCCTTATCAACACGCTTCTCGGTATGAGGATCGACCTCAGGCGCAAGGCTCCCGTGATCGCCAATAAAATGGGCGGCTTCTCAGGTCCCGCCATCTTCCCCGTTGCAGTGAGAATGGTATATCAGGTGTCCCACGCGGTCGATATTCCCGTTGTGGGTATGGGCGGCGTTTCCTCAGCTGAGGACGTAATCGAGATGATGATGGCAGGTGCCACCGCAGTTGAGGTTGGTGCCGCTAACCTTATTGATCCCTACGCTTGCCGCGATATCATCGCAGACCTTCCCCGCGTAATGGAAAAGTACGGAATTGAAAACCTCTCCGACATCATCGGTGCGGTGAAATAACACCGGCGTTGTAGAGGAGGATCCCATATCCTCCCGCGGTAAACGAAATAAAAAATCAATGTAGGGACCGGCGTCCCCGACGGTCCTCACATACACAACAAACAACACCTAAAAGGAGAATATATATAATGGGAAGAGACGTAATCGTAGCTTGCGACTTTGCAAGCGCTGAAGATGTATTTAAGTTTCTTGATAAGTTCGAAGGCAGAAAGCCTTTTGTAAAGATCGGTATGGAGCTTTTCTATGCTGAAGGTCCCGAAATCGTGCGCGAGATCAAGCGCCGCGGTCACAAGATCTTCCTTGACCTTAAGCTTCATGATATTCCCAATACTGTAAAGAAGTCTATGGCGGTTCTTTCCCGCCTTGACGTTGATATGACAAACCTCCATGCAGGCGGAACCGTTCGCATGATGGAAGCGGCTCTCGAAGGACTTACCCGTCCTGACGGCACACGCCCCATTCTCATTGCAGTAACTCAGCTTACCTCCACAGATCAAGAGTCTATGGAAAATGACCTCCTTATCCGCGAGCCTATCGATAAGGTAGTTATGCACTATGCCGCTAATGCTAAGCGCGCAGGACTTGACGGCGTTGTCTGCTCTCCCCTTGAAGCCGGTAAGGTTCACGACGTCTGCGGTGACGGCTTTGTTACCGTTACTCCGGGTGTAAGATTTGCTGACGGAGACATCGGCGACCAGAAGAGAGTCATGACTCCCGCAGAGGCTAAGAAGATCGGCTCAGACTACATCGTTGTGGGCAGACCCATAACTGCGGCGGCTGATCCCGTAGCTGCTTACGAAAGATGCGTAGCAGAGTTCGTTGATTGAATATTTCAAATTTAATAGTTTCACGGTGGTATCAATATGAAATATACCTATCTTGATCATAAATTTGAGTTCTCTCCCAAGGCTAAGAAAGCTCTTGAAGATTCTCTCAAGTTCTTTCACGGTTGGGATGACAGAGAGGAGACCTTTACAGGTCCCTTGTTTGATGGGAAGACACCTTTCCTTGATGTTTTTGAAGAAATGCCCGACGCACCTTATTCCGAGTGTCTCGCTCATGCAATCGTCAGAAGCTGGGTAACATCTGAGATAACTGTGTGTCCTTATGAGATCCTCGTCGGCAATAACAGACCCGACAGAAGACTTACGGAGCACTATTCCTTCGGAATTGAGGATTGGGAAGATCTTGTTGAATATCGCGGCGGTGAAAAATACGCCGAAATGAAGGAGTTAATTGAC
>JAFXKJ010000097.1 GCA_017531765.1 Clostridia bacterium
ACACTTCTGCTGTCAACGTTGACTGCGTTGTGTATCCCTGCCCTTGCCGTAACTTTTTCTGATGTTGGTAAGACTCACTGGGCGTATGAATCGGTTGATAAGATCAGTGAAAAGGGTCTTATGATCGGCAGAGGTACGCCGGGCGGTGTAGTGTTTGATCCGTCAGGGAAGATCCTTGGAGTTGAGGTTATCGAAACTCTTTACCGTATCGCTGATGGAAAATATTCTGATAACTATTACAAGGGTACATATAATGGTAACGAATTATATCTTGACGAAAATCTTAACGATTGGGTCGAACTGAATGACCAATGGTATTATCAGTCTTCCGAATGGGCTATCAGATGCGGTATCACCTACGGTAGTTGGATTACTTCTTCATCATCTAATGTCCCGGATTCAAAAATGGTATATGGAAGATTCGGTAGTGAATATTACCCCATGACAACTAAGGACGGCATAGAACAAACCTACATAAGTCATTTGAAAAACAGTTCTACAAATATTGCTACACGCAGCGACGTTGTTCTGATGCTGTACTTTTACGTCACCACTTATATGGGTGTTGAAGTAACAAACAGCGTTGATCTTAACAAATTCTCAGACTGGGACTATGATATCGTAAAAGAAAACGTTAATTCACTCGGAAAATATGTCGGTTATTGCGACTGTATTCCCCGTGCAAACGAAAAAGAATTTTTTGCCGCTTGGGAATGGGCAGTAGCAACCGGTATAATCAAGGGATGTGACAATAATACCTTACAGATCGGTGAGTATAACTCAGAAACAGGAAGTCGCAGGTACATCACCCGCGCAGAGTACGCTGTGATACTTGATAGATTTACCGATTATCTTGAAACAATTAAATAACACGTCTTAAATACTCCTTTATACCCCCTCGGACCTGCCTGTCTGAGGGGGCGTTTTTCTCGAATTTTCTATACGGTTTCTTTTTCTGTTGACAAAACGCCGTGTCAGGTGTATAATAAAATCAGCTAAAATATTTCTTAATTAAGAAAGGAAACATACACCAATGGCTAAAGTTCTTGTTGAAACATCCGCACGTCACGTGCACCTCAGCGCTGCTGATATCGAAACTCTCTTCGGCGCAGGCGCTACCCTTACAGAGAAGAAGCCCCTTTCCCAGCCCGGTCAGTTCGCTTGCGAGGAAAGAGTTACTCTCGTAGGCCCCAAGAAGTCTATCCCTAACGTTATCATCCTCGGTCCCGCACGTCCCGCAACTCAGGTTGAGGTTTCCCTCACCGATGCTCGTACTCTCGGTGTTGCAGCTCCCGTTCGTGAGTCCGGCGACATCGATGGCTCCGGCGCCTGCAAGCTCGTAGGTCCCGCAGGTGAGGTTGAGATCCCCGTTGGCGTTATCGCCGCTAAGCGTCACATCCACCTTACTCCCGCTGACGCTGAGGAGTTCGGCGTTGTTGACAAGGAGATCGTTTCCGTTAAGATCGACTCTTGCGGCAGAAGCACCACCTTCGGTGACGTTGTTGTAAGAGTAAGTCCCAAGTTCGCTGCTGCTATGCACATCGACACAGACGAGTCCAATGCTGCTTGCGCATTCGGCGAGTGCTACGGCGAGATCATTAAGTAAGATAACCTCATTACGAAAACCGTCACTTTTCAGTGGCGGTTTTGTTTGTTTTTGCAAAAAAACTTCCCCAAGCTTTTCGCTCGGGGAAGTTTTTTGTTACTGATTAAAGCTCATCTGCCTCAAAGAGATCGTCGTCACAGTCGCATCCGCAGTCGCAGAAGCTGATCTCGGGCTCGCAGTCATCGCCTGCACCGAAAGAATCGTATGCGTTTCCTGTGTTGCACTCGAAAGAGATCTTGAAGTACTTCTTGAAAATGTTGTAAAGTGTAATAGCGATAGCCGCAACAGTTACAACAGCACCTACAACGATAAACAGCGCCTTCAGACCGTCAGAGAGTTTCTTCATGTTATCTTCCATAATTATTCCCCTTTCACCGCTTTCGCGGAACAGATTCCGAATGTAATAGGATTATTAACCCTTCATGATAATAGTATACCACAAAATTCGTTTTTTGCAACAGCTTTTCTGTAATTTTTACGAAGTTTTTATAACTTGGCGCATCAATTATTTTATACTTACCATTACACAAAAATTTACCCTTTTCTCTTGATTTACGGCGGTAAAATTGTTATAATATAAGCTGATAGATTATTTTTTGCGCCGACTTTTACTTTCGGCGTGGGATGGGAGAATTTATAAATGCCCGAAGCAAAAGACATACAGAAAAAGATTCGAAATTTTTCGATCATCGCTCATATAGACCACGGTAAGTCCACACTTGCCGACAGAATTCTTGAGTATTCCGACACTGTGGAAAAACGGGACATGGAGGAGCAGCTTCTCGATAACATGGACCTTGAGCGTGAGCGCGGTATTACCATCAAGGCTCGCGCCGTTCGTATCGATTACAAGGCTCCCGACGGTGAGGAGTATATTCTCAACCTCATCGACACCCCCGGACACGTTGACTTCAATTACGAGGTGTCCCGTTCCCTCAACGCCTGCGAGGGTGCGCTTCTTGTTGTTGACTCAACTCAGGGAATCGAAGCGCAGACCCTTGCAAACGCTTATCTTGCGGTGGACTCTAACCTTGAGATCGTTCCCGTTATCAACAAGATCGACCTTCCCTCGGCAGATGCCGACAAGGTGAGGTCCGAGATCGAGGACGTTATCGGCATACCCGCAGACGGCTGTCCCGCGGTTTCCGCAAAGACGGGACTTAATATTCAGGAGGTAATGGATGCCATCGTACGGGACGTGCCGCCTCCGCAGGGTGACCCCGACGCACCTCTCAAGTGCCTCATCTTCGACTCCGTTTACAACAGCTACCTTGGCGTTGTGGTATACATCCGCGTTATGGACGGTACTCTCCGTGCCGGAGACAAGATCCGTCTCATGAACACGGGCGCTGAATTTGAAACCGTTGAGGTTGGTGTACTTGACCCATTCGGCCTCAGAAGCACGGGCGTGCTTACGGCAGGTGAGGTAGGATACGTGACTGCATCAATCAAGAGCATCGGCGACACTCAGGTGGGTGACACCGTGACTCTTGCGGACAACCCCACAAAGGAGCCTCTCCCCGGCTTTAAGCCCGTACAGAGCATGGTATACGCAGGTATCTACCCTGCTGACGGTTCAAAGTACAACGAAACCAAGGATGCCCTTGAAAAGCTCCGCCTCAACGACGCGGCGTTCACCTTCGAGCCTGAGACGAGTATTGCCCTCGGCTTCGGCTTCCGTTGCGGCTTCCTCGGTCTGTTACACATGGAGATCATTGAAGAGAGACTTGAGAGAGAATTCAATCTTGACCTCATCACGACAGCCCCCAGCGTAATTTACAAGATCGTGAAAAAGAACGGCGAGACAGTTGACGTTGATAACCCCACTAACTACCCCTCTCCCGACGAGATTGAGGAAGCACTTGAGCCCGTTGTTGCGGCTTCTCTCATTACCCCCACAGAGTTTGTGGGCGGTCTTATGGACCTTTGTCAGGACAGACGCGGCACCTTCATTGACATGAAGTATATCGACACCGAGAGAGTTGAGCTTCACTATAACCTCCCTCTTAATGAGATCATCTACGACTTTTTCGATGCCCTCAAGAGCCGCAGCCGCGGCTATGCTTCCCTTGACTACGAGCTTAAGGGTTATGAAACAAGCGACCTCGTTAAGATGGACTTCCTTCTCAACGGCGAGGTGGTTGATGCTCTGACGTTCATCGTTCATAAGGAAAAGGCTTATGCGAGAGCGAGAAAGA
>JAFXKJ010000098.1 GCA_017531765.1 Clostridia bacterium
AGAAGGTCTTCCTTCTGCTGTGCTGTCATTCTTGCAGGCTCGAGAGCAAGGTTCTTTTCTCTTGCCGCCTCAACTGCAGCGAGGGACGCCTGGAATCTTTCTGAATACATAATCTATACTCCCTTCTTACTTCTCGATCTCACGGGTATTGTAAAGTTCCTTCATCTCGTCGATGGGCTTAGCCATAAGAGCCTCGATGAGTTCCTTGAAGGTACCGTCCTTGATCTCCTGAACGCGGGTGTCAAGGTGACCACAGCCGGGAGCAAGGTACTTACCGTTGATACGGCGAGCAAGCATAGCAACCTGAGGATGAGAGATGCCTGCGGGACAACGGGATGAGCAAACGCCGCACATTACGCAGTCGAAGGACTCTTCAGCGCACTTTTCGAAGTCGCCTCTCTGAGCGTATGCGATGTACTGCATAACGTTGAGCTCCTGAGTACAAGCCTTTGTACAAGCGTTACAACCTACGCAAGCGTAGATCTCGGGGTAAAGCTGCATCATAACAGCCTCGTTTGTCTGAACCTTTTCGATATCGTAAACCTGCTTTGCAAGGGGGAAGAAAGGAAGAGTTGCAATGTACATATTGTCCTCAACCTTAGTCTGGCAAGCAAGGCAAGCCTTGAGCTCGCGCTCACCCTTGATTCTGTAGATGGTAGCGCAAGCGCCGCAGAAGCCGTTACGGCATCCGCATCCGCGAACGAGCTGATAGCCGGCATACTCCATCGCGTTCATGATGGTCAGATTGTCCGGAACAGTGTACTTCTTTCCGAACAGAAATATATTTACCATATTTTCCATGTTGATTTTCTCCCTATTTAATTAATACTCGCTGGGTAATTCGTCAAGCTCGTCGCAACGGAATACGGGACCGTCCTTGCAAACGTACTTGGCGCCTACGTTACATCTGCCGCACTTACCGACACCGCACTTCATTCTGAGCTCAAGTGTGGTATAAACCTGAGTCTTATCAAATCCGAGCTCGATAAGTCCCTGAAGTGTGAACTTGATCATGATGGGAGGTCCGCAGAGAACTGCAACCTTGTCTGTATCAAATCCAAGCTCTTTTACGTAGTTGGGAACAAATCCTACGTGTCCGTCCCAGCCTTCCTGCTCGCGGTCGATGGTGAGGTGTACGTTTACACCCGCATCAGTTGACCACTCTTCGATGATCTCCTTGTAGTCGAGGAGGTCGTCCTTGCTTCTGGAACCGTAAACGATGTCGATCTTGCCGTAGCGGTCACGGTAGTGACGGCAGTAGTTGATTACACTGCGGAGAGGTGCGAGACCTACACCACCGGCGATAAAGAGCATATTCTTGCCAACGAAAGCATCGTCAACGGGGAAAGGATTACCGTAGGGTCCGCGGATGGTGATCTGCTGACCAACCTCTGCCTGATGGAGCCATTCGGTAACGCATCCGCACTTCTTGATGGAAAACTCCATGTACTCGGTATTTGTGGGAGAGGATGTGATAGAGAACATAGCCTCACCTACACCGGGGATGGAAAGCATTGCGCACTGACCGGGTCTGTGGTCAAATGCCTTAACTCCGTCGGGAGTTACAACGCGGAATGTCTTAATATCGGGGGTGTCCTGACGAACGTCTGTAATAACACCGATCTTAGGAATAAGGGTTTCTGTACGTGCAGTCATTATTTGTCACCTCCGAGAGTCTTCATAACCTTAACGATGTTCATGGAAATGGGACAGCCCTTGAGACAGCGGCCGCAGCCTACACAGCCGAAGATACCGTCATTGTTTTCGGGATAGTACACGAGCTTGTGCATGAACCTCTGACGGAAACGCTCCTTCTGGGAGTTACGGTTGTTACCGTGAGCCATAAGAGTGAAGTCAGAGTACATACAGGAGTCCCAGCAACGGAAACGGATAACTCCGCGGCCCGTATTGAAATCCTTGATGTCGTAGCACTGGCAAGTGGGACATACGAAAGTACAAGTACCGCAACCGAGACAAGACTCAGAGAGGCTTGCCCATGCGGGATCGTCAAAATACTGCTTCGTCTTACCGCCGCCGAATGCGTCAGCCTTTACGTTTGCGAGAGGAAGCTTCTTCATGATCTCGCGAGTCTTTGCCTGCTGTGCCTCAACTGCTGTGCAGTCGCATTCCTCGGTGAGAGACTCGATCGAAGCCATAAATCCTTCACCCTTTTCGGTGTTGGCGCGGAAGTAGAGGCTGTCCTCAGTCTTCCATGTGGTAACGTCACCTGCAGGGTCAGCAGCATCGATGTCGAATGTGCCGCAGAAACAGGTCTCGGAGGGACGTGTACAAGCCATTGTTACGATCACACCGTGCTCACGGCGTGCAGCGTAGAAGCTGTCAACGGGATCAGTAAGGAAAACTCTGTCAAGAATGTCGAAGCTCTTTGCGTCACAAGCACGAACGCCGAATACTACGAAGTCCTCGGTCTCGCTTCTTGTATCAACGATCTCGATGGTCTTTCCTGCTGTCTTGAAGCTCATCATTTCCTCAGTCTGAGGGAAGAAGAACTCCTTAGGGCTCTTTACTGTTGTAAGAGCATTGCTGTATGCCTTGCCGGGCTGCCACTTCTGGTACTTTGCCTTACCCTCAGCGGTGTCGACGGGCATATAGAGACTTTTACTTTTTGCGATCTCAAGAAAGATGAGATCCTGCTTAGCTATAGAACACTTACGCATTATTTATCCCCCCTGTCAAACACTTCACCGGGCTCAAGGTCATCTGTGGTGTAGTTTACGAGAGGCGCGCGGCTTCCGACCTCGGCACCTGCCTGATATTCACCGTAGAAGGAGTTGATATCCTTGATGAACTTGCGGTTAAGAAGGTGGAGAGGAATGTTCTGAGGACATACTCTGGAGCACTCGCCGCAGTCAGTACATCTTCCTGCAACGTGGAATGCTCTGATAATGTGGAACATCTTCTCTTCGAAGCTGTCGGCAACTGCCTTATTCTCAACACCTGAGTTGGGGTTACCGAACACGCACTTTTCACAGGTACAAGCGGGGCAGATATCACGGCAAGCATTGCAACGGATGCACTTGGAAAGCTCGGCCTGCCAGAAAGCGTATCTTTCGTCAGCGCTCATAGCCTCAAGACGTGCAACCTCGTCAAATCTTGCGGAAGCGAGAACCTCGCCCTCGTCGCCGAGAAGCTCGTCGTACGCAACGTGGTTCTTACCCTTACAAACTGCGCATCTGTCCTCAAGAACGTCAGCGAGAGCAACTTCAATGGGAGCATCCTCGTAGATGGTGGTAACAGCGATCTTCTCGCCGCACTCTACAGCGGAGATACCGTCGCCGGAGATAGCCTTGATCTTGTCGATGTCAGCCATACCTTCGCAGGGAATACCAACAGCGTATACCTTTTCGCGATCAAAGCGGTGCTCGGTGAGGAGCTGGTTAAAGCTGTATGTGTCGCAGGGCTTAAGGAACACGAGGATCTTGCC
>JAFXKJ010000099.1 GCA_017531765.1 Clostridia bacterium
ATTATCAAGATCCGTGATATAATCTACTTAATAAAACTATCCGCTACGTGCAGGAGGAAATCATATGTACCACAATTACGACATGAACAAGATTCTCGAGGATCTCCGCAGTGATTCTAAGAAGAATCTCATTCTCGACACCGACACCTACAACGAGATCGACGACCAGTTTGCAATTGCTTACGCTATGCTCTCTGAAAACATCAAGCTTCTCGCCCTTACTGCGGCTCCCTTCGAGAACCACCGTTCAAAAGATGCTGCCGACGGTATGGAAAAGAGCTATCAAGAAATGATCAAGATACGCGACTTCGTTGACCCCGACGGAAAGATGAATATTCCCTGTTACCGCGGAAGCAAGAATTATATGCCTAACATCATTACTCCCGTGATGAGTGAGGCTGCGGAGAATATCGTACGAATCGTAAACGAGACCGACGGTATCGTTTATGTCGCAGTTATCGGCGCGTTCACCAATGTTGCCTCCGCACTTCTGCTTGACCCCTCCATTATGGATAAGATGGTTGTTTTAATGGTAGGTGCCAATTCCTTCGCTCACGTAGACTGTAACGAATTTAATCTCGCTCAGAACCGCAGTGCGGCAAGAGTTATCTTCGAATGCGGTGTTCCTGTTGTAGTTCTCCCCGCCATGGGTGGTACGCAAAACCTGATCACCACCAATGCGGAGCTTGAATTCTATCTCAAGGGCAAGGCGGGCAAGTTAGGTGATTACCTCTGTGAGATCATGAACGAAGCTGAAGGTGTCCCCGAAGAGGAAGGTAACGTTTGTGTCACCAAGACCCGTATCATATGGGACATTGCGGCAATAGCCGTTCTCCGCGGTGCCGATGAGTGGACGGGGCTTAATGTGGTTCCCGCAAAAACCATCACCGCCGACGGCAAGTGGTGTGATCTTAACTCAGGCAGAAATATGCTTTATGCAGACTGGTTCCGCCGCTGTGCCATCATGTCTGACTTCTACACTGTGGTCAGACAGGGCGGACTTCGTTAACTTCCCTTTCGGTCAGCTTCCCTTCTAACAGCAAATGCTGAGGGCAAAGGATACGATGATTGACGACAAAAAAAGATGCGCTTGGTGTAATTTGAAAAATCCCAAATACGTTGAATACCACGATTTTGAGTGGGGTGTTCCGCGAACAGACGATGAGTACCTTTATGAAATGCTGATTTTAGAGTCCTTCCAGGCAGGACTGTCCTGGGAATGTGTGCTTAACAAAAGAGAAGCTTTCAAGGAGGCTTTCGACGGCTTTGACGTAAAAAAGGTGTGTGATTACGGAGAGGCGAAGGTTTCCGAATTGCTTTGTAACAGGGGTATCATACGAAACAAGCTGAAAATCAATGCCGCTATCGCCAACAGTAAAGTCTTAGTTAAGATCGCAGAGGAATTCGGCTCGTTTTACGGCTATCTGAGAAGTTTTACAGGTGACGTAGTGATCTGTGAAACAGGCAAGACTACAAACCCGCTGTCCGACGCAATCTCAAGTGATCTTAAACGCAGGGGAATGCGCTTTGTCGGTTCCACTATAGTGTATTCCTACCTGCAGGCAGTGGGATTTATAAATTCCCATGACAAAGACTGCTTTTTGCACGAATAATCAAATTTTTTCGTTTTTTTGTGAACATTATTTGATTATTTTAAGTTTATATGGTATAATATACTTAACCTTGTCAAGGGATGCAAATCCCTGACAAATTATATTACATAAGGAGAAATTAACATGGATATGCTGAAGTCCCTCTTCCCCTTTGCATTCAAAGCAAAGGATGCCGCTTCCCTTATCATCGCCCTTATCGTCTACGTTCTCATTGACGTTATCTGCGGCGTTGTTATCGGTCTGCTTGTAAAGATCCCGATCATCGGAATTCTCTTCACTATTGTTGGAGCTGTTGTCGGTCTTTACGCTCTTATCGGTATCATTCTTTCCATCCTTGTTTTCGTTAAGGTACTTAACTAAAGAACAACAAAAGTAGAAAGTCACCGTTTCCCGTGGAAGCGGTGACTTTTTTTGTTAGCTGAAGAAACGGGTCGGAACTGCAAAGATCTGAAGTTCCGACCCGTTATTTTGTTCTAAAGAATTAAATTCGGAAAATCAATATGTGCCATTTTCAATCTGCTTGATTCTCTCGGTGATCTTTTTATTCATAGTTCTACCCTGCATCCTGTAAGAAGATGAGAAGCTCTGGGATGAATAAGAGATAGCGTTGTTGAGCATCCTTACATAGGATTCATCGGGCTGAAGCATATTGACAAGGTCATATGTCTTACCATCAAGAATAAGGTCTATCATAAGCTTGGAGTCCTTATCGTATGTGGAACGGCTCTTAAGAATATTGTCGTAGATCGCGGGCTTGAGGTACTTCAGAGAGAGAGCACCCATAGCCTCAAGCATAACGTCGGTTACGTGTTCATTGTTAGTAGTCTTGGGAACAGCAACGTGGTATGCACCCCAGGGCTCAATGTAGCTGATGTACTTTTCCTGAGCTGTGTCCTTCTTGGGCAAGGGAAGAATACCGAAGTTGACGTCAGCTTCACGGAGATATGCAGCTTCGCCTGTTGTTTCGATAAAGAACAGAATCTGCTCTTCAGTAAACATCTCGCTGAAGCTTTTGAATCCGTATTTGTTGTTGATGTCCTCTTTTTCTGTAACACCTGCTGTGTAAGCATCGTTTCCGAAGATAGCTGAGAATTTGTCTGCGAGGTCTGAAAGCTCCTTGCTGAGCTCTTCAGGTACATAAGGATTGCCGAGCTCATCAAAATAAGTGATAGGAATATTGTTCGCCCACATAAGAACAGTACCGTTAGGTCTGTTGAATCTGTAAGCACCTGTACCGTTTTCGTTTGAGGGAACACTTTCCGCAATCTTAAAGAACTGGTCGAATGTCCATTCGCCGTTCTTTACAAGCTCATACATTCCATTAATATCAATACTGTAGTCGGTTGCAACCTGCTTGTCGAACATAACACAGTATGAGTCGAGGAAGTAAGTTCTTGAGATCATACCTGTGAGGAAGTAGGTAGCGCCTGCGATCTGATAGGTATCAGACAGACTCTGTGTCCACCACTCCTGTGAAAGATCGAGGACTTCATATCCGCTGACGTCAGCGAGACATCCCTGGAGGAAAAGGGGCTGACATACGGCAGCTGTTGTACCGCCTACTACGTTGTAAGCCTTTGTTCCTGCCATAACGTCTTTTCTTACGTTCTCGAATGTGGGGTGAGGACCGCCTTCAACACCTTCGTTTTCCGCGGTTACCCAATCGATACCGAAAATGTCCTCAAGGTCTCTTTGACGGTAATAGAGAGCATCTTCTTCAAGATCTCCTGTTTCTTCTTCTGCATCAGTTACACCTACACCAATCCATGTAAATGTCTTACCTTCAACAGATGCCTTCTGCTCAGTTGCCAGTTCAGCTATGTATGCCTCAACCTTTGCGATTTCAGGATCTTCTTCCTTAGTGTTCTGGCTGAAAAGCGGACTGGTTGTTGATACGGATTCTTTCTTTTCTTCACCGCAAGCAACAAACATCGGAAGTGCCATACAAAGAAGCATGACGAGAGCAATGATTCTTTTTGCCATTTTTTCTTTCTCCTTATTAATTTATATAGGTTTGGCTATTCGTATTATATCATATTTTCAGTTAGATTTCAACTCTTTTTGAGTTGGAAATTGTAACTTTTAGTTAAACTTATGTTATGTTCCCACTCAATATGAATTTTATCACTGTTTCATTCTGTAAACATCACCGCCTTGAAGCCTCTCGTTTGAAAAAGCCATCATTTCAGTGAACGTAACGAGCTGGTATCCTTCAGAGATAAGCTGAGGGATCGCCGTTTCCATAGCATCGACGGTTGATTTGTGAATGTCGTGGCACAGAATCACAGCGCCATCTCGAGCGCTTGAAATTATTTTATCGTGGAGTATTGAAGCATCCTTTGTCTTCCAGTCAAGGGTATCTACCGACCAGTTGACGAAAGCTACGCCAAGCTCCGCCCCCACCGATTTCACTTCATCGTTATATGAGCCGTACGGCGGTCTGACAAGGTAAGAGCTGCCGCCGGTGACAGCGCTTAGCTTGTCCTTCGCCGCGGTGATCTCATGAATTATTTCTTCTCTTGTCAGGCGGGTAAGCTCGGGATGACTCCACGTGTGAGTTCCCACATCGTGACCCGCCAAATACATCCGCCTTACCGTATCCGAACGGTAATCGATCCCTTTTCCAACAAGAAAAAAAGTAGCCTTCGCACCGTTTGCTTCAAGAATATCAAGCAGACGTTCGGTATACGCCGACGGTCCGTCGTCGAAGGAAAGGACTATCATTGGCTTCTCGGGATCAATCTCGGGATTTCTGACAAGCTCGGGGAGCTGTGGGACCTCCTTTTCCTCGGACGGCACAGTCTCATTTTCCGAGACTTCACCGTCTTTACTCTCGGTATCCGCCGAGGGAGACTCCGTGTCCTCTTCGGGGATGGTTTCGTCGGAATCGGTCACCTCGGTCATCTCACCTTCGGTAGCGCTTTCGTGGGATTCCTCGGGAATCTCTGAAGGTTCGTCGGACTCTGAGTCAGAGTCCTCATGCGTTCCGTTCTCCGAGACGTCGGATGACGGAAGCTCTTCTTTATTTTGTAGCTCGTCACGGGTACTCGACTCTTCAAGCGGTTCAGGGATAACAGCTTCTGCGGATAAGACCTGCTCGTGGGGCAGATCTTCCATAGCGGGAGCTTTTATCATATATGAAGATGCACTGCAAAACATCAGCAGCAAGCAGGTAATTACAATACATATAATCTTTTTCAAGCTTTCACCTCCGATCCTTTGAACATCGTTTTTAATATCGCAAACCGACAAATCTTATGAAAATTATGCTTTACGAGCGAAAACTCTTGTCATACAGCTTCGGAAACGTCCGCTTGTCGGGAAGGTACAAAAATGCGTAAACAACAGCGGCGACGATCCCGAAGACACCGAATAGAGTCCAGATCAGCATATAATTGCTTTTTGTGGCAATAAGCATAAAGCTGATTAAGTACTGTGTCAGCGAAGAAAACACGGAATGAACCACACTTGAGATACCTCCGATCCTTCCTCGGTGAGAAGCAGGAACTCTTCGGGAGGTGTACGGATTGCTTCCGAGAACGGAAATAACCTCTCCGAGAGTGAATATAAACATTCCGACAAACAGTATGGAAAAGGCACCCTGATACGAAAAGAATGCGTTTCCGATGACAAACAGCAGAAGTCCCAGAATAATTTTCGGTATTTCCGTAAATTTCCTCAGCAGTACGGTAAACACGGGAGTAAAGGCGATAACCACGAAGCCGTTCAGCGAATTAAGATAGCCGTACACTGTGGCGCCGTAGTCTCCCAGCACCTCATTAAGCTGCAGAGGCAAAAGTATACCCATAAGGCTTACGGGCATCGATGCGATACAGCTGACAAGGATCATGTAAATTATTACGGGGCGCTTTTTCAGCACACTTACAACAGATACCTTTTCGTCAATGGGGAATTCGTATTCGCTGTAATTCTCGCTGAGCGCGTCAACGTCTTCCGTAACCGCATTCCGCTTGTGGACAAAGAAAATAATGAGAAGTGTGGAAACGAAAATTGCCAGACCGTTGATGCAGAAGGCAAGGCGAACGAATCTGCGGAAAAGTATTCCCGCAACACTCGCGCCCACGATGTAGCCTAAGTTAAATCCAAGATAGGAGAGTGAATACGCCTTGTCACGTTGCCTTGAAGTGGAGTAGTCGGAATTCAGAGCATCATAAGCGGGAGACTCGATGGTCTGGAACAGTCCCGCAAGGAACAGTATGAATGCAGTTCCGAGAGTAAGAGGCAGAATCGCCGCAAGAAGATAAAAGCTGACGGTCAGACAGTCGAAAAAGACGATTATTGATTTTCTGCTGAATTTATCAGCAAGCTTTCCTCCTACAAGGGCGGCAGGAAACGAAAGCACGGAGGCTGTAGCAATAAGGAGCGTGGCTTTTCCGTCTGAAAGTCCAAGCTTTGTGGTGAGAAAGAAGGTGAGCATTGGCCAAACGAAGGATCCCATGGCAGTGACGAGCCTTCCGATAAAGAGAATGTATATCTCCCGCTTTAACCCACCGTATTGTGTTATAAGTTTTTTCATAATTATCTCAATTCTTATACGCAGTAGTAACTACCCGACAGACCTTGTCAAAGAATCGTGATCTGACACATTCTCATAGTCTCAATGGCGGCATTATGGCTATGTGGTGTGACCCCCGCTGTGCATGATGGGTCAACTGCGATATCCTTTTCGGGGAATGCGGCTTTCAGGATCAGCGCATTGGAAACCACACAAATATCGGTACAGAGTCCGATAAGAGTAACGCGGAAATCCTCGCCGTCAGCTAATTTTTCAATCACTCCCGGAAGCTCAACGGAGCCGAATGTGATCTTTTCAACGGAAGTGTAATGTCTGCCGTTCAGTGCTTCGGCAATTTTAGGATTTAACTCAAAGCCCGCAGTTCCCTTTATGCAGTGGGGAACGGGCAGGCGCTTGCCCTCGGCGCTTTCCATATAGTTTTCGAAATGGGTGTCGTACGTTACAACGATCTCTCCCTTGTGGGACTTTATCTTATCTGCGGCTTTGTCAATAATTGCGACAGCCTCGGGCGTTCCGAGAGCACCGTCCACGAAATCGTTCTGGATATCAACAACGATCAAAAAATCTTTCATAATAACCTCCATTCAGCCTATGACTGCACAAAATATAAAAACTCGGGGAAACTCTCAAAGCTCCGTCAGGAACTCTTCAAAGCAAATGCCGTCCTCTGTGGGAATACCAAGCTGAGTAGTACGGCGCAGTACCTTGGAAATGAAGGAGGTGGCGTGACACACGGCCTCCGAAAAGTCAATTCCGTTTACGCAGTCCGCCGCGATAACGGAAGAAAAAACATCCCCCGTTCCAGCCCGACACGGACCGACCTTATGTTCTCGGATGACGAGAGGCGGCTTACCCGACTCAAAAACAAAGTTCTCCAGATCCTCTCCACGCTCAAGTCCCGAAACAACGATCTTCTTTGGTCCTCTCGCGCTCAGCTTTTCGCAAATGTCACTTAGCTTTGAATGATCCATATCCGCCTCGTACTCTGTGCCGCTTAAAATACAAGCCTCTGTCAGATTTGGAGTAAGAATATCCGCGAAGGGGACGAGAGAAGCCATCTGTTCGGCAAGGACGGGGGAATAAGTTCTGTAGAGCTTACCGTTGTCGCCCATGACGGGATCAACAACAGTAACAGTATCCCCACCTCGGAAAGCCTCCATAAAAGCTTTTACAATAGAGATCTGATGCGGGGAGCCGAGAAAACCTGTAAGAATACCGTTAAAGTGCAGCCCAAGCTTCTCCCACTCTGCGATGTATGAATTCATATGCTCGGTGTAATCAGTATAAAAGAAGCTGTCATATCCCGTGTGATTTGAGAAGATGGACGTAGGCAACGGACAGCACTGTATTTTCATTGCTGAGATGATGGGGATGGATACAGTTAAGGAACAACGTCCGAAGCCGCAGAAATCATTGATTACTGCAATCTTTTTTTGACGATTGTGGGACATTTTAATAGATACCTCTTGAATTTTTGATGATGAATCATAAACCCATGCCGTAATTCATCACCGCATAATGTACGCTATGATTATACATCAAAACATGAAGAAATACAACACTTTTCGAGCTTTACAAATAAAAATTACGCTGTATCAACCGTAAAACTGATGCCTACGGATATATGAAAATCAGGGATATTCAATGAAAGAAGGGGAAAAAGGGGGGAGAAAAACCGCCGTCATGTGACAGCGGTTGTTTTTTGGTAATATTGGAGATATTTATACTCCAAAGATCGCATAATTATCTCTGTTAGAAGAAACGGGGACATAATCGCCTTTTGCCAACTGTACGTTATCGTTAATATAAGCTTTAATAATCTCCCGACTCATATTAGTAATATCATTACGTTTCACAGCCTCTTCGGGAGAAAGTAACAACACCTCACTATTTTCAAACCCGTCCGATTTAGGTGTTCCCGAAATGTAATCCATCGCAAAAACGGCACACCATTGTTCAGGCTTAAACTGAACAGCAATTATTGATTTAGCTTTGGCAGTTATATTTGTTTCTTCGAAAATTTCACGCTCAATTGCTGTAGTGGGCAGTTCATTCTCCTGTACAAACCCACCGGGTAATAAAATTCTGTCCTTGGCATTCCCGTAAGTGTGCCGCACAAGTACAATCTTACCTTCTATTTCCACAATCCCGCATACTGTATAATATTTATTATTCATGTTTCAGTTCCTTTTTAACTTTTTTATAACAAACCTTCGTCTTTCATTTTACTGAGCGAACGGTCAATCGATGCTTCAAGTTCACTTTCAACATTGTAATATACGGCGAGCTGAATAAGCGCATTCAAGGCTTGCTTGATTTCATCAGCCATGTGCTCTTTTGATGGTTCTCCGTGCTTCAAGGATTTAATTCCGCTTTTTTCAAAGTGGTTCACTTCGCCGGCTACTTCGCCACACTCTTCAAGAATTCTGGTAGTGATCTGATAGGGATCGTTTCCGTTGGGAAAACGGTTTGTATAGCCCTTGGCTAATTGATATAACTTGTACATGACTGTTCCTCCTGTCAAAACTGTTTATTAGCGTAGTGCAGTATCAACAAAGCACGGAAAGTGATGTCACAAGCTCTTCGAATTTTGGATTTCCAATCGGTTTCAAGCTGAAGTCCGGCATAAGGTCCCCAAGCACGAAAATCTTTCTCATAAAAAAGAACGTCACATATTCCGTCTTCGCCAATGTGTTCTGCGATATAATCAACTTCTGCTTGAAGTTCCTTCAAATACGGATATAGACCGCAACGGCTGAGCCATTCAACCTTTTCAAAATTCACTCTGCGAGCACCGTCAGTATCAAATCCGTTTAGTGCGTCACCCGCGATGGAATACCCTTCCGAATAATACCATAGCGGTCCTACCGCATGACCTACCCAACACGCAACCGGTGTGTTCATTATCTCGGGTCTGTCGGTTCGCATCAAACATTTGAATGATTCCGCAAGCATTTTTATGTTGGCTTCATTTTTCCAAGAATCCGTAAAAGCAAGCATTTCAAGGTGATACCTGCAAGGCCATCTCTCACCGTTATTAAACAAACGGCATTTCTTAGTAGGTCTTGAGACGTCTATAATGGAATCCACCTCTGTTACTCTGCGAAATGATTCAAGTGCAACACCGATTTGTGGAGTAATATCTATAATATCATCATAATTTGCTCTCGCAATACAAGCAGCACGTATTATGTTTGGACCGTAAGCAGGAATTTCAAATTCACTGTAACAATGTCCTTTTGTTTCACGGCAAAGATCAGTCCACTCCGCAGTTGCATACGCCCCAATTGCTTTGTCGAGTAACGGAGTTCCTTTGAGCGCTTTTTCACCCATATACTTTGTCGCAGTTTCTTGATTATCATATTGTCCCGCATATTTACTTGAGCCATGGAATCCAAGACCTATCCAGCCGTTCTCTTGCTGTTTATCTGCAATTAAGCAAAGAATCTTTTCCTCAAGAATCTCTGCTTGAAGTTTCTTTTCTTCCTCTGCGGTTATG
>JAFXKJ010000100.1 GCA_017531765.1 Clostridia bacterium
CGTGACAGGCTAGCGTTCTAACCAACTGAACTACCGGGCCATTTGCGAAGAATCCTTCCTTCGCGCTGGAAACAATAGGGCTCGAACCTATGACCCTCTGCTTGTAAGGCAGATGCTCTCCCAACTGAGCTATGCTTCCATATCAGACTTGCTCTCTCAGCAAGCCTAATTATTATACCACTGTATTTCGCGTTTGTCAATACCTTTTTCAAAAGTTTTTTTGATTTTTTGAAAAAACTCTCATCGGGCACTTTTCTTCGCCCGCGCTGCAATGTGCCATCTTTCGCTGTTCTCCGCGGGAGTATCAAACGTGAGCGAGTCGAAGATACCGAGCACCTCGAATCCGGCGCCCTCAAGCATCTCGCGGAGCTGAGAGTCGCTGTAGCATCTCTCGCTCTGAACACCGTCGCGGCGGCGGTAAAGCCCCGTGCGTCCCTTTTCGAACACCGTCAGGTGGAAGTCAACCTGCTCGCCGTCGTCGGAAAGGCGGTTTCTCCACGCGCACAGCGCGCCGTCATCCTCCAGAACGTAGTCGTTGTCGGCATAAACGTTGCGGAATTTATACGGCGTATTCACGTCGAACACGAAAAGCCCGTCGGGGTCCAGATAGTTGTGCACCAGCGCAAAAGAGCGTTTTACATCCTCAGGCTCAAGAAGATGGTTGATCCCGTCAAGGCAACAGATCACAGCGCCCACCGTTCCGTATAGCTCAAAGTCGCACATATCACCCTCTAAGAACATGATGCCCTCCACGCCTGCCTCAGCGGCACGGGAGTATGCCTGAGAGAGCATTTCCGGGGAAATGTCAAGACCCGTCATGTCGTAGCCGCGCCGTGCCATCGGGAGTGTCACGCCTCCCGTACCGCACCCCAGGTCAAGGACCAGTTCCGGCTTCTCCGTGAGAAATCTGTCGAAGCATTTCTCCATATAGTCTGCGAAAGCCTCGTAATCCACGCTTCCGTTCAATCTGTCATACACCTTTGCGAGAACTGAATATCCGCCCGTCATGATTATCTACACACCTTTCTTTGATCTGCCTCATTTCCCCGGCAGCACTGACACGATTACGCTGTTACAGTTGAATTTCTTGTCGATTTCGCGAGATACAACACGAACGGTGAGCCCCTCCCGCCACGTAGGTCTACATCTCCCTGCGTCGGACCGACAACCTGCCGCGCCGCCTATCCAATCTAATTTTGCGTTTAGCATTTAGCATTATCTTAAGCCTTAGGCACAAAGCTTCCATGGGAATTCAATCGATCTTGTTAACACTGTTCCATAGGTCTGCGTAAATGCCACCCTTGTCTAAAAGCTCGCCGTGTGAACCGCGCTCGGCAATTCCCTCGTCGGTTACCACGAGGATCTCATCCGCATTCTTGACGGTGGTGAGTCTGTGAGCCACCACAATGGTGGTTCTGCCGCGGCACAGCTCCTCCAGGCTTTTCTGGATCGCAATTTCAGATGCGTTGTCAAGCGCCGAGGTCGCCTCGTCAAGAATAAGCACGGAGGGGTCCTTCAGGAACACCCGCGCAATGGAGATACGCTGCTTCTGACCGCCCGAAAGCTTAACTCCGCGCTCTCCCACGATAGTGTCAAAGCCTTTCTCAAGACTTACTATGTGATCGTAAATATTGGCTCTCTTCGCCGCCTCTTCCACCTGCTCGCGGGTTGCGTCGGGACAGCCGTAGGCAATGTTATCGTAAATGGATGCGTTGAAGAGGAACACGTCCTGCGCCACGATGCCGATGTTCCGTCTCAGGGAATCGAGAGTAATTTTGTCAACGGACACGCCGTCAAGTCTGACCTCTCCCGCCTTGACCTTGTAGAATCTGGGAATCAGGTGGCAAATGGTGGTCTTGCCGCCGCCTGAGGGGCCGACGAGGGCGAGAGTCTTGCCCGGCTCGATCTTAAACGAAAGTCCGCGGAGAATATCCGCGCTGTCCTCGTATGCGAAGGAGACACCATCAAACTCGATCTCGCCCGCGGCGTTGCCGATGTCAACAGCATCCGTCACGTCAGTCTCGGGAGGATAGTCCATGATCTCGCAGAAGCGCTCAAAGCCGGTCATACCGTTCTGGTACTGCTCCACAAATCCAACAAGACGTCTTACGGGATTCATGAAGATGCTGATATACATAATGAACACTACGAAATCGGTGAATGTGATCTTGCCGTAGAAGCAGAAGAGTCCGCCCGAAACGTAGAGAACGATGTTAAGAAAGTCACCGATAAAGGTGGTACCGCCGATAAAGTCAGCCATGACCTTGTACGCCTTCCGTCTCGCCTTCACAAATCTTGTGTTGCCCTCGGCAAAGTGCTCGTTTTCGTAGTTTGCGTTGGTGTAAGCCTTGGAAACTCTGATTCCCGCGATGCTGTTTTCAAGGTTTGCGTTGACTTCGCCGATCTCGACACGGGAGGTTTTGAACGCCTCGGTCATTGCAATGCGCTTTTTAGCGGCAAAGATGACCATAACGGGAATGGTGGCAAAGACGATAAGGGTGAGGGGCATATAAATGCTTCCCATGACTATGAAAGCGCCGATGAGCATCACGGCGGAAAGGAAGAGATCCTCAGGTCCGTGGTGAGCCAGCTCGGAAATGTCCATAAGGTCGGAAATGATACGGGACATGATGGTACCCGTTTTATTGTTATCGAAATAAGTGAGGGGGAGGTTCTGAAGATGGTCAAAGACGTCCCGTCTCATATCAGCCTGCATTTTTACGCCCACAACGTGACCGTAGTAGTTCACGAAGTAATTGAGTCCCAATTTCACAAGATAGATAACGAGCAGAATGACCGCCCAAATAATAAGAAGCTTGAGATTCTTGTCGGGGATATACTCATTCAGCATATTACGGGTGATCATGGGGTAGAAAAGGTCGCACACTGCAAGAAGCAGAGCGCAGAGCATATCAAGGACAAACACCTTCAAATGCGGACGGTAGTATTTGGCGAATCTTTTTATCATGGTAACCTCCGTTCGGTAGTATAGATGTACAAATTAATAAATTAATAATGAAACAAACACGTGACTGCGCGGCAGAAAAGCTTTCTGTGGGATTATTTGTGTTTGTTTGCGCGTGAAAGAAGTGCGGCAACGGTTAAGGCTGTCTGAGCTTTCACGCCGATCATTCAAGTGTAAAATCTTATATAATTTTAGCACACAAAAGCGAAAAAGTCAAAGGTTTTTTGAGTTTTTTGAAACAGGAGAGTGAAAGGAAAAGCCTGCGGCAATGCACAACGTGCGGTTTGTAGACCTACGAAGCGGGACGCCACACGGGGTTTCGACGGAAAACGTCCCCTACAGGACAGGTGGAGATGGTGCGGTAGTTATAGACACAACGTGCGGTTGTAACCGGGCGTGGCGGGGCGTACCCCTCTCAGTCAGCAAAAGCTGACAGCTCTCCCGCAGGGCGAGAGGTAAGTTCAGCCACAGCCGAAGTAAAGCCTCTCACTCCGGGAGAGGTGGCATTTCAGGGCAAATGACGGAGAGGGCATCTTGCGTGAGACGATAGCCATAACGTGCGCCTTGTAACCGGGCGAGGCAGGACGATATGGATAACCACAGCATATTCGCTTCGCGAAATGCGACAGCGGGGATTTAACGTTGGTTTATAGCCATAATGTGTGGTTTGTAACCGGGCGAAGCGGGACGCCACATGGGGTTTTACTCCGCACCACGGTGCTGCGTAAAATTTTCCCGACGGAAAACGTCCCCTACAGAGGTCAGGTGGAGATGGTGAGGCGGGTTATCGTCAAACGTATGTTTTATAAGCAAAACGTAACATTTTTCTAACATTTCTTTTGTTGCCGAAGGCAACAAAAAAGAAATGATTCAGCCAAGGAGATAAGGAGCAACGCGACGAAGAAACTTCGGCGTTTGAGATGGTTCTTAACAAATGGCGATAGCCATATCGTGCAGGTTGTAAACCTACGTGGCGGGACGATCACATGGGACGGCACGGTTGCTTATCGGTTAAACGTACAGTTTACCGCTACAGACACCCACCCTTGGGCAACCACATAGGGTTGCCCCTACGGAAGCGGGGGGCTTACGTTGGGCGATAGCCATAACGTGCAGGTTGTAAGCAAAACGTAAGATTTTTCCTATATTTTGTTGCCGAAGGCAACAAAAGAAATGATTCAGCCAAGGAGTTGAGGAGCAACGCGACGAAGAAACTTCGGCGTTTGAGATGGTTCTTAACAAACGATTATAGCCATATTGTGCGGTTTGTAGACCGACGAAGCGGGGGTCTTACGTAAGACGATAGCCATAACGTGCGTGCGGGATACAGTGTCTCCCATTCTCGGAGTTTATAATTACCTATTGACTTTTTGTCTTGTCCTATGATATAATTATATCATAGGCGGTGTATATATACCGCAAAAATACGGAGGATTACACAATGAAAAACAAACTCAGATTTTTATCTCTTCTTCTTGCCATTGTGATGTGTTTCTCAATGCTCGTTGCGTGCGGCGACGATGTTGAGAAAAGCAAGAAGGACTCTGAAACAACAGAAGAAAACGCGGAAAACAACAAGGGCGAAACAAAAAAGCCTTTCGTTAAGGTCGATCCCGAAAAGGATCCCCACGGCGCGGTGCTTGGCGCATTCACTCTCCTTGCCGAAGACTACGCAGGCGGTCTTCTGGACATCTCCGAGACTTGCACCAAGCTCGGCGAGGGAAACATAAGCTATGACTTCGACATGGAGTTCGACGGTACCGAAATCGGTCTTTCCACTGTTTTAGACCGCGACGGAGGCAATTCCTACTCCGAATTCAGCGTTGGCTACGAGGGAATTTCCGCTAAAGCGAACGTTTGGCTTGGCGACGACGTTGTCGTAAAAATCCCGGCTCTCCTCGGTGACGACGCCTACGGCGTGAAGCTCAGCACTATCGAAGAAGACCTTGAAAATTCCTTTATCCTTGAGGCTATGGGATTTGATTCCGTAGACGAAATGATGGAGGACTTTGAAGACGAAGTTGGAATGGGTATGGATGATTTCGCTGATCTCTTCGGCGGAATGTTCGATGTTGAAGCGACCCAAAAGGCGAGCGAGGATCTCATTGATGCGCTCGATAAGGCTGTCCGCGGCATCGACGCCGTAACCGAATCTCAGAAGATCGGTGACAAGGACGCGTGCAAGATCACGTTCACCTTCACTCCCGAAGACGCAAAGCCGATCGTTACTGCGTTTTATGACTACTACGTAGCTCTCTACGGTCAGCTTCTTGAGCTGAGCAACCCCACCCTCGGCGAGGATCTCGACTCTTTACTTGAGGATCTTGACGAGGCTCAGGCTGCGGGTGAAAAGCTTCCCTTCAGCGTGTACGTGTACAAGGACAGCGGTAAGCTTGCAGCAATTGAGCTTGAGTCCGAGGACAGTGACGAAGACTACAGCGAGAAGGCATCCTACAAGTTTGAGTTTACCGACGGCGAGATCAAGTATGAAAAAAAGAGCAGCTACGACAGCGAATACTCAAAGTCAAGCGACGAGCTTAAGCTCACCTACAAGACGGTAAACAAGGGCGGCAAGACCGGATTCGAGATCACAAGCGCCAACTCCCACGTCTTCGAGGACAAGGAAGATACGGATTACAGCTACGATTATGTCTCAGAGGTGGAGATCTCCTTCCTCAAGGACAGCAAGGGCAGCTTCACCTTTGACGTAAAAGCCGACGGTGAAGATGTTTGCACAGTCAAGGGTACACTCAAGTACGACAGCAAGTCTTTCAGTATCGGCATTGATTCCATCGTTGCCAACGGAGAGGACGTGGGATTCAGCGCAAACATCACCGTCAAGTCAGGCGGCAAGGTTGAAAAGACTCCCAAGTACACAAATATCTTCTCAATGAGCCAGTCAGATTTCGAGGAGCTTGCGGAGAATGCGCAGAAGTCGGCACTCTATAAGGAGCTTGAGGAGCTGTACAATACCATGTCCGACGACTACAAAGACTACGACGACTACTACGACGATTACTACGACGACTACTATGACGACTACTACGACGACTACTACGACGACTACTATGACGACTACTACGACGACTACTACGATGACTACTACGACGACTACTATGACGACTACTATGACGATGAATATTACTTCTGATAACTGAAAAATCGGGGCACGTTCTGCGGAGCGTGCTCTTTTTTGCTCAAGGCGGCACAAATGTACAACTCTGAGACTTTGAAATGTGCGGTACTAAAAAGCAAGCGAAATAAATCCGCAAAAAAATCTGAATTTTTTCGTAAAAAATATTAAAAAGGTATTGCATTTTTCCGAAAACTGTGATATACTATCAAACGTCCACGTGAGTGGGTAACCGAATATCCCGTAGGCGGGAGCAGTCATATGGAAAGGTGGCTGAGCTGGTCTAAGGCGCACGACTGGAAATCGTGTAACGGCTAATACCCGTTCGAGGGTTCGAATCCCTCCCTTTCCGAAGAAAAAGGAACGCTTTTGCGTTCCTTTTTTGCGTTGGCGGAGAGTGAGGACCCATAAGCTGCAACCCAAGACAGATCCTGCCTCCCTCCGAGAGGGATGGTATCTCACGTATCTCAAAGCGAATGTGCTGTGGATGGAGCCTTCGAATACTGTATACTCGTTCTTCGCCGACAAACACAGCGTACGTGCAGGTAACACAATCCGCAAATCGGGTGACTTTGTGTCACTGTTTCTTTTTTTCCTCCATTATGTAAATGCTGATCTTTGTCCCCCCGTCTACCGCCTCGCGGGTAGACTCAACTGAGAATCCGCACTCCCTCACGCTTTCTACCGCCCGATCAATGGAATTATAGAAAAGGCGCATATCACGGCTGAGCAAACGCCGTCTTACGTCCCGTTCAAACCGACGCGCTTTTTCACCGGCTCTTTCCCTCGCCTCTGCGCAGAGAAGCTCTTCCACATACTCCTCCGTTGCCGCAACGTTCATTCCCCGCCCGATAATTACGTCAAGTGTTTTTTCCCTGATCTCTTTATCATGAATGCGAAGCAGTGCCCTCGCGTGCCTTTCGGTGAGGCCGTTTTCCAGTATTACCCGCCTTTCCAGCGGCAAAAGCTTCAACAGTCTCAGCTTGTTTGCCACGTATGACTGACTGCAGGACAGATGCCCCGCCGCACTTTCCTGAGTCAAGCCGTATGTTTCGATCAGCGACCTTATGGCATCCGCCTCCTCAAACATATTCAGATCCTCCCGCTGAAGATTCTCGATAATGGCAAGGATCGCGCTGTCCGTCTCGCATGATTCCCGAATGATGCACGGCACTCTCGTAAGCCCCGCAATTTGTGCGGCGCGCAGACGTCTCTCCCCTGCGATAAGCTCATAGCTTTCCCCCACGCGGCGTACCAGCAGGGGATTCAGTATCCCGTGACGGGCTATGCTGTCGGCAAGAGACTCGATTCTCTCCTTTGTAAATTCACACCTCGGCTGTGCGGGGTTTGGAACGATAAGCTCGCGGTCTATAAGCACAACAGACTGTGCCGCCATGGGAAAATCCGACAGCTCACCGTCGGATGCCTTTGTCAACTCTTTTGTCAGCATGATGTTTTGTATCCTTTCTTTTTCAGTGACAAAATGATACCACAGAAAAGTTGCAAAACTTAGTGCTTTACGTAGGCTGAAAATGACTTGTTTTGGTCGCCGCTATCGAATTTTGGTTAAAAAGCCTCTTTACAAACTTGTAAAAATGCTGTATAATTTCAATATGAACATTTTTCAGTAAAGGAAAGAAAGACAATGAAAACAAAGCTTATCTCTTTTATCCTCGCGTTGGTGATGACGGCTTCCATGCTTATCTTCCCCGCGGGGGCAACGTTCTCGCCGACCGCATCACAGATCCCCGCCATTAAACGCGGTGATGACGTTATCGCCCGCTTCGTTGTGGGAAGCGACCTTCACCTCGCCTACACCGATTCCGAGGCAAAGCTCCGCAATGCTTACGCCGCAATGAAGAAGATCGGCGGTGTTGACGCTTTTATCGCCGCAGGTGACCTCACCGATAATGGCGCGGCGGACGAGCTGGCGCTTTTCCAGAGCATCGTCGCCGAAAACAGCCGCGAGCTCACCATTGAGGTGGATGGCTTTAAGGGCAAGGGCGCGGGTGACGGCGCCGCAGTAGGCACCACCATCGCCATGCTGGGAAACCACGAGAACTACAACTCAAATATCGAAAACGACTTCAGAGAACAGGTTGGTCAGGAGACCGACATGATCTACTGGCTGAACGGCAAGGTGCCGATCATTAAGGTCAGCATGGCTAAGGCTGTGAGCGACAGATGGCCCTCCTCCTTTGAAACAAAGCACGACTTTATCGTTTCCGCTGTGAAGGAGGTCCTGGACACCGGCTACAAGGGTCACATCTTCCTCATAACCCACATCGCCTTCGCCGAAACCGTTTTCGGCTCACCCGACAAGGGCGACGACAGATACCTCGCCGAAACACAGGAATTCCTGAGCCAATACCCCCAGATCGTTCACATCAGCGGTCACTCCCATGCAACACCCATGAATCCCGGCGTTATCGACCAGTCCGCAGGCTTTACGAGCATCGTTACGGGCACCGTGGGCAAGTGGTTCAGAGAGTCTGCGAACACCTTGTACGGCTCCTCCGTCACAGTGTTCGACGTTAAAAAGGACGGCACCACCGAGCTTTACCGCGTAAATCTCTTTACGGGCGAGATCATGTATTCCGACGAGAAGTGGATCCTTGACTCAAAGGACAAGCCCGAGGATTTCATTTACTTCAACGACCCCGCAAACGCGAAAAACAAGGATTCCTACGCCCTTAAGGGAACTGCCCCCATTTACGGAGAGGGCGTCACGGTCACAGCCAAGGATCTTGGCAACCACGACTCAGTTGAGGTTACCTTTACCGCAAACGCAAAGGAAGCAAGCGGCAAAAACTACGACTATCTTGAGTGCTACACCGCCAAGGCTACTCCCGTAGGCGGCGGTGAGGTGATAGAGGCTTCGGTTTATAACGATCCCGCGTTCACGGGAAACGAAACGCTCACCGTAACCCTCTACGGACTTGAGTACGACACGGATTACGAGATCTCCGTTGTGGCTGAGACCGCGTTCGGCAAGGAGAGCGCTCCGGTCAAGGCTAAAAACATAATAAACGTTGGAAACCGCGGCGAAGTTCTGCCGCTGAAGACTCTCTACTGCGTGGACTATTCCCTCGGCAGTACCGATGAGCTTAAAGGACACGGCGGCAAGATCGCAAGCGCCGTAAAGCTCGTTGAGGACAGCGACATCGGCAAGATGGCTGCGGACTTCCGCGGAATGGGCATCAACACCTATGATTTTTCAAATGCCGACATGGAAAGCCTGAGATACGGCTTCACCCTTGAGGCATACTTCAAGCTTACCGCTAATCAGGAGTACCAGCAGATAGTCCACGCGGTTGACGCGGGAATTTATCTCCAGGTAGGCGAAGGCACAGTATCAGGCGGCATTCATGCGAATGCGGGCGACAAGAGCTCCACGGTCTGTGAGATCCCCGCCCCCGTTGGTGAGTGGGTACACCTTATTCTCACCTACGACGGAAAAGTAGCAACTCTCTACAAGAACGGTGAGCTTGCCGCAAGCGAGGCGCATCCCGGCGGACTTTCCGAGGCTCCCGAGGGGGAGGTAGGTAAGATCACCGTGGGCGGCTACGACACAATGCTTGATAACCTTGCCAAGGATTCCCGAATTAATATGTTTGCTCTCAGCCAAGGCACAATGACCGCCGAGGAAGCGAGGGCGGCATACGAAAGCACCACTGCGAAGGGCAAAGCGTTCACCTTTACGGACGTAAAGGATTCCGACTGGTTCTATCCCACAGTGCAGTACGCATATCAGACGGGACTTATGAACGGTACGTCAGCTGAGCTTTTCGCTCCCGCTACAAAAACGAGCAGAGCCATGATCGTTCAAATGCTGTACAACATGGAGGGCAAGCCTGCAGTTGACACATCAAACAATCCCTTTACCGACGTTCCCTCTGATGCATGGTACGCACCTGCGGTACTTTGGGCATATCAAAACGGAGTTACCACAGGCTCAAGTGCCACGACCTTCTCTCCCGATGCGCTTGTTACACGTGAACAGGTAGCGGTATTCCTTTACAGATTCATGAAGGACTACAAGGGCGCGGAAATGAGCGAGGGTGCTGACATTTCCTCCTTTACCGATGCGGGTAAGATCAGCCCCTACGCAGGCTTTGCCGAGGCAGTTTCCTGGGCAAACGGCGCAGGTATCGTTACAGGTAAGACAAGCGGAGATACGGTGCTCCTTGCACCTCTTGACCAGGCTCAGAGAAGTGAAACAGCGACTATGTTTGCACGTTTCCACAAGCTTTTCGTAAGATAATAAGTGATAATGGAATAATAAATATAAACGGCGGATACTCCCGCCGTTTATATTTATTAAGGCATAGGTTTATCAAACGTTACACCTCCCGTCTCGCCCGGTTACAAGGCGCACGGTATGGTTGCAAACTCACGTTAAGAACCATCTTCCTACATGGCTTTGCCAAGTAGTCCGCCATAAATGTTTTACTGTTTGCTTTGCAAAGCAAACAGGGTGATTACCCAATGGTGGTGGGCGTCTGTGGTAGAAACCCGCACGTTATGGCTATAACTTGCCGCGCCACCCACGTCTATCCAACCAAATTTTGCATTTTTCGTTCAGCATTTTGCATTGCCGCAGGCTTCTCCCTGTGGTTAAGCCTTAAATGAGGTCGTAAGGAGACATATCATCCAATCGGCTTGCTTCATTTGCTTCATTCGACAAGAGCTCTAAAAACCCATCAATAGTTGATTTTTAAGCATTTTTTCGTGAGCTTTCTTCGTGAGCAACTCCACCTCCGTAAATACTCCCTGCCATACAACAGTGTCACAGCTTCTCATTGTCTTTGCATTGTTGGGAATTCGGAACCTTCCCTCCGAATCAAACTCACATAAGGAGGCATGATTCACGTAGCTCAATTCATCACCTACTTCGATTTCGTCAAAGTAATGCGGATCTGTCGCCAACGTAATCTTCTCGCCCGTATCCTCCACGATGTAATACCACTCCCCGTCGGTGCTCCACGGAAATTTCACGTATCCGTCATGGTTTTCCTCGGTATATGCTCCCAATAAAGGTTTTTTCGTTGTTCCAAACTCATCTTTAATAAGGTATTTGTCTTCGATTTCGTCAATTACTATTATCTCTTCGGCATCCGAGGGAGTCACGTCAAGTATCACTTCGGCAAGGGCGCCAGCCTCGTCCTTTTCCATATGAAATTCCCACCACCCGGTTTTATCGTTCTGTACAACACAACCGCTTTCCTGAAGAGCATCGAAAACTGCCTCGGAGGTGCTGTAGCTTAAGTAATACGTTCTCTGAATCTTGCACGGATAGATTTCACACAGTGTGTCCCCTTTTTTTATCGCATCCGCCAGGTATCTGCCGTATTTCCCATAGCTCTCGAAAAACTTTTCAAAAGCTTTGAGGGAAATCTTATCTCCCGATTTGTTCAAAAATTCGCGATTTTTTCTCATATTCTCATCCCTGCCTTTCACTTAATCAAAATTATTCAGCTTATATTACCGTAACTCCATTATAATGAATAAAAAATCATTTGTCAAGCAGAAATCTTCTGCCCGATCAAGCGAAACTTTCACTCTATTTTGTCGAAACACTTGATTATTTATTTTCTTTGGTATATAATATATGTATAAGCGAAAATATGTTCGCCTCGGCTGTCATTCAGTAAAATAATTTAATAAAAATAATATATACAGTGAGGATATTTTATGAAACCGACATCTAAAAAGCAGAGTGCTCCTGCGGCAGATTCTCCCGAGGCCAAGAAGAAAGCTCTCGAGACTGCCATCAGCCAGATCGAAAAAAGCTTCGGTAAGGGTACCATCATCAAAATGGGCGAGAACCCTTCAATGAACGTGTCTGCAGTGTCCACAGGCTCACTCACCCTTGACCTTGCTCTCGGTGTGGGCGGTCTCCCCCGCGGAAGGATCGTTGAGATCTACGGTCCCGAATCTTCCGGTAAGACCACAGTTGCCCTCCACGCTATCGCGGAGGCTCAGAAGCTCGGCGGCGAGGCGGCGTTCATCGATGCGGAGCACGCTCTTGACCCCGTGTACGCCAAGGCTCTCGGCGTTGATATTGATAACCTTCTCGTGTCTCAGCCCGACAGCGGCGAACAGGCGTTGGAAATCTGCGAGGCTCTCGTTCGCTCGGGCGCTATTGACATCGTGGTAATCGACTCCGTTGCGGCTCTCGTTCCTCAGCAGGAGATCGAGGGCGACATGGGCGCATCCCACGTGGGTCTTCAGGCGAGACTTATGTCCCAGGCATTGAGAAAACTCTCGGGTACCATCGCCAAGACAAACTGCATCGTTATCTTCATCAACCAGCTCCGCGAAAAGGTGGGAGTTGTTTACGGCAACCCCGAAACCACCACCGGCGGACGTGCGCTTAAGTTCTATGCATCCGTCCGTATCGACATCCGCAAGTCCGAAATGCTCAAGTCCGGAAGCGAGACCTACGGCAACAAGGTCAAGTGCAAGGTCGTAAAGAACAAGGTCGCTCCCCCCTTCAAGGTGGCTGAGTTCGACATCCTCTACGGCAAGGGAATCTCCAAGTCCAGCGAGATCCTTGAGATCGGTATCAATAAGGGCATCATCGAAAAAAGCGGCGCGTGGATCTCCTACGAGGGTACTCGCCTCGGTCAGGGACGGGAGAACGCGAAGAACTTCATCGAAAGCGACGCTTCTCTCATGGCTGAGCTTGAAGCTAAGATCAAGGCGGCTGTGGTCGATGCGGTTGACGAAGAGCCTCTCGATATGCTTGACGACGAGGATGACGAGCTTGATATTCGCCTTTTAGACCTTGACGGCGATCTTTAATTCCCGATTTTTGTCAAATGATCATTAAAAAAGCAACCTACGGAAATTTCCGCAATCTCAGAGACGTGACTGTGAACTTCTCCGATGGCGTGAACGTGCTGTGGGGTATGAACGCTCAGGGAAAGTCAAACGTCCTTGAGGGACTGTACTATTTCGCCCGCGGCAGAAGCTTCCGTGGAGTGAAGGACCGCGACCTTGTCACCTTCGGCGAGGCGGCGGCAAGATGTGAAATTGAATTTATCCGCGGTGAGGGTGCCGCCGTCCGTCTGGGCGCGGCTATCCCCGCCTCGGGAAAGAAAAAGCTTTACCGCAACGGCGCGCCGCTGAAGGGGAGTGCCGAAATGCTCGGCAACTTCAAGGCGGTGCTCTTTTGTCCTGCCCATCTGTCACTTGTCAGCGGGGGTCCCGCAGAAAGGCGGCAGTACCTTGACATTGCCATAGCACAAAACTCGGCGGCGTATATATATTACCTCTCAAACTACCGTAGATTCCTTGCCGAGCGCAACGCTCTGCTCAAGAGATGCGCCGCGGGTGTTTCCGTGTCCCGGGAAGAGTGGGAGACCTACGCCGAACAGCTCAGCGTTGCGGCAAGCGAGATCTACTCCTTCCGTGACGAATACTGCAGGGCTGTGTCCGACGACGTTGCGGCATATTTCCGCGAAATGACGGGGGGACGGGAGACGCCTCTCCTCAGCTACACCTCTCAGATGGACGGCTTTGTCACCGACGAGGGGGACCACCCTGAAGTGAAAGCGGAAACGAAGGAGGGACTGTACCTGAAGCTCACCTCAAATATCGAACGGGAGGTGGCGGCAGGCAGTACCCTTTGGGGGCCTCACAAGGACGACGTACATATCACCCTCAACGGCAATGAAGCGAAGTTTTTTGCTTCCCAGGGTCAGCAACGAAGCCTTGCGCTGTCAATGAAGCTGGCTGAAGGGGAATTTTCCCGAAGAATGTCGGGGGAGTACCCCGTTTTCCTCCTTGACGACGTTTTCTCTGAGCTTGACGACAGCCGCCGCAGATTCATCATGGAAAGCCTGAAGGGGCGGCAGATAATCGTAACCTCATGCGAGCCGTCGGTAGTGCCGGGGGGAGATTTCGGCAACATCGCTTATTTCCGCGTTGCGGGAGGAGAAGTCGGAGGTCCTGACGGTGAGATGTGACGAGCTTTACGTCATCGGCGGAGTCCGCGAGGGCGAGAGAAGCATCACGTTAGAAGTGATCCGTCCCGACGGGGGCGTGGAAAAGCTCCGCATGACGAAGAAAATGTGGGAAAAGTACGCTTTTTCCGCCGCAGACACAGTGGCGGAACAGGTATTCCGTGAAATGAAGCATGACAGCGAGATCTGCGAGGCTGTAAGCCGTGCCGCGTCCCTTGTTTCAAGCGCCCCCCATAGCTGTACGGCGCTTTTGATGAAGCTTCGGGTAAAGGGGTTCTCCGAGGATGCCGCCGAGACGGCGGTGTCCGTACTCTTGAAGCGGGGATATATAGATGAAGTATCGCAGGCGAAGGATATTGCCGAAAGGCTGGTAAAAGCAAAGCACCGCGGGCCTTCAAGAGTCGCCTCGGAGCTGAGGCAAAAAGGCTATTCGGCAGATATTGCGGCAGCGGCAACGGAAAGTGTTTCGGAGGAGATGTACCGCACGGCTTTGATGGCGGCGGCAATGAAAAAAGCACGGCTTGGCATCCCGAAAGACAAAAAAGAGCGCGACAAAATGGTTGCCGCACTTGTAAGACAGGGTTTCTCTGTGGGAAACGTAATAAAATGTTTAGAAAACCTCGACGTTGAACAGTAAAACGCCGAGGTTTTTTATGGACTTTTTACGTTAATCTTAATGTTCCCAAGTGTCCCTGCCAATGTCATTTTTTTGCGGCACAGCGAGAAGCCTGCAGTAATGCAAAATTGACAGACGTTGGGCGACAACCATATCGTGTGCACTGTAACCGGGCGAGGCGGGAGGACCAAGGACGCCCACAGCATATTCGCTACGCGAAATGCGACAACAACCTACGGTTGTTGCCCCTACCAAAAGACGTGGTTCCAACGCAAGGCGACAGTCATATTGTGGGGTTTGTAATCGGGCGAGGCGGGACGCCACATGGGGTTTCGACGGAAAACGTCCCCTACAGGTTAGTTGGAGACGGTACGAGAGGTTATAGGTTGGACGTGCGAGTTGTAAGCCGTAGACACCCACCCTTGGGCAACCACATAGGGTTGCCCCTACGGAAGCGGGGATCTTACGTCAGACGATAGCCATAACGTACGGGTTGTAGACCTACGAGGCGGGCGGTCACATGGGGTTTTACTCCGCACCACGGTGCTGCGTAAAATTTTCTCGACGGAAAACGTCCCCTACAGGTTAGAGGGGGATGGTGCGAGAGGTTATCGGACAGACGTGCGGTTTGCCGCCGTAGACACCCACCCTTGGGCAACCACATAGGGTTGCCCCTACGGAAGCGGGGGGCTTACGTAGGACGATAGCCATAACGTGCGGTTTGTAATCGGGCGAGGCGGGACGATCACATGGGACGGCACGGTTGCTTATCGGTTAAACGTACAGTTTACCGCTACAGACACCCACCCTTGGGCAACCACATAGGGTTGCCCCTACGGAAGCGGGGGTCTTACGTAAGGCGATAGCCATAACGTACGGGCGGGGGCTACCCACAGAAGTAAAAATCCATGCAAATACTATAATATCAGATACCTGAAAGGGGGAATTTCATGTCTAAGTACCTGCTTGAAATGAATAATATCACCAAAACCTTTCCCGGGGTTAAAGCTCTCGACGGTGTGTCCTTCCGTGTGCGCCATGGAAGTGTCCATGCCCTTATGGGTGAAAACGGCGCGGGAAAATCTACTCTCATGAAATGCCTTTTCGGTATCTATGAAAAGGATTCGGGTGAAATCCTCCTTGACGGTAAGGTCGTTCACTTCAAAAATCCAAGGGATGCCCTCGATCACGGCGTCGCTATGGTTCATCAGGAGCTGAATCAAGCACTGTGCCGCAGTGTCTCGGATAATATATGGCTCGGCAGATACCCAAAAAGTCTCGCTCTATTCACCGCCGACGGCGAGGCTGACCGAAAAACTCGGGAGATCTTCGCGTCTCTTGACATCGACGTTGATCCTCGGGAGATCATGAGCCGCCTCTCAGTCAGTACCCGTCAAACCGTGGAGATCGCCAAGGCTGTGTCCTACGGCGCAAAGGTCATCGTCCTCGATGAACCTACCTCGTCCCTAAACGGCGAAGAAACCGAAAGGCTCTTCCGCATTATCGAAATGCTGAAGAATAAAGGGTGCGGCATAATCTACATTTCCCATAAGATGGAAGAAATCCGCCGAATCTCCGACGAGGTCACCGTTATGCGCGACGGCCGTCACGTGGCAACGGACTTGACCGAGGCAATGCCAATGGAAAGGATCATCAGCCTCATGGTGGGGCGCGAGCTTAAGGAAAGATTTCCCAAAAAGCAGTCCCCTGTGGGTAACGTGATCCTTGAGGTGAAGAACCTGTCGGGTGAATATAACCACGTCCGCGACGTTAGCTTCACCCTTCGTGAGGGTGAGGTCCTGGGCGTGGCGGGGCTTGGTGGCGCAGGACGGACGGAGCTGCTTGAAACCGTTTTCGGGATCGCCAAAGCCGCCGACGGTGAGATAATACTTCGCGGAAGGCACGTTAAAAATCGCAGTCCCGCCGAGGCGAAAAGAAACGGCTTCGCCCTGATCACCGAGGAAAGGCGGAGAGACGGCATCTTCGGAATTCTGCCCATTACGGAAAACACCGTTATAGCAAGCCTGAAAAATTACCGTGCAGGGGGGGTTTTTCTTCGGGACAAGGCAATGCGGAGGGAGACTGACCGCATGATCGGCGCAATGAAGGTGAAGACCCCCGGCAGAAAGACTAAAATACGTTCGCTATCCGGAGGAAATCAGCAGAAAGTAATTCTCGGGCGATGGCTTCTTACCGACCCCGACGTACTTCTTCTTGACGAACCTACCAGAGGAATCGATGTGGGAGCGAAGTACGAGATCTACACTCTGATTCACAGTCTTGCCGCCCGAGGCAGGGGAGTAATAGTTGTATCAAGTGAAATGCCCGAGCTTTTGGGAATATGTGACAGGATCATGGTTATGTCGGGAGGCAGAGTTGCGGGAGATATCCCCGTATCCGAGGCAACGCAGGAAGAAATAATGCGCCTTGCCGCAAAATACGTGTGAAAAACTCTCCCGCCCGTATCATTCTGAGTGGAGAGACACGGAATCAAACTGCGATAGCCATAACGTGCGGTTGTAACCGGGCGTGGCGGGAGGACCAAGGACGCCCACAGCATATTCGCTACGCGAAATGCTACCGACAGCGAGGGTCTTACGTAAAACGACAGCCATATCCCGTGGGTTTTACGGCACCCCCCTCAAAAAACCTATGCCTGATAATTCATCTTTTGTTGGGTGATTTCTTCACACATATCAAATATTATATGAACTGTGAATTATGTGAAAGGAATATGATAAGTGAAACTCAAAAATACAATGCTCGGGACATATAAAAATATGTCTCCCGAAGATAAAAAACGATACAGACGGGAACTGCTTATTGATAATTCTCTTTATATTTTCCTGATCGGAGCGATTGTCATAATTGAAATTATGAATCCCATGTTCCTTTCTCTCCCGTCGATAGTGAACATTATTTCACTCTCTGCGGCTAATCTTCCCATTGCTCTCGGTATCGCGGGATGTATCATCCTTACCGGTACCGACCTTTCTGCAGGACGTATCGTTGGTCTCACCGCCTGCGTTGCCGCTTCTCTTCTCCAGGCAACAGGTTATGCCAATAAAATGTTCAAGGAAATCGGAACCCTCCCAATTTGGGCGGTCTTCCTACTTGTTATTGCCATCGGCGCCGTAATTGGCTTCATTAACGGCTTTTGTACCGCAAAATTCCACCTCCACCCGTTTATCGTTACCCTTGCAACCCAGCTCATAACATACGGCGTTCTGCTGATGTATCTTATGAACGGAGACAATAACGGTCAGTCAATATCAGGTCTTGACGACTCATATACCCGTCTTGTAACGGGAAGTCTTATTAAGTTTGGTGACGTGGCATTGCCGAATTTCGTCTTACTGTCTGCAGTGGTGACCGCTGTGATGTGGGTGATTTGGAATAAGACCGCCTTCGGCAAAAATATGTTCGCGGTGGGAGCGAATGAGGAAGCCGCAAGAGTATCGGGAGTAAACACCACCGCTACCGTTATCCTGGTTTTCATGCTTGCGGGGATGATGTACGGAATTACCGGTTTTATTGAGGCGGCGAGAATCGGTTCCAACAGCGCCTCAACGGGACTGAATTACGAGCTTGATGCAATTGCCGCGTGTGTCATCGGCGGGGTATCATTCGTTGGCGGTATAGGAAAAATACGCGGTGTCATTACGGGAGTGGTGCTTCTGCGAATTATATTTGTAGGTCTTACGTTTCTACAGATCGATTCCAATTTGCAGTATGTTATCAAGGGAATGATAATTCTTGTAGCGTGCGCCCTTGATATGAGAAAATATTTGGTTCGGAAGTGATTTTTTGTGATCATTTGTACTTCAAATGATAAAATGTAAATGAAAATAAAATAAAAAACTGAGAAAAAAGAAATAGTTTTCAACAGGTAATGGTGAAAACTATTTCTTTTTTTGAAAAAAAGGAAAGGTTGTTTTGTTTATAGACCGTACGTTATGGCTATCGCCCAACGCAAGACCCACGCTATCGGTAGGGGCAACTCTGTTTGCTTCGCAAACAGGTTGGTTGCCCAAGGGTGGGTGTCTACGGCGGCAAACTGTACGTTTAACCGATAAGCAACCGTGCCGTCCCATGTGATCGTCCCGCCTCGCTCGGTTACAACTCGCACGTTATTGCTACCGTCTCACGTAAGACTCCCGCTTCGTCGTTCTACAAACCGCACAATATTGCTATAACCCCACGTAAGAACCATCTCAAACGCCGAAGTTTCTTTCCTGTTATGCTTCGCATAACAGTCTCATCTCCTTGGCTGACTCTATATTTTTGTTGCCGTAGGCAACAAAAATATAGGAAAAAGGTTACGTTTTGCTTATAACCTGCACAATATGGCTATCGTTTCACGCAATCCCCCCGCTATCGGTAGGGGACAGGCGTCCCTGTTTGCGAAGCAAACGATACGTCACGCTTCGCCCGATTACATACTCCACGTCCGTCCTATAACTTCACGCGCCGTCCCCGACCAACCAATTTTGCATTTAGTATTACGCTCCTGATCGGGACGTTTACTCTTCTCCGAAATACGCGGAATAATGGATCCTAACCTTATCAACGCCCTTATCGATCACATATTCACCTAATTTATCTTTAAGTCCACCGCCACCTAAAGCAGAGCTTACCGCTAAAGTAATCGCTTCTGCCATTCCGGCTGAATCCTGACGGACTGTTCCTGTCATTCGACCCGATTTTATCAGCGATTTCGCCGCATCCGTTGCATCTACACCAAACACCGGAATGTTTACGTCCTTTTCTTTTCCCGTGTTGTAACCTGCCGCGGACAGCGCTGTGATCGCACCTTCTGCCATTCCGTCATTATTACAAATTACAAGCTCCACCATGTTACCCGAAGTAACGTTATAAGACGTAAGAAGGGTTGTCATATACTCGTTAGCTGCCTGAGCAGACCATTTTCCGTCTCGGTCAAGGAGATATTTGTCCCGATTAGCCGAATCGTAAAATTTCAGCGGCTTTTTCCCCGCTTCAGTCAGCTTTTTATCCGCATTTTCCACGGAATACTTCGTTCGGTAGATCGCTTCATTGTTGCCCTTTTCTCCCATGAACATTACATAGGAGATTTCCCCGTCGCCGTTCAGGTCAACCGCATCAAAATTCTTCGTCAGGTAATCTCCGATCATGTCACCCTGAAGGTAACCCGCCTCTGCGGCATCGGTGCCGATGAAGAGGCACTTTTCGTAGCTTTTGACTACGGTGTCGGAAACCTCGCGGTTGAAAAATATAACGGGTACACCTTTTTCGCGAGCTAAAGCCACGATTCCGCTTGCTGCATCGTCTGAACCTGTGGTAACGATATTAACCACAATCAGCTTTGCGCCGTTGGTAATGGCGGTCTGCACCTGTTCGGTTTGAGTTGTTTGACTGTTATTGCTGTCATAATCCTGGTAGCTTATACCTGCATCTTCAAGTTTTTTATCAAGAGCACTTCGCACTCCCGAAATATAAGGGTCACTATAGGTATAATAGAAAACGTGAACATCGGCATCCCGTTTTGCGGAACATCCGCAGGAAGTAAAGCTGAGAGTTACAATAAGAGCTGAAATTATAAGAGAAAAGACTCGTTTTAGCATAAAAACCTCCAAATTTGAGCATCAAAAGAAAAAAAGCTGTGATTTGAACCTTGCGGAATTATTATTTGCACATCCGTACGTTATAATTCATATGCTAAGATTTTTTATAAAAATCTGAAAATATATATTTTTGAAATATAATAATTTTTTTAGTAGAAGAAACAACCGTTACGCAGGGTTACAACTCGCACGTTATACCTATAACCTCTCGCACCGTCCCCAACTAACCTGTAGGGGACGTTTTCCGTCGAGAAAATTTTACGCAGCACCGTGGTGCGTAGTAAAACCCCATGTGGCGTCCCGCCTCGCCCGGTTACAATCCGTACGATATGTCTATCGTCCCATGAAAAATGCCCTCTCCGTCATTTGCCGGCAAATGCCACCTCTCCCGGAGTGAGAGGCTTTACTTCGGCTATGGCTGAACTCATTGGCTCGCCCTGCGGGAGAGCTGTCAGCTTTTGCTGACTGAGAGGGGTACGTCCCGCCTCGTAGGTCTAC
>JAFXKJ010000101.1 GCA_017531765.1 Clostridia bacterium
CCGCTGACCTGTAGGGGCAACAACCGTAGGTTGTTGTCGCATTTCGCGAAGCGAATATGCTGGGGATATCCATATCCGCCCGCCTCGTAGGTTTACAAACTATTGTCTTACGTTGGAACCATCTCTGTTTCCGCCTGCGGCTCCTCCTTGGCTGACTCTCTATTTTTGTTGCCTACGGCAACAAAAATAGAGGAAAAAGGTTACGTTTTGATTACAAGGCATACGTTATGGCTATCGCCCAACGTAAGACCCCCGCTATCGGTAGGGGCAACCCTATGTGGTTGCCCAAGAGTGGGTGTCTGTAGCGGCAAACTGCACGTTTAACCGATAAGCAACCGTGCCGTCTCAGGCGAGCGCCCGCCTCGCTCGGTTACAACTCGCACGTTATTGCTACCGTCTCACGTCAACCAATTTAACATTTAACATTGTCTTCCTCTTCCACTTCCTCTTCGGATGTGGCGTTCTCCGAAATCTCTTCCGTGATCATAACCGCACTTTCCGCTGAAACGGCTTTCAGCTTCTTTCTTCCGAGAACTATAAACGGCAATATAATTATCACAAGAAGCAGAACACTTCCTGAAACCCATGCGATAATTATCCCCTCGCCACCCGGCTTTTTAGGAATAATTTCCTCTTTTACGTGATTTTTATCGTTTTTACATACGAATTTGCGGCTTCCTTCCGCAAAATAATCCGCTTCCGTTACGATTTTTCCCTTACCGTAATCATGTCCCGTCTTCGGTAATATCTGATCTTCCGTATATCCGCAGACCGTGCAGACCTTACGCCGCAGACCGTCCTCTTCACAGGTCGGTGCGCGGTCGATGGTGAGGCTCGTCTTGTGCGGCGGCACCTCTATGTTCTCGGAGATAACGTCTCCGCAACGCGTACAGGTGTATTCCTTCGTTCCGTCGGAGGCACAGCTTAATACCTCGTCTCCCGAAACGTAATTGTGCCCCTCGGCGGGGTACGTCAGCTCGTATGAATCACCGCAGACCGTGCACTTGTACACCTCAAGCCCGTTTACCGTACAGCTTTTCGGTGTTGATGTCACCACAGTATAAACGTGGGGATCCCCCGGGGTTATTACCTCGTTTACGTGTCCGCAGACTGAGCACTGCTCCTTGAAAATGCCGTCGTTTCCGTGGGACGGCTCCGTGTCAGTCACCGTCACCATAAGGTGTCCGGGTGAGGACACAGTCTCAGTTTGAGTGTGGAGCTTCACGCCGGTCATACCTTTTTCGCTGAGATTCCGCGAGATCTGACACTCACGGTACACGTAACCGTCGGAGGTGCAGGTCACCTTCCGTGAATCCACCGTCCACAAATGGGAGTCGGGGGATGTAGCACTCCTTGTCACGTTCCGTCTGTGCCCGCAAACGGTACATTTTTCGCTCATAATGCCCTCAAGACAGCAGTTAGCTTTTCTGTCTGCAGAGCTTTGGTAGTTGTGGGTATGTCCCGTAAAATAGCTGATTATTGCCTCGGCTTCGGCTTCAGCCATGAGGCGCAGTCCGTCCTCTGAGTCGCAAAACTTAAGATCGTTTTTGTTTGACAGGTAAGCGTGCTCCACGATTATGGCGGGAAATCCCAGCTTCGTGCCCCAGGAGATCATGCTGTAATAGTCGGAAACTCTTTCAGCGCGAACGCCGGGCACGTCCCAGCCGAATTCCTCGTTCCAGTAGTACACGCCGCGGGAGTCGCCCGTGTCCTTCTGTTTCTTGTGCCCGCCGTTTTTCAGACCGCACTTTTTTGATATGGAATCCGCAATAGACGCTGACAGCGAGTCGGGAGACCACTCGTCGAGAACGCTGGAGAAAACCTCGACTCCGTTTGGGGCGGGGCTTACGTTGCTGTTGAAGTGGAGGCTTATGAGCAGGTCTGCGTTAGCCTTGTCGGCAACAAGTGCGCGCTCAAGGTACTTTTTGTACTCGTTTTTGCCCCGTGTCAGGACGACCTTGAAGCTGCCGTTGGCTTCCAGCTTTTCTTTGAGAAGCAGGGCAAGAGTGTAGTTGTAATCCGATTCGTAGCGGGTTCCAACGTCTGTGCCGGGGTCGCTGCCGCCGTGACCGGGGTCGAGAACAACTGTGTAGACCTCTCCGCCGTCGGCAGACACGCAAAGTGTGAGCATAGCGAGCATCCCCGCGGCGAAAAGGAGAAATAGCAATTTCTTAAACATCGCTTACTGAATTTCCTCAATCTTTGCAAGATCGTAAGGTGTATTTTGGTATACGAAATAGTTGAGCCAGTTTGAGAAGAGAAGGTGTGCGTGGGCACGCCATGTGTTTTTCGGGGTCTCTGTGGGGTCGTCGTTCTTAAAGTAGTGGCGGGGCACCTTGGGGGAAAGTCCGCGGGAAACGTCGCGCTTGTACTCAAGCTTCAGAGTTTCTGCGTCGTACTCGCTGTGACCCGTAACGTAAAGGAGGCGGCGTTTTTTGGAGGCAACGATGTAGATACCCGCTTCCTCGGACTCGGCTAAGATGTCAAGCTTGCCCGTAGCCTCGATGTCCTCACGTCTCACCTCGGTGTGGCGGGAGTGGGGAGCTGAGAAGACCTCATCGAATCCGCGAAGGAGGGGATGGGAGGGCATGAGATTGTTATGAGAGAAGACGCCCGACATTTTCTCGGGGAGCTTATATTTTTTGACACCGTAGTGATAGAAGAGACCCGCCTGAGCCGCCCAGCAGATATGGAGAGTGGAGTAGACGTTCTTCTTTGACCAGCGCATGATCTCGCAAAGCTCATCCCAGTAGTCAACATCGTCGAATTCTAAGTTTTCAACGGGCGCGCCGGTAATGATAAGACCGTCGAACTTTTCGTTCTTCACGTCGCTGAAATTGCGGTAGAAGGCTTTCATATGTTCTTCGGGGGTATTAGTGGTTTTATGAGTCTCCATGGTAAGGAGAGTAATATCGATCTGAAGGGGTGTATTTGACAGAACGCGGACGATCTGAGCTTCGGTAGTAATTTTTGTAGGCATAAGGTTAAGGATAGCAACCTTAAGAGGGCGAATATCCTGAGATGCAGCTCTACCCTCATCCATAACGAAAATATTTTCTTCGGTCATCATATCGTACGCCGGTAGATTTTTCGGAATTTTAATAGGCATTGTATAAATTCTCCTTTGAATAAATGCAAAATGCAAAGTGCAAAATGCAAAATTGATGAAGCTTTTCGCGTGGCGAAAAGCGGGATTTTATCGGATACTTTGACATAGGCTCTCCCCTTGGGAGAGCTGTCAGCGTCAGCTGACTGAGAGGGGGAGGAGGAAATGCAAAATGCAAAGTGCAAAATGAATTGGAAGCGTTATAATACATGGTAGGGGAGGATTCCATATCCTCCCGTTCGTGCAAGTTTAGGCAAAACGGTATTATATATTGTAGGGGAGATCCATGAATCTCCCGTTCGTGTAGGTTTAGCCTTCTGATCGCGGTATCTCCTCATCCGTCGGTTTCACCGACACCTTCTCCGCTGGAGAAGGCTAATTTATCTCCGCACGCGATCTCTTCTTCTCTTGTCTTTTGTTGCCGAAGCAAAAACATAAACCTTTTTCTCACCTTTCTTTTGTTGCCGAAGGCAACAAAAGAAAGGGTTAGCCAATGGAAGAGCACTTCGCGTTAGCGAATGTGCTACTTCAGGCGGACTACTTGGCTATGCCAAGTAGGGAGATTGGTTTCTTCACAGATGAACGTGAGGATTTAACCTTACGTTGCGGCGGGAGCAAGCCCCCGCCCTACGGTAATCTTATAGGATTCCGTCACCGATAGAGGTGACGTGCAGATATTCCGTACCGCCATAAATTTGCCGTTACGGGGAGAAACACAAGTGCTCCTCCCCTTAAACTGATAATTATATTACGATTTAATCGTTTACAACTTCTTCCCACAAACGCTGATAAAGCTTACGGGTACTTTCATCCATATCATGGAAATACTGTACCTTCGGCATATTTTCTTTCTTCGGATAAAGAATCTCGTTTTGATAATACTTGTAATCCTCATTGCTTGTCACCGATGTGTTCGGTGATGCATAACATATGTATTCCGCATTGGCAAGAGCTACCTCAGGCTCAAGCATAAAGTTGATAAACAACATCGCCGCCTCGTAGTTCTGACATGACTTCGGTACACACATAGAGTCAACAAAGGTGTTTGTTCCTTCCTTCGGATATACAAACTCAAGGTCGGGATTGATCTCCTGCATTGTCAGAAAGTCTCCCGCATAATAAGGCGCAATTGCCGCGTTTCCTCCCTGCATCTTGTTGAAAACCTCGTCCATTACACGTCCCTGAAGCACACTGTTCTGCTCCTTAAGCTTGTCAGCAGCCGCACGCCACTCAGACTCATCTGTGGTGTTCAGATCGATTCCAAGGAGAAACTGGGCAATGGCAAAGGCATCGCGGGAGTTGTTGAACGTGAGAATATTGTTCTTATATTCCTCATCCCACATGATCTCCCAACTGTCGGGAGCCTCTTTTACCATGGATGTGTTGTAAATGAGTCCCACCATACCCACGTTGTACGGTACACTGTACTCGTTGTTTTCGTCAAAGTACAGATTCTTGTACCTCTCGTCGATGTAGTGATAGTTGTCTATCATGTCGAAATTGAGCTTCAAAAGCTCTCCTTCGTTTTTCAGCCTTTCGATCATGTAATCCGACGGGATTATCACGTCATATGCCACGGCTCCGCTTGTTAGCTTGCCGTACATTGACTCGTTTGAGTCAAAATTCTGATAATTTACGTCGATTCCCGTGATTCTTTCGAATTCCGAGATAACGTCAAGAGTCCCTTCGCTTCCGTCTGAGATGTATTCACCCCAGTTGAACACGTTAAGCGTAGTTCCCGCGTAGATTGACTTACCCGTCGCCTCGTCCATGAAATAATTACCCTCAAGCTCGTAAACACGGGGCTTTTCTCCGCTTTTTCCGAGGAAGATACCCGCGGGAACGAGGGACAGAAGGAGAGCACCGCATACTATGAGGGCAATCTTCTTCGGAGTCTTCGACGCAGGCTTCTTTCTGCGGGACTTCTTTCGGGGATCTTCGTTTTCACCCAGAAGATTTGACATAACGAGAAGGAGAAGCACTACCACGAATATCAGCGTGGACAGCGCGTACATATTCGGCTTCACCGTCTTTTTGGTCATTGCGAATATCTTGAGTGGGAGGGTCTGGAAATCAACTCCGCCCGTGTAGTAGCTGATGACAAAGTCGTCAAGGGACAGAGTGAACGCCATGATAAGTCCCGAAAGAATTCCGGGGTACGCCTGAGGGAGTACCACGCGGAAAAACGCCTTCATTGGCGTGCTTCCAAGGTCCATCGCCGCCTCGTAAAGGTATTTGTCCGTCTGACGGAGCTTTGGTAATACGTTCAGTATAACATAGGGCAGGTTAAAGGTTATGTGGGCGATGAGAAGCGTCCAGAAGCTCAGTGACTGAGCAGCGCCGATGAGACGTCCCACGAAAACGAAAAGGAGCATCATTGATACGCCCGTTACGATCTCGGGGTTCATCATGGGAATGTTGGTCACGGTCATTACCGCGCTTCTTGCGGTGCGGTGCTTTATCTTCCAGATGCCCACAGCCGCCGCAGTGCCGAGAACGGTAGCGATCACAGCGGATGCTACGGCAAGGATAAGGGTGTTCTTCAGCGCGGTTACCGTGTCACTGCTTGCAAAAAGCTCGCGGTACCAACGGAGAGAAAATCCCGAGAAAACAGAGGTGCTTTTGGACTCGTTAAAGGAGAAAAACACCATAACGAGCAGCGGTGCGTAAAGGAGCACGTAAACGAGGGAGGTAAACACGTTACCGAGAGTGTTTTTTTTCATACTTCATCTCCATTCAGATTTAAGCTACATATGAGAATTATGAAACTCAACTGAGTTCCGTAGGAACAAAAATGGGTTGGGTCCCATTTTTAGGGTGAGTTTACGTGTGAAACAGCAGTAGTTCAGATTAAAGCTGTCTGTATTTTCACACTATTATTTCCTCGTTTCCGTCAGAGAATCGGTTGAGCACCGCCATGCTGATGAGAATGAATATCATAAGCACAAGAGACAGAGCAGAGCCAAGGTTATAGTTGTTCTGTACCTGGATCTGACGCTCGATAACGTCGCCCATGAGCATGATCTTACCACCGCCAAGCTTCTGTGAGATATAGAAGGTAGACACGCAGGGCACGAAAACCATGGTAATTCCCGACACAACTCCCGGTACGCTGAGGGGGAGGATCACGCGGCGGAGCTTTGAGAGTGAATTTGAACCCAGGTCCTCCGCGCTCTCAAGGAGAGAGGTGTCGATCTTTGACATAATGGTGTAGATGGGCAGTATCATGTAGGGCAGATAGTTATATATCATACCGAAGATAACGGCACCGGGGGTACCGATCATCTCAAGGGGAGAGAGCCCTATCGCCGCCAGGGCGTTGTTAATAAGACCGTTCTTCTCAAGGATGTTCATCCAGGAATATGTACGGATAAGAAGATTCATCCACTGAGGGAGCATAACGAGCATCATCATGATCCTCTGGGATGAGGGACCCTTTCTGCTCATGATATAAGCAAAGGGGTAAGCGATAAGAAGGGATATTACCGTGGCAATAAGGGAATAGACTATGGACGCAAGGAAGGTGGGGCCGTAGTCTTCGAGAGCCTTAATATTTTCAAGAGTAAATGCGCCGTCCGCATCGGTGAAGGAGTAATAAGCCACCATCAGCACGGGAACTACCACGAAAATTACCGCCCAAAGGTAGTACGGACAAGCCACAAGGATACTTCCGAGGGATCTTTTTTTCATTCTTCGTTGTCCTCCCCATCCTCGGCGGAAGCCTCCTCATCGGTTTCCTCTTCTTCGAATTCGTCTTCGTCGTAGGGATTGCTGAGCTCCTCAATCTCGTCGCTGTAGGAGCTGTAGTCGCCGTAGAGACCGGAATATTCGCTCTTTTTCATGATGTGTATTGCGTCGGGCTCAACGTAGATGCCCACCTCTTCACCCTCGTGGTGCTCGTCGGTGGTCTGAATCATCCACTTAAAGCCGCGCACGTCAACGATGATCTCAAAATGCACGCCTCTGAAGGTAACGGAGGTGACTCTGCCCCGAACCATGCCGCGGTTTGTGGAAACGATGTCAACGTCCTCGGGACGGACGACAACGTCAACCTCCTCGCCGGGAGCAAAGCCCGAGTCAAGGCACTTGAAGGTGTGACCCGCGAAGGTGACCTCATAGTCCTCCTTCATAATACCGTCGATGATGTTACTTTCCCCGATAAAGTCGGCAACGAAGGCGTTTTTCGGCTCGTTATATATGTCAAGGGGTGTGCCGATCTGCTGGATCTTACCCTTGTTCATGACGACCACCGTGTCGGACATGGAGAGGGCCTCTTCCTGGTCGTGGGTAACGTAGATAAAGGTGATACCAAGCTGCTTCTGGATATTCTTAAGCTCCTTTTGCATATCCTTGCGGAGCTTCAGGTCAAGTGCGGCAAGGGGCTCGTCAAGGAGAAGCACCTTAGGCTTCAAAACGAGCGCGCGGGCGATGGCAACTCTCTGCTGCTGACCGCCGGAAAGCTTGGTAACACTGCGCTTTTCAAATCCCGCAAGGCCGACGAGCTGAAGCATTTTTGTAACTTCCTCTTCGATGAACGCCTTGGGGAATTTGCGGACGCGAAGACCGTAAGCGATATTTTCAAACACGTTCAGGTGCGGGAAAAGAGCGTAGCGCTGGAAAATGGTATTGACCTCTCTTTTATAGGGAGGCACACCTGTGATATCACGTGAATCAAAAAACACCTGTCCCTCGTCAGGCTCAATAAAGCCGGCGATAATACGGAGAGTGGTGGTTTTTCCGCAGCCGGAAGAACCGAGGAGCGTGACAAATTCCCCGTCACGGATATACAGTGACAGGTCGTCAAGGATCTTCTCTCCGTCAAAAGAGACGGTGATGTCTTTAAGTTCGATAAGATGTTTTCTGTTAGTCATTTTTTGCATCCCCCTTTGCGGCAAAAGACCGCGTATAGCCGTATTACAGCTCTGCGCCGCCTCACACTCGGCTAATCGCAGCCCCCGCAAAGAGTGTGTTACAAAACGCGGCGGATGCCGTGTTTGCAGCTGCGATCTCACTGCTCTGCAGGGTTTTCTCATAGGAAAACTGCCGAGGGTGAACATCATAATATAGGTTGTGGGATAAATTTCAAGTTATCGCGTTTCCACTGACAAGAAACGTGAAATTTTTTAAGAAATTTATCTTTGACGTTTTGATTTTCCGTCAAACCTTTTGCATTCGACGGAAATGTCAGCACAGATGCAAAAATCGTGCATTTCGATTAAAATTAGTGCAATTATAATAGTACAATATTTTTAATGTTTTGTCAATATAAATATGAAAAGAAGTTTCTGTGTCGCCGCCTTGCCGTCCCCGACTGTCCCGCCACGCCCGGTTACAAGGCGCACATTCGACCGACAATCTACCTTACCGTCTCCACCTGTCCTGTAGGGGCAACAACCGTAGGTTGTTGTCGCATTTCGCGAAGCGAATATGCTGGGGATATCCATATCCGCCCGTCTCGTAGGTTTATAACCCGCACATCCGTCCTATAACCTACCGCACCATCTCCACCTGTCCTGTAGGGGCAACAACCG
>JAFXKJ010000102.1 GCA_017531765.1 Clostridia bacterium
AAAGCTGACAGCTCTCCCGCAGGGCGAGAGGTAAGTTCAGCCACAGCCGAAGTATAGCCTCTCACTCCGGGAGAGGTGGCATTTCAGGGCAAATGACGGAGAGGGTTTCTACTTTGGGCGATAGCCACAATGTGCGGATTATAAGCCTACGAAGCGGGACGCCACACGGGGTTTTACTGCGCACAGCGGTGCTGCGTTAAATTTTCCCGACGGAAAACGTCCCCTACAGGACAGGTGGAGATGGTACGGTAGGTTATAGACACAACGTGCGGTTTGTAGACCTACGAAGCGGGAGGAGCAAGGACGCCCACAGCATATTCGCTACGCGAAATGCGACAACAACCTACGGTTGTTGCCCCTACCGACAGCGGGGGGGCTTACGCAAGGCGATAGACCAAACGTGCGGGTTATAAGCCTACGAAGCGGGACGTCATGGTGTCCTCCCCTACCGATAGATAGAGCCTCTGACGAGGCTTTGTCTTATGACACTTGTTAATTTTACTAATTACTTATTTATAAGAATACTTTGTCATCAAGCTGAGAAAAACGCCGAAAAATCGGCGTTTTTCTACTTATTGGATTTCAAAACATAGTTTTCAATTACCCTTAAGCGATTGTTACCCTCGCTTCTTTAGTTAGACACTGATTCGGGTAACCCCGCCACAGCGAAGGGAGGGGCAATACATCCCTTTCCCGTACCATCGTTCGATGGGCGCTTCAAGCTCATGTGCGACAAACACTTACTTTACCGAGCCGTAGTCGCAATACACCCCATAATCCCCAGAGCGAAGAACTCTGATGAGATCCTCGTTCGTCCTTATGGGCTCGCCCGTCAGGATTCCCGCGTTAGGGCACTGGTCAAGGCGGTGTAGGTCTGTGCCCGAGGTGTAGATGGGTGCCGTGTCGCGGTATTTCTCCCACCATGACAGCGCAAGCTCGTTGTTTGGGTTGCTTCCGTTGAATATTTCATAGCCGTCCACATATTTCGGCTTCATTGGCGAGGATCCAAACCGCATTGGGTGAGCCTCCACAAGAAGCATCCCCGCCTCGCTTGTACGGGCGTAGAGCTTTTCGAGGGAATAATCGAAGATCCCATCGTCCTCCATGAGAAATTCGCGTGTCACACCGTAAATGAGATAATCGTTCCACGGTCTGTTGAGTGTTACCTCCACCGCGGGGATCACGTTAAGGCGATCACCCGCAAAATCAGCGGCTTTTTTCGCGGCTTCAAAGAGCGTATTCACACTTTTCTCAAAAGATCCGCAGCGCTCTACCTCGTACTGCTTGAAATGGTTGGTCAAAACAAGTGTGTCGTAGCCGCACCTGATGTATTTCAGCGCAAGTCTGTCTGCCGCCACCTCGGCACATTCACTGCACTCGGCGGAATGTGCGTGAAGCTCGGTTATGTATCTCATAGTTACCTCCCATGTGTGATGAAAATTGAAACGAAAATTAAACTGACAATATAATCCCACTGCACACGCGGCTTACTGCCTTACGATGAACAGCTCCCCCGAAGGGACATAATATCTCCCATTGAAAACGGCATTTGCTTTCCCTGAGTCCGGCAGATAAACGAGGTAAAAAACGTCCCCTTCGCTACCCAAAAGGTAATCCGTTTTTATCGAGTCACCGTTTGAGAACGCGGTGACGTAAGTTATCAGAGTTGTTTCATTATCATCGAAAACGTCTTTTTTGACACCGACGCAGGTAGCCTGAAGGATCATATACTGACCGCCGAGGGCGTTTTCCTTGTTTTTCACGCCCTCACGAATTTTCTTCACCGCAGTGTACCACAGATAAATACCAAGCGCCAGTAAAACAAATCCCATAACGAATTCAGCGCAAACAAAGGCGAAAACTGCTCCCTCGCTCGCAAACAATGCGGCAATACAGAGGAAAACCCCCAAAGTCTTCTTAGGCTTAGAGCTTCCCTGATTCAGCGTCTTTTCGATAACGTCTTTCGTAAGAACCATCTTGTTTTGATTCATTTGAACCACCATGCCTCACTTTGATATGCAACGACAAACTTCATCCGTTAGATTCCTTGTCACATTTACTTCAGTATATACCTTTTTCATTTCCCTGTCAATAGCTTAACGCCATTTGTGGTTTCATGATAATGCTACTTTTTTATCTGCTTTACGGGGCGAAGCACCTGATACCCGTTCACCTCGGGGTAATGGCGCTGATAATCCTGGCAGGCGACCTCGTTCCAACAGTAACCAAGCTCTGACGGGTCAAAATTCCACGCCATGTCCTCAACTCTCGCCATTACCTCTGCGTTTTCCGTCAGGTAATCAAAGGGCGGGTGACCAAACACAAAATAGTAGCTCGCGGGAATAACCTCCGTCAGAACAAACCCTTCGGGAACTGCTCCGGCGTAGTCCGCGTCAACTCCAAGGCCGTAAAAATACTTTCTTTCTCCGTTTACCCATTTCCACCCTGCCGTGTGGCTTGAAACCACGGGGTGAAAGTCCGTTATACTCTGAACGATGCCGCAAAGCAGGTCGCAGTCGTGAGCCGGCCAGAGTTTTCCTCCCGAGGTCTCAGACTTTTCATACACTCCGAGGAATCTGTGCGCGGGGATATGCTCGATCCTCAGATTCGGCGTGACCAAATTACTCATAGTAAAATCTCCTTGTTCGCTGTAATCCGAAGGGGTGACGACCACCTTTTTCATTGTAAACGGTAAGGGCACGGGACCCTTTCTGTAGGCAGACGGCGAGCATCCGAAAGCGTCCTTAAAGGCTCTCGTCAATGCCTGCTGAGAGGAAAAGCCGTATTCAAGGGCAACGTCCAAGACGGGCATATCCGTGTCCCGCAGTGCCAAAGCCGCAAGGGTGAGACGCCTTTTCGCCACATACTCTTTAATTGTCATACCGACGACCCGATGGAACTGCTCCGAGCAGTACCACGGCGAATAACCGACCTGCGAAGATATTTCTGCCAACGACGGATTCTCCAATACGTGATCGTCGATATAGTCAACGAGCCTTTGCACTGCAAATATCCATTCACTCATAGTCATCACCCTCCCTTCTGAAACAAGTATACCATTTGTAAAAATATATTTCTTTACATAAGTTGGGATGTTGAATATTATTTACCCAATATATCATAATTGTCTTAAATAAAGAGTATTATAGTCATCGTTCGCCTCCACTTTCTTTATAAACTCGTACCCGTCACGGATGACTCCATCACCCCTCCGCGTTTAACCATTCGTGTAAATACTTTTCTATATCTCCATTCTTCAACTCGTCATATGCTCCTTTTGCCCACAACGGCAGTTCTCTCAATTGACAGGCATGGTATAGTGTGACAAGCGGCGATATAAAAGCATCCGCAAATGCTTCAGCTTCAAGTCCTTCAGTATTGTATTCGTTTTTGAATACAGTTGCGGCTTCAGGTGAAAGTGAGCTCGTTACATTACGTACGTCGCCGTAAGCTATGCCTTTGCCAAGCATATTGTAGTCAAACATAAATGCGCTGCTATAGTCCTTCGCTACTATAAGATTTGTATAGTAAAAATCATTATAGGTCAATGTACGTGGCAGAACATCAATTAGACTACGAATAACGTTATAGTTATCAGCTACCGTTTTCCAAAGAGAATTATCTTTTGTGGCTGTCTTCATTGCAACAAACTCCATATTGGATACCGTAATCGCATCACTTTCATCGTACATCGGAGTCTTATTCTCAGTAAGATACCGTGTTCCCTCTGAGTGTAGTTTTCTATACCATTTTGCTATCGCACAAGCGACTCTCGTGTCATTGAGATCATTTTTTGTGCCTAATCTATATTCTGTGCTCACTTCTATATCCGGTAAAAGTATAGCATCGTCAGTATAGTCTAAAAGCAACAACGTGGGGATTCCAAGCTTAGACAGCAATAAATAGTTTTCGATCTCTCGTGTGTCTTCCTTATTATCGAAAGTTTTCAAAATGAGTTTTCTTTCTTCTGATTCCACACGATACACTGATATTCCCGCCTTTGAACGGATAAGTGAACAAATCGGTTTTATGATATTCATTTCACTCAAAGTTCTTAGAATAATGCTACTTGTATCTTCCGACATTAATAGTCGTTCATAGCCATAATCTTTAGAATTCAATATTAAATTCCTCCGTTTTTATGTTACTGATTGCGCTGATTACTCCATATTTTTCCATAAAAGACCAATCCCCTTTCAATCTCCGGATTCTGAAAATGGGCGCAAAAATACCGTAGAAAGTAGACCTTGTCGGCGCTACTCCTACGGCTGAATTTAGATATAAAAAGACACACCCTTTTGAGTGTGCTACAACCGAAAGCTATAGTATTCACGAAAGGTTACTTAAAACGGCACAGAAACAAAGAGGCTTTATATCCCCGTCTTTATATAGCGCCGCATATTCAGTTTCAGTTAGAAATTACCTCATAAAAAACTGTCATAATGCAAAACTCCTTTCGCGATCTGCAAAAGCAGATGTATTTATTACATTATATCACAATATTAGAAGCCAGTCAATAGAAATGTGGTATTAACCCAAAATTCGAATGGAGTACGGCTTTTGCGTTTTTGATTGACTTCCACGCTAATATGACGAACAATATTAGCGTGTAAATCAATAAATATTACGCTGTGGATCTACTTTACAAATGGGATGATAACACCGCCTGCAAGGGGGGCGAGGCAAAAACGATTGAGAATCGTTTTTATGAAGTGTGTAACGCCGAAAAGGAGAAATCAAGCCGAGCGTACCGAGGTGAAGATTTTGACTACCCGGGCGGAAGCAATGCGCCAGACCCCTTTCGAGCCTATTCAAATCAGTTTGAGAAACTAAAAATTCGTACCTTCATATGCCGTAGGCATATTTCATACGCGAAGCGTATTTCATATCGCGAAGCGATATTTCACTCGTTCCTTTAGGAACGAATTTCATTGAAAAAAGCACTTCCAACGAAGTGCTTTTTTCATCTCCCCCTGTTGGGCTCGAACCAACGACCCTGCGGTTAACAGCCGCATGCTCTGCCAACTGAGCTAAGGAGGAATATTTAAGCAGAGATTCCTTGGAACCTCTGCTGTGTTGGCATCTACCTATCTTCCCGGCACGTCGCCATGCAAGTATTGTCGGCACGACAGA
>JAFXKJ010000103.1 GCA_017531765.1 Clostridia bacterium
AACAAGGCTCCCTCCGAGAGGGAGCTCCCGCGAAGCGGGTGAAGGAGAGTGCGTAAGCAGTAAAATAAACTAAGCTTTTAGTTGCGCAGGCTCCTTCCACCACTTACGTGGTCCCCCTCCCTCTCGGAGGGAGGCTTTGTTGTTTTGCCTTTTTGTTTAATTTGCCAACTGTATTTCAAATTAATTACTTTGTCAGTAGTCTGAGGGACGATGTTCAATTCGTCCATTTTTCTCAGCTTTGTGCGGCATCCTGCCACACTGTCAATACTCTTCTACGTCAGCCTTTCCCTTTTCCCAAACCACTCTGTATCTCTTGGCGTCGAGCCACAGATTTTCCACCTTGAAGCCTTCCCACGTGTCGGGTACCATCGGATCAACGGTGAAACGTCCGTCCTTCACCGAGATTCCGAAAAGTCCGGAAAGCACGAGATCGCAGAACAAAGAATGGTTATAATCCTTGCCGCGTTCGTAAATATCGTACGGCTTGTTCATGAGGCTTCTTCTTGCCTCCCATACACCGTCGAAGGGATTCATATCCTCGTCTATCCAGCGGACAACTCGTCCGTCGTCCCTCGTTAGTCGGTGACTTTCCGCATACTGACGGAGGAGATAGTAGTAATCGTCTTTGCTAAATCCGCACTCACCGTAACTTCTCAGCATATTAGCGGCGGCAACGAGAGTCTGCGAGGTTGCAAACGGCCACACGGGACCGTTCCAGAGACAGTCGTGGTCATGTTTTTCCATGAATCTCGGATGTCCCATGTCGGCAGTGGTGAGTCCGTACTTCGCTGAGAATACCGACTCGTCGCGGAGCAGCCCGAACACCGTTTCCTTGCCCTTAGGCGGAATATTGAAGTACCACGGAATATATCCAACAAGCTCACGTACGTTGTGAGCGTCATCCACGTTCAGCGCATCAGCGAAAGTCACGCTACCTTGGGGGTCAAAAGGAATCGTTCTGTAGAATCCGCCGCGCCACATATATTTTTCCATGGCATCTTTAATTTTTTCAGCCTTGGCGGTAAATTCTGCGGCAATATCAGCCTCCCCCGCCATATCGGCAACTTTTGCTATTGCAAGTGCATCTGCATAGGCGTAAGAGCTTGCGGTAGGTCTGAAGCCTGAGCCGCCGATGGAAAATTCCATTCCGTCTCTGTCGTCAATAGAGTAGTAAAGTCCGCATTCGTGAAGGCTTTTCTCATCGCGGCGGCGGAAAAAGTCGATCATCTGAGGAAGCTTTTCTATTGCGAGAGAAAACTCTCCCTTTAACTCACAGTACTCCGTCACCGCATGAGGGAGCCATGACGAGTAGGAGTCCGCTTTTCCCTTGCCGTCAAGCCAGAATCTGATATAATTTTCAACGATCCCGTCCTTGTCACGAAGCCATCTTCCCTCGCGGATATGGAAAGATGCCGGGCAGTTGATCGTATTATACGGTCCGCTCCACGACACGGGTGGGAGAAATTCCGTAATTACGGGGCCGACCTCCGTCATTTTTATGTGCTTGCGGAAGGTCCACCAGCGGAAATAGTATACCTCTTCCAGTTCCTTGTCGGGGAAATCGACAAGGGGTATCTCGTCGCGGAGAAATTCTTCGGCATCGGAATTCTTCACGTGCTGAGAGTAAATATCCTCGTCATCGGCATTGAATTTTTCAATATATCGGTGCAGTTTATCTGTCATGGTTATGTCCTCCACATTTTATGATTATATTATACTTCGTCGCAGCATATAAATCAAGTATTCGGGCTCACTAAGATCACATAAACACGAACGGTGTTCCGTCTACCCCGTAGGGGAAAATCCCATATCCCCCCCTCACGTACGACTGCTGCCACACGTCATCTCCGTCAGCGAACGACCACCCCAACACAATTTTGCATTCTGCACTTTGCACTTTGCATTACAAAAAGCCACGGGTCACCCGTGGCTTTTTGTTGTATGACGGGCATATCAATGCTCTGTGGTGAAAGTCCACCGAGGCGTAGTTGCCGACGAACTCTATAGCGACTCCCAAGGTTTGCATCGTGAGGTGTAGGCGAAAAGAAGGGATAGCGAAATCGTAGCCCTACGAACAGAAACTTAATACTAAGGCATATTTGGCGGATAAGTTGGCTACAAGCAACGAAGTCCCAAAGGCAACCGTAACCCAAGTGTGTAAATTAAGAGGGTAGACGAGGAAAGAGTAATGATTTATCCCGTGAGGTCTCATAGGCAGAGAAATCTGCAGTAACAACGAACTATGAGAAGTCAGCAGAGGTCATAGTACCGAAGAAAATATTTTTCGGGAAGGACTGAACAATTCAAAGCGTCAATTTGAAATGTATGTTCTAAGCATAAGCCTGACAGAATGTGGTAGCAAGGCGTATCCTTTTGGAAACATTACAACATAAGGCAAAGATGACTTAGAAGCGGAAAGGAGAAGAGACGGAATATGTCAGAAATGCTTGAAAGGATACTGAGTGACGAAAACATTAAAACTGCCTACAAAAGAGTTTATGCAAACAAAGGAGCAGGCGGTGTAGATGGAGTTACAGTCCAAGAACTTGAAGAATATATGCAAAAGAACTGGAACTGTATTAAGGAACAAATCCGAAAAAGAACTTACAAGCCACAACCTGTAAAAAGGGTAGAAATACCTAAACCAAACGGCGGAGTAAGGAAACTTGGTATTCCCACGGTAATTGACAGAGTAATTGAACAAGCAATAACGCAAATACTAACCCCAATATTTGAACCGTTATTCAGCGACTACAGTTATGGTTTTAGACCTAACAGAAAGTGCGAACAAGCCATAGTGAAACTGCTTGAATATTTCAATGACGGATATTTATGGGTAGTAGATATTGACCTTGAGAAATTCTTTGACAATGTACCACAAGATAAGCTGATGAGTTATGTCGGAAGAGTAATACACGATGGAGATACAGAGTCATTGATTAGGAAATATCTCAAAGCGGGTGTTATGGAGAACGGCAAATACAAATCAACAGACATAGGAACACCCCAAGGTGGAAATTTATCCCCTGTACTTAGCAACATAATGCTGAATGAACTTGATAAAGAGCTTGAAAGCCGTGGACAGCACTTTACAAGATACGCAGATGATGTAGTAATTGTAGTAAAAAGCAAAGCGGCAGCGACAAGGGTAATGTATTCCATAACAAAGTGGATAGAAAAGGAGCTTGGATTAAAGGTAAATGCGACAAAAACAAAGATTACCCCACCAAGCAAACTAAAATATCTTGGATTTGGATTTTGGAAAGACAAATCTGAATAGAAAGCAAGACCACACGAAAGTTCAGTAGAAAAGTTCAAAAGAAAACTCAAACAACTGTGCAAAAGAAGTTGGAGCGTAGACCTCACATACCGCATCAAGAAGATAAATGAGGTAACGAGAGGCTGGATTAACTATTTCAGAATAGGCTCAATGAAGCAAAAACTTAAAAGCAT
>JAFXKJ010000104.1 GCA_017531765.1 Clostridia bacterium
AACTATAAACATTATCAGATTCATTGATTACATGGGACTTCTTCCGCGTTTCCTTACCAACGTAAGTCCTTTCCACTGCTCTTTGTACATAACGTCTATGGGATCTCTCGGTATTCCTCCCGTGCATCATCACCTTTACGACTTCGGAACCTGCCCTGTGTTCATTGCCTTCGGCGCGAAGCAGAGGTGCTATGAGCTGAACGCCAAGGGTGAGGCGGTGAAGAAGGAATACGTTGAGTACACAGTCAACATGGACGAAAGGATCTGCGACGGATTTTACTACGCCGCCGCCCTCAAAAAGCTGAGACGTTATCTCCGCGACCCGTGGCAGCTTGACGTGCCTCCGGAAACTGTGGTTGAGGACATAGATTAAAAAAGAAGGCTGACTAAGTGTAAAGCTTGGTCAGCCTTTGCTATTTTACTGAAGTATCACGCCTTAGGTGTGTAATCGTCGTAGCGCATGATGATCTTTGCCGCTTCTGCTCTGGTGATAGTGGCTGAGGATGCGATAAGGTTTCCGTCACGTCCTTCGATAAGGTGATTTCCTACCGCCCAAGCCATACCCTCGTGAGCCCAGTCGGACACTGCGGACGAATCGGAAAATCCCGTGAAATCCGTCCTGTATCTGACGGGAGAGTCGTTCCATTCGGTGTGGTAACGGTACATGATAGTGACGAATTCCTCTCGGGTGATCTCACGGTCGGGAGCGAATTTTTCGTCACCGACGCCCTCGATGATGTCGTTCTCATACGCCCATTTTACAGCTTCCGAGTACCACTGATCGTCGGGTACGTCGGAGAACACGTTACCCGCATTTACGTAAGGGTAATTTGAGATACGGAAAAGTACTGTCACAAGCATAGCTCTCGTCATGCCCATTTCGGGATAGAAGTTATGCTGATAGATCTTCAGGTCATCGCTCTCTACGTAGACCACTTCTTCTCCGTTCCAAGTATTCTTTATCGTGACCGGCCCTTTGATACTGAATACCTCGGGCTGCATTAAATTCCAATTTATGACGTAATTGACTGCAGAAGCGAACCAATCTTCCCGGGTATAATCATAAACGTTACATTCCGAGTACGGAAGCTGACCTTCGTTAAATTCAAAATTAGGAAAATGGATTTTTTTAATATCGTCTTCTGCCCTGTGATTAAGTGCAGCAACTGCTTTATAAACTCTCATCAGCTGTTCTTCCATCGTTTCGTGGTACGGAAGAACTTCTTCCATGGATTTCAGATATACAGTGTAGTAGTTATTTCCGTATTTTGCTACCTTGTCTATTTCCGCTGTGATCTCAGGGAATACGATTTCGGGAAATTCTGAGAGGGGGACATCAGGCTCTTTTGAAAACTCAACGGAAAACTCATTAATATCGAATTCCGGACAAATAAAATCATATCTTGTTTTGTATTCGTTGCGGGTAAACTTACCTCCGACATCAAGATAATCGTACTTCGGAGATATAGCCGGGCAAGGGACTACCATGTTTACGATAAGATTGTCCATTGCCGCTATGTTTTCGTAGTTGTTTTCAAGAGCAACGATAGCCTCGGCGACCTCGCGTCTGCCCGGATTTTTTAGGTTGAGAAGGTATATATCCGGCGCTCTGTAATCTGTATGTGTGGGGACGTACTCAACACTCTCAAGTTCGAGGAACGGAAGATCCTTCACAGTAAGCTTGTTGTAGGGCGAAGTTTCGCTTGCGGGTTTGGATAGGTACACTACCACGCACCCTTCGTCAAAAGGAATTGTGGGATCGATCTTTGACGAAAATTTGCCGAGTCTTACCACGCTTTCGATGGGATCGATCATGTCGGGAAGGTTTACTGCGGTGCATACGGGGAGCATCACCGTCAATGCGGCTAAAACCGTGCACGCCAGTTTAAGTATTTTCGTTTTCTTCATTTGAGTCTTTCTCCTTTCGTTTTTATCAAATCGGTCATTTTCATCTCTACCAATATAGACGCATTTCGGACACAAAAAGTCACGCTCATGATAGAACTTTTTTCATTTTATTTCCCCTCGTTTATGTATCTCTCCATGTAGAAAAGGTACTGCTGTGCGATACCAGCCGCCTTGCCGAACTTCTTCGGGTCGGGGGCGGACTTGAAATGACGGGCGGTCACTTTCTTCATCCACGTGTCAACTGGGTAAGCCTCGGTCTTACCGAAACCGAAAAGGAGTGCGCAGGCGGCGACCTTCGGTCCCACTCCCTTGATCTTCATAAGCTCGCCTTCCGCGTCGGCGTAGTTTTCCATCCTCACTATAGCGTCAAGGTCCAATTCCCCGTCGGCAACGCGCCTTGCGGCGTCGTAAATATACTTCGCTCGGAAGCCGGTTTTCATGGCGAACAGCTCTTCCTCTCCCGCGTCGGCCAAAGCGCGGGCTGTGGGGAAAGCAAATCCCCGTCCGTCTTCGGTTTTTTCGCCGAATTTTTCAGAAAGTGAAAAAATTATTTTTTTTATGCGCGGAATGTTGTTATTTTGTGATATAATAAAGGAACAGAGTGCTTCCCACGGGTCCTGACGGAGAATTCGAATGCCCCGTCCCGCTTCGGCGGCGCGTGTCATCACCGCACAGCCCTCATCGTCAAGTGCGGTTGTGACGATGCGGTCGATCTCACCGTAGTCGGTGTCGAGGGAAAGGTATCTTTCCCATATGCGTTTGTATTCTTCCTCGGTGGAGCCGAGGATGGTGACCCCGTCTCGGTCCTCGGTGAAGGTGACGTGATGGCCGAGAGCAACTCCCGAAACGGAGTAGGAGCTCACCGAAGTGTCGGTGGGGTCAAACCTGAAGCACTGACCGCAGTCGAAGGTTTTGAATACTGAAAAGTTTCCCGTACCGCCGAGACGAACGTATGGTACTCCGCTGAGGTTTCCCGCGTCGATTATATATACTTTATCCATAACAGGCTCCATTAGTTAATTGCATTAATTCGATAACTAAATTATAACATATAAAAATACCGTTGTCAATGAAGCCGCACTCGGCTGACCTGCAACAAGAGCAAAGGAGATATTACCGTGAATCTGGACTTTATGAATCTTCTTCTTGAAAAGTGCGCCTTTCCCGAGGAAGCGTGTATCTTTTTCAGGTCTCTTGCCGACCGTCTTATTGGTGAGGGCTATGAGACTGAATTTGACGGGATGGTCGAAGAATACATTACCTCAAAGTGTAACTCGGATATGACCGAGGGACAGCTTAAGGAATTTGCCGAAAGGGCGGGCGGGTCCGTATATGAATACTGGATGCTTCTGCTCTTCTTTGCCGCAGAGCAGGCAAAGCCACTTTACGACAAGCGCGGTGTTCCCGAGGAGGTTTTCTGGGATACGTTTTCTGACCTCAGATGCAAGGCACTTGAGTGTAAAGAGATCAAAGGCGTGTGGGGGACTTTCGTTGCGGGTTGGTACGGTCTTTTCTACCTTTGCCGCATTATCAAGTTCGGACGCCTTGAGTATCAGGATGCGGATTATTGGTTCGATGACGGCGGAGTATACGGCGGCGTGAATTTCACCAGAGGTCAGAAGCTGTTCAGCATACATATTCCCTCAAGCGGAGAGCCGTTTGACCCCAAGGCGAGACTTGAATCCTATAAAATGGCGTACGATTTCTACACCAAGGAGCTTGGCATCGACTACCTCCCCTGCTCCTGCGGATCATGGCTCCTCTATCCTCCTTACAAGGCGGCATTCCCCGAAAACTCCAATTCCCGCAGCTTTATGGACGAGTTCGAGTTTGTTTCGGTCGATGATAAGAAGGGTGAGAGCTACGAGGGCTTCGGTGACAGATGGAGAGTGTTCGGCGGACACAGCGAAAAGCCTCTTGCAGAGCTTCCCGAGGACACCTCAATGAGACGCGGCTTCAAGAAATACTTCCTTGAGGGCGGCATTCCCGGAAGCGCCAGAGGAATCCTTGTGTTTGACGGAGAGAAGATCCTCACGTGGAGTGAAAAGTAAAAAACGCTTACCCTGTTTAGCTTTTGATAAAGACAGAATTACCGTAATAGCTGTTTGAGCAAGATCATAAAAAACAACTGAAAGGTACTTAATATATGGAACAGATCTATACAATACCCGTCAATATGGCGTTTGAAGAATCTATTGAGGCATCTAAGGAGGGTGTGCACATTTGCCCATTCTGCCGAATGTACGACAGCCTTGAGAAGGAAGAAACGGAGCTTATTCTCGGTGCATCCATGATGGAGCCCGATACGCGAATCAAAACAAACGAATCGGGATTTTGTCCCGACCATCTTATGAAGCTCTTTACAATGGGCAAGCGTCTGCCTCTTGCGCTGATGCTTGAAAGTCATCTTGACCACATTGTAAACGAGATGAAATGCGGTATTTTCCCCGCAAAATCCGGAGCTTCTGCGGCAAAGAGCCTGAGAGAGATATCCGACGGATGCTACATATGTGACAGGATTGAGCACAACTTTAACCTGAGAGTTGAGGCTGCGGCTCTCCTTTGGCAGAACGACCCCGCTTTCCGCGAGAAAACGGCGGCTCAGCACCACTTCTGCCTTGACCATTTTGTCCGTTTTCTTGCGGCAGCTCAGGAGAGAATGTCCAAGAAGGAATTTGCCGAGTTCTACAAAACTGTGGGGGCGGCTGAGGCGGAATATATCGCCTCTCTCAGAGACGACGTAAGCTGGTTCTGCAAGAAGTTCGATTACCGCTACACGGATGAGCCGTGGAACGGTGCGAAGGATGCTCCCGAAAGAAGTGCCGCGTTCCTCAAGGGCGACACCGTTCCCGAGAAGTAATCTTTTGATAAATTTGCAACTTGTTTTCACACAAAGGAGTGTTATTTTATGAATTTAGAGTTTATGAACCTTGTCCTTGACAAGTGCGAGTTCCCCGAGGACGCAAAAGTTTATTTCAGAGATCTTGCGGACAGCGTTATCGCGCAAGGCTTTGAAAAAGAGTTCGACTCTTTCGTTGACAAGTATTACGAATGCAGATTCGATTCCGACGTTATGGACGAGATATTCCTTGAATTCAAGGACAGAGCAGGTAACCACTCATACTCCTACTGGATGCTCATGCTGTTCTTTGCTCTCGAGAGAGCAAAGCCCCTTTATGAAAAGCGCGGTGTTCCGGAAGACGTGATCTGGGATACCTTCACCGACCTCCGCAGTAAAGCGTACGAATGCTATGAGATCTACGGATATTGGGGTACGTTCGTTGGCTTCTGGTTCGGACTTTTCATGAGGTGCGAGATCATCAAGTTCGGACGCTTTGAGTATCAGGACGGCACATATGACAACGACTTCAACCGTGTATGCGGTGGGTTTACCATCGAAGTAGGCAGACCCTGTCTCGGAATCCATATTCCCTCCAACTTCGGTCCCGTTGACTATGAGTCAAGAATGAAGTCCTACAAGATGGCGTATGACTTCTACTCCAAGGAACACGGTCGCACAGACGCTCTCGTATGCGGATGCGGTTCATGGCTCCTCTATCCCGGGTATAAGAATGCTTTCCCCGCAGGCTCCAACTCCATTGACTTCATGGACGACTGGGATATCGTCAAAACAGAGGAGGAAGACCACTTTGGTGACGCGTGGAGACTCTTCGGCGACAGCTATCAGAAGTCTCTCGAGGAGTGGTATGAGGACAACTCAATGCGCCGCGCCTTCAAGAAATATTTCCTCGATGGCGGAAAATCCGGCGAGGGTATCGGATACTTAGTATTCGACGGTGAAAAGATCCTCACAAGAAAATAAAAGTAAGAATAGCTAAGGTGATGCTGCATTTGGAAAAAATGATCGGCAAAACGCCAAAGAGTACGTAGGGGGCGCCGCCCCCTACAATTTTTTGTGTGGTAACTACATTTTACACCTTGGAAAGCATGAAGTCTATCCTTTTGCCCAAATTTGTATTTTTTTCGTTCAAGGCTTCGCCTTTCTCTCAATAATACAAATTTATCATTCTATTGGTTTATCTGTTTTTTATGGGGTGTTGCACTTCGTATTATAACATCCCCCCCTCCCTTTACACAAGGGAGGCTAAAGGATAGTTGCCACATCTGTGGCAGTAGGGCAACTTCCGCAAATGGCGGATTTTTCGACGAGCCTATAGGCTCAGCGTGTGAAATGCCCCAAGGGGGCTATCACAAGCCACCGGCACGGCTGGTGGTCATGACTAGGTTAGAGAAGCTGTGCGACTATCGCTGAAAATTCCTCAAGCCCCGTCTGATCCTCCTCAGAGAATCTGTCAAACACGGGACTGTCAATGTCAAGGACACCGAAAAGCTCGCCGTCACGAATAATGGGGACGACTATCTCTGAGTTTGAGGCGCCGTCGCAGGCGATGTGCCCCGGAAATTTGTGTACGTCGTGGACTCTTTGAGTCTCGCGCGTTTCTGCGGCAACACCGCAAACGCCCCGTCCGATGGGGATCTCAATGCAGGCGGGCTTCCCTTGGAAGGGACCGAGGATCAGACATTCTCCCTCTTTAAGGTAAAAGCCTGCCCAGTTAATGTTTTCAAGACTTTCCCACAGTAGAGCTGAGGCGTTGGCGAGATTTGCGATTATGTGAGGTACGCTGTCCGTCAGTGCCCGAAGTGCGGCGCAAAGTTCTTTGTAATCAGTCATATAACTCCGTCTCCTTAGCATTTGGTGAGTCAATTATAACATATTTCACAGGGTGAGGTCAAGGGGGATTTTTTGGCGGCTTGTGCTTGCCAAATTCGGCGAAATGTGGTAAGATATATTAAGTGAAAATTCGACAGTAACAGGAGAGGGTTCCTTTACATGAAAAAACATAAGCTTCCACTGCATATGCTCCCCGTCATTTTTGCTCTCGCGTGGCCCACCATGCTTGAGGAGCTTCTGATGACGGCGGTTCAATATATAGACACTGCCATGGTTGGCTCTCTCGGCACTGCCGCAACTGCCGCGGTTGGCTCCACGACCACCGTAAACTGGCTTGTGGGCAGTACGATATCAGCCGCAGGAGTGGGTTTTCTTTCCTATATTTCTCAGGCAAGAGGTGCGGGAAACCCTGAAAAGGCAAAACGTGCCACGTCTCAGGCGGCTCTTGCGGTTTTGGTGCTTGGGGGACTTTTTACTCTGCTTACTCTGTCCCTCTCTCCCTTCATCCCCACGTGGATGCAGGTTGACGAGGCTATCCGTCCCATGGCATCGAAATATTTCTTTATTTTGTACACTCCCATGTTGTTTCGCGCGTCCAGTATAATTTTCGGCACCGTCCTCCGTGCGGCGGGAGACACGAAAACTCCCATGAGAGTTGGTATAGCGGTGAATATTATCAACGTCATACTGAATTTCTTCTTGATATTCGATACGAGAGCAGTCAGCATCGCATCCTTCAGCTTTACCTTGCCCGGTGCGGGACTTGGTGTGCTCGGTGCGGCGACGGCAAGCGCGGTGTCCTTTGCTGTGGGAGGTGTTGCCATAGCAGTTGCGGTGTGGAGGCATCCCGAGATAACTCCGAGAGGTTATTCCATAAAACCCGATTTTTCAGTTCTCAGACCTTGTCTCAAGGTAGCCTTTCCCAACGCTCTGCAGAGATTCGGTACTTCCTTCGGCTACGTGGCGTTTGCATCAATGGTCAATTCCATCGGATCCGTTGCCACGACGGCACATACCATTGCCAACACGGTAGAATCCGCGTTCTACATTCCCGGCTACGGTATGCAGTCAGCCTCTGCAACCCTTGCGGGAAACTGCCTCGGTGCGGGAGACAAGGAGCGACTACGCGATCTGTCAAGAATGATAATTACAGTGGAGCTTTCACTTATGCTCATATCGGGCGGTCTGCTTTTCGCCTTTGCGCCTCAGATGATGGGGATTTTCTCAAAGGATCCCGAGGTAATTGCGCTGGGTGTTACGGTACTTCGCATGGTTGCCCTCTCCGAGCCGTTCTACGGAGTCACCATCGTTGTTGAAGGAATGATGCAGGGAATGGGAAAGACCACGATGCCCTTTATCAGCAATATTATCGGAATGTGGGGTGTGCGGATAGTCGGAACGTTTATCTGCACGCAGATATTCTCTCTGGGACTTGTTTCCGCGTGGGCTTGCATGATCTCCCATAATCTTTTACTGTTCACAATGTTCATGGTGTACTTCGTCACGGGACGGTGGAATCCCATGAACGAGAGGAAAAAGGCAAGGGTTGGGTAAAAAACGGACAAAGTTTGTTGTAATTGAAAAAATAACCTCTAAAACGCATAAAATTGTAGGGACGGGTGTCACCGTTTGCTGAGCAAACAGTAACATCTGTCCCTACAGTTATTTTTACATTGTACAGTGTTCTCCAAATGAAGCCGGGGGTTTCGGAATAATCAACGTCTTTTACATCAATTTCATCTGCGGGGATAATATAATCCACGTCTACGTTAAGGAAACGGCAACCCACGTATTTCTCAAGGAAATCAAAACAACCGTACATAGCACCGCGCTCGGCTGAGCCTGTTATACGGATGCTGCCGCCCTCGGATTTGACACTGAAGTTGTCAACTAAGATTAATATCATTTTCTACAAAATACTTTCAGTGGGACGGAATAATGTATTGACAAGGTATTTGCGGTATGATAATATAGGAATAAAGATTACAGCAAAAGGGAGGAGTTTTTATGTCAGCAGAATTTCCGAGAACGAATGTGGGAGGCGTGTCGCTTCCGAGAATTTTGATGGGTACGAATTGGCTGATGGGCTACAGCCACAGAAGTCCTGCCGCAGACAAGGGGATAAAAAACAGATACTCCACACCCGAGTCCTACCTTCCTGTTCTTGAAGCGTATCTCAGATACGGAATTGATGCCATTATGGGTCCCTTCAGCGGGGACGAGCTTGCCACAGCGGCGATAAAGTATGCCGAGGACAAGCTGGGTAAGAAGATAACCATAATCGACACGCCGTATTTTAACGTGGACGATACTCCCGAGGGACGGCGGGAAGCGGAAGCGGCTATCAAAAAAAGCCGCGAGATCGGAAGTACCTTCTGTCTTGTGCACCACGCCTGTGCCGAGCAGCTTGTAAACAAAAACAAGCGTACCATTGAGAGACTTCCCGACTATCTTTCAATGATACGCGACAACGGACTGATACCCGGGCTTTCCGCACATATGCCCGAGCTTGTTTTATACAGCGATGCCAATGAATACGATGTTGAGACGTACATACAGATATTCAACTGCATGGGATTTCTGATGCAGGTGGAGGTGGAAAGCGTAGCCGAGATAATCAAGTACGCGAAAAAGCCGGTTATGACCATAAAGCCATTTGCGGCGGGCAGAACGACGCCTTTTGTGGGGCTTACCTTCAGTTGGAACGCCATCCGCGACTGCGACATGATCACCATCGGTGCGGGAAGTGCCGACGAAGTGATCGAGGATGTGGAGATGTCCCTCGCGATCCTTGAGAGACGTCTGCCCGATATAAAAAGCCGGAATTCTCCTGCAAAGCAGGAAATTTTGGGTCATAAGTGAAGTAAAAAAGAGGCACCTTCCGCGCGAAAGGTGCCTCAGAATATTTAATCAGAACTTTTTATCGAAGGAAACGAACATCTTTGCGACCTCGCTTCTCATCGCCTGATCAAGGGGAGAAAGGGTTACGTCTGATCCGTTCTTCTTACCGCCGATGATACCGTTAGCGTTTGCCCAAGCCATAGCCTCTGCAAATCCTGCATAGGGGCTGATCTTATCAGCATCGGGGAAGCTTGAGAGGTCAGCGCCGTCTCCTATCTCAGCCTTCTTGTAATCCTTCTGATATCTGTAGAGGAATACTGCGACCTGCTCTCGTGTTACGAGCGCATCGGGAGAGAATGTAGTAGCGGATGTACCCGTTGTAACACCGTTTTGATATGCCCAAAGAACAGCGTCAGCGTACCATGCGTCACCCGCAACGTCTGTGAAGGGGTTGTTGGACTTGTCAACAGCGGGTCTGCCCTCAAGGTTATAGAGCATCTGAACGATCATCGCTCTGCTTGTCTTAACTGAGGGGGAGAAGGTTGTCTCACTGCTTCCGTTCATGAGACCTGTAGCGTACGCATACTCAACGGAGTCGATATACCAGCCGTCCTCAACGTCGGTGAAGGGAACTGCTGTAGTTGCGACCTTATAAGCGTTCTTTACGTCCTCGTCAGTCATAACACCGGAGTAGAGAGCCGCCTTGTTGATCTTGCAGTTGTTCATAAGATACATAGCACTGCCGTCAGCGTATTCACCTGCACCAACACAGAAGTTATACGTTACCTTATCGGGTTCGGGATTATCTTCCTGACCGGGAGCAATGTAGGAAACAGTATCAAGTCCACCCTTAACGTTTGTGTTCTCGTCTACAAGCTCACCGTTGATGTAAAGCTTAATGGAAAGACCGTTGTAAACCGCAACTGCATGGTACCATGTATTGGGCTGGATCTCTACAGAAGCTACGTTTCTTGCTTCAACACTTGTCTCAACAGATGCAAATGCCGCCCAAACGTTGAGCTTGCCGCCGTCGATCTTAAATCCGAGGTTAGCGGCGTTCCATGCACCCATGATACACTGAGTATTTGTTACGTTAGATGCGGAGAAGTAAGCTTCCATTACGAAGAAGTCCTTGATGCTGTTGAAGTCATCCTCGGTAAACTCGTAAGCCCAAGGCTTACCGCCAAGGCCGAGGAAGTTAACTGCCTGCTGACCGTTAAGCTCCTCGTCTTTGATTCTTGTAGGCTCAACAACGAGCTTGCTGCCTGCACCGTCAGCTACTGAACCGTAGGAATAGTCGAAATCAATAACGGGTACAGCGGGATATGTGGGGTGACCCTCACCTACGTTGATAGTATTTTCTGCCGCAACCCATCCGGTGCTCTTACCGTAGGAGGTGTATGCATTTACCTCAACGATATATTCAGTATTCCATGTAAGACCGTGGATGTTTACTTCCCAGCTCTTGCCTTCGTCAGCCTTTGCTCTGTAGTTGGCAAGTCTGAAATAATTCTTGTCGCCATTCTTGAGATATGTATACTGAGTCTTGCCGTCCTTTACGATAACGTTTCCGTTTTCGTCAACAGCAGGTGTCTTAAGTCTTACTCTGTATTCTGCTACAAAGTCCTTTGCAAGGCTTGTTGCGGGAACAGCCTCGGGGAACTTAACTGTAACGGAAGAATTGTTACCCTGATCCTCAACTGTGATCTTAGCATTTGCAGGGAAAGAGGGCTTCTTGGAGCCATCACCGTAGCTACCCTTCCAGTTTGCGTTTTCGTCGTCGTAGATATAGTCGTTAAGATCGCCGGGCTTTACGATAAATTCCTCATCCTCGAACATGTATTCGCCCTTAGCGATATCCATACGACGAAGCTTTGCAGATCCGTCAGCCATGATATCAACGAGAACGCAAGATGAGTTGGAGTCTCCCTCTGCCGCAAGAGGAGTGGAGGGCTTACCGGTCGCGTCATTGATATAGCCGTCACCGAGTCCGCCGTAATCGTTACCGAGAGAACCTGCTCTTACGTGAGTAAAGCCTGCATCCTGAAGGATGAAGTACTTAGTGTTGCCGATCCATGTGTGGCTGTGACCTGTGAAGATCATGGTATTGGGATGAGCCTTCATCATGTCAAGCATGCTCTGAGGCCATGCGCTTGTACCCTCTATACCGTTTACGCCGGGTCTGTGGTGAGCGATCATGATGATAAGGCCCTTATAGTTCTTGCTGTCGATCTCAGCATAAGCACTCTTAAGGAAAGCCTCAGATGCATCGTAGCAGCCGCCGTGCTCGGTAGAGGATGTTCTGGGGTTCTTCATATTATCAGGGCTGAGAGCGATAACCGGTATACCGTTGATCCAGTAAAGCGCATCAGGCTGCTGACTTGTATACTCTGTGAATCTGGCTTCGGGGTCTGCGACAGGATTGCTCGGGTCGAGGATACCGTATTCGTGGTTACCCATCGAAAGAATGGTCGCACCTACGCTGTCACCTGT
>JAFXKJ010000105.1 GCA_017531765.1 Clostridia bacterium
CACCGGGAAGGTCACGTACTCTTCCTCCGCGAATCAGTACAACAGAGTGCTCCTGAAGGTTGTGACCGATACCGGGAATGTAGCAAGTAGCTTCCATACCGTAGGTAAGTCTTACTCTGGCAATCTTACGGAGAGCTGAGTTAGGCTTCTTAGGTGTCTTGGTTGTAACCTTGGTGCAAACTCCACGCTTCTGGGGGCTGCTCTGATCAGTAGGGCGATTCTTAAGAGAGTTGAAGCCCTGCTGAAGTACGGGGGACTTAGACTTGTAGGTCTTGTCCTGTCTGCCCTGTCTTACAAGCTGGTTAAGGGTTGGCATGATTTTCCTCCATTTCTTCGGTAATAAATGTTTAACCGTACCCGGAAGAGATGTCCGTATACAGTATTATTTCGCCTTACAGGGTAATTTATACAAGTACCCCATAGGCGTACAGCTTATTATAACATTTACAAAAATAATTGTCAAGGGATTTATAAAATATTATATTACAATTTTAGCCCCGTTTTTCTTCTGAAAATGTGTGATTTGCCGATAAAACTTCAAAGTTTACATAATATGAAGGATTTAGGGCAAAAAACGGTGGAGAAACAGACCTGCTTCTCCACCGTTTCAAATTATTTTGTGTCTTTTACACAATTATCCGTGTTTTGATTTGGGACATATCAATATCTGCCGATCTCGGCAAAGTGGTTATCCAAAATGCCCGAGTCAGTCTTAATGGAGTAGTCACCCAACGCGGGATTTGTGAATACGGGGTTTTCGTCGACGTCAAAAGAAAGGTTGTTTTCAATCGTACCGACCTGAACGATTCTTTCGTCAAAGAGAATATCTCCGCAACCAAAGAAGTAGTTATCCACAACAGTGTTGTTCTGAACGAGAACGCTGTTTGGGTTCATGGGATCCTCAAGGTCGATCTCAACTTCGTAGTTGGAAGGACATTTTTCACGCCAGATCTCGTAGTAGGGAGAGCCTTCCTTGGGGAGAAGCTTCAAATACTGATTGAATACATCATCGCTGTCGCTTTCCCATGCTGACAATGCTCTTTCAAAGTCATACTTGATGAAGAAGTTACCGCTGAGGATGGACATATTATCGTGGATGTAGTTGTCACGTCCGCCGTTTGTTACAATGGGAGTTGTAACGTTATAGAATACGTTGCAGTAAACCTCGGTGTCGGTCTCAAAGTCATCCAGATATACACCGTAAGTACCACCCTGATGAGTTGCTACGATATCTGTAAAGATATTGTAGCGAATGGTATTGAGAGGACCTACAACACCGCGTCCGTTGTGGATGGCACCGCCGTCAGCGGAGTTTGTCATACAGTGGTGGATGTAGTTGTACTCAATTGTAATATCGTAGTTTGTCTTACCGAAGGAAACGGCATGACGGGATGTGTTGTACACCTCGTTGTGAGAGATCGTCGCTCCGATAACGTCATCGCTGAACTTGATGGCGGCAACATCGGAGTGGATATCTGTGAGAGATACGTCGTGGAAGAGGTTGTTTTCGATTAAGATGTTCTGACTTTCAAGAGTCATGTAATCATATCCCGCATCAGCACGGTCATTGGAGTCTGCACCGTGGAAATAGATACCGTAGCCGGAGGTGTATGCGATCTCGCTGTTCTTGATGGTGAAATTGAGGCATCTGTTTACCACAAGACCGTCGTTTCCGCTTGTGTAGGAAATATTGCAGCGGTCGATGGTGATATTATCACTGTATCTGAAATTCATGGGACTGTCCATGCTGCAACGGAAGTTGAGCTTCACAAAGCTCATGTAGTCCGCGTAGTTTGTTGTGATAAACGTGCCGTTTGTTGCGATGTAGTAGTCGTCCATGGGATCATACACGTAGAGAGTGTTTGTCTTATGGTCGATCCAGTATTCGCCGATGCAGTCAAGCTCCTCGGAAACATTGTTGATGTATACCTGAGTCTGACCGCCTGCCATAGCGTAGTAGCCCCACGGAGGTCTGCCGTCGTAGATCACAAGACCTGTGGTCTTGTCAAATGTGAGTACGGTGAATACGTCCTGATGCCATACCTTTGAGATGTAACCGATGAGCTGAACTCCTTCAAGGGACTTGTATGAGGAAAGCTTATCCTTAAGTACACGCTTGGTGATAAGTCTGTCCTGACAGATGTATGTATCCATCTCTGTGGTTGTCAACTCGCCTGTTTCACCCATGTCAATTACCTGTTCTATGGTGTAAGGGCTGTCGTCGTGTACAACACATGAGGTAAATCCGGGGTAATACTTGTCGGTCATTCCGTCCTTGTTGGGAACTCTTGCAAGGTTGCAGAAGATGCCGTTTGTAAATAGCTGGCTTTCGCTTGTGATCTTGTCGCCGCCCTGAATGGTATCAAGGTCGACCTTCTTGATGTTTTCGATCTCATCCTTATTGAATCTTTCAAGATCGTCACTTTCATCAAGGGGAAGGAAGCTGTTCTTGTCGATGAACGCTCCGTTGGTGAAGTAAACCTCGCCGTCGCCGTACGCGCAGAAGGTGATGGGAGAGTCCTCAGTGCCGCCGGTCTCCTCGGTGAAGTTTGTGCTGAGAATACCGTAGTTGCCTGCCTTGAATGCAACGACGATCTCACCCTTTCTCTCAGATTTCAGCTCCTTGATGCGAAGCTTTACCGCTTCCATTGTAGCGAGAGGCTTATCGAATGAGCCGTCGTTCATGTCGCTTCCGTCAACTGCAACGTAAATGTCGGCGTCCTCTACGAGGGGGTAAGGCGCCTCTGTGTACGTACTCTGAACGAGAGGCACGTTGTATTTTACGCTGTAGTCGAACTCAAGTGTTCTGAAGCGGTGGATTATTGCCGCGAACTGTTCTCTTGTTGCGGTCATGGTAGGGGAGAGGGTGCTTCCGTTTCCCGTACCGTTGATAAGACCACAGCTTGTTGCCCACTTCATAGCGTCAGATGCCCATGATGCAACGTCAGCTTTATCCGTGAACTTGTCAAGATTAGCGCTGTTTTCGGTGATAACGCCCTTGTACTCAGCATAGCGTACGAACATAGTCGCAAGCTCCTGACGGGTGATAACGCGGTCGGGAGAGAAGGTCGCTTCACCCCATTCGCTGGTACCCGTTCCGTTGACGATACCGTTATTGAATGCCCAGATAACCGCATCGGAGTAGTACAGACCGTCATTGACGTCGATAAACGTACTACTGAACTTGGTGATGGGAGACTGCTCAGCGCGATAGAGAACTGTTACTACCATGCCTCGTGTCACGCCAACTGCGGGAGAGAAGGTAGAGCCGCCCGTACCGTTCATAAGTCCGTTTTCCGTAACGTACTTGATGTCAGAGTAAGACCACATGGTGTCGTTTACGTCGGAATAGGTGACGTCTGCCGCGCTTACTGTCATGCCGACGGTGAATGTGCCGAGAAGCATCATGACAGCTAAAAGCATTGACAGAAATTTTTTTGCTTTCATTTTTTCTTTTCCTCCTGAAAATGAAATATTAATATGATTTAATTATACAGTGATTACATTAATTTGTCAAGGTATTTTGTGCAGGTAAACCTACACAAATGTCCCACGCTTTCACGTGGGACATAATGAGTAATATCAGCTTTTAGCGGGTTTGTAAGCCGGGTTCTGTACGCTTTCGCGTGACTGCCATCTATCTGTGACTCATGTTACCATGAAGCCTTATAGCCACCTGCAGAATGTCGGGCAAACAATGCTCTGCATACGGTGTTGCATCGGATAGGGTTTACATTTGCACGCAGTTACCTGCCGTGCCGGTGAGCTTTTACCTCGCCTTTCCATCTGTACCGTCCGAATACGGTTTCTGTATTCGTCTTAGGTAGGCTATTTCTGTTGCACTTTCCCGGGAGTCTCCTCCGGCGGACGTTATCCGTTATCCTGCCCTGTGATGCCCGGACTTTCCTCATACCGATACCTTTCGGCGCCTCGGCACGCGGCAGTCCCACCCGCTATGTGGTATTATAATGTAGATTTTGCGATTTGTCAAGTGGAATTTTTGTCATCTGAGAGTAAGCTCCAAAATATACTCATCCTCGCTCTCACCGACTACTTCGTACCCCAACTTTTTGTGGAGTCTGAGGGAATGTTCATTCCACTTATACACGGTTGAACCTGTGATCTTAGCAAATCCAAGCTCTTTGAGCCTTTTGATGACTGCGTTCATAACCGAAAAGCCGATTCCTATACCGCGGTACTTTCCGTACCAGATTGCAATAGGCGGATTTACGTCTTTGACGGTTACGTCGCCGATAGCAGAAAAGTTTTCGCCGTCGCGGATTTCGATAAAGTAAAGCTCTCCCGCACCGTCGAGGTAACTTAACATACCTTTGACGTAGTTTTCATCCGGGATCTTATTTTCATCGAATATTCCTTCCGAATTTTGGTATACGTAGGGGTCTCTGTATCCGGCTACAGCCAAATGCCAATCTCCGTGATAACGGCGGAGTCTCAACGAAGGCGATATGTCAATGAACTCGGGCTGCTCAATGTTTGGATATGGCATAACATCACCTCACACGGAAAGTGAATATTCCATGTAACACTCATCCGTTTCAAGATCGAACCAGCGGAACACCCCGTCCTCATAGATCACATAGCTGTGAGGGGAGTTTTCTTTGGGGATTGACGTTGAACCGGGATTCATATAGATATATCCGCCTTCGCGCTCTTCTACCTTCGGCACGTGGGTGTGACCGCAGAGAAGCACGTTGCCCTTGGCGAGACGGGGCACTTCTCTGTGACCGTGACTTGCACAAATTGTAACTTTTCCGTCGCAGAGTGTCATATAATCGGACGCGACGTTGAAATCGAGCACCATAGAATCAACCTCAGCCTCGCAGTTACCTCTTACAGCGAGGATTTTGTCAGCTAAGGGATTTAACATTGCGATAACAGCCTTGGGTGCGTAATCGCGGGGGAGGTCGTTACGCGGACCGTGGTAGAGAATGTCACCGAGCAGAACAAGGTACTCAGCGCCTGATTCTTCGAATTTTTTTACCATAAGACCTGCAAAATATGCAGAGCCGTGGATATCTGATGCGATAAATAATTTCATGGTTGTGACCTTTGCTACATTAATATATATTATATACGCTGTGATGCACAGATCAGCCGAGATTGAACTTTGCGATCTTCTCCTTGAGGAAGCCAACAGCCATCGCAATGTCGGCTGCGGGATCGGCGCCAACCTCACGCTCGATTGTGAGGTAACCGTTGTAGCCTGTATCCGCAAGTGCGGGGAGATATACGTCAAAGTTTACGTCGCCCGTACCGAGAGGCATTTCAAGGTAGCTGTGACCCATCTCAAGCATTGCCTTGTGCTTCTTTGCTTCCTCGTCAAGCTCAATGTCAACCTTACCCTCAACTCTCTTCTTCAGCATTACGCCGTCCTTGGCGTGAGTGTGTACAACGTACTTTCCGAGGTACTTGAGCGCTTCCTCGGGGCGGTCGTCGCGGCACATTACCAGGTTTGCGGGGTCGAAGTTAACTCTCAGACCCTGAGCGCCGAGACTGTCAAGGAAGGGACCGAGAACGCATCCCTTGTCACCGCCGGTCTCAATTGCGAAGTAAGCACCTACGGAATCGGCATATTCAGCAAGCTCACGGCAAGCAAGGCGAAGGACCTCAAGCTTTGCGGGATCTGTCTCGTCATGGATGTGACCGATGTGAGTTGTTACGATTCCGCAGCCAAGCTCGATAGACAGGTCAAGAACTCTCTTTGACTTTTCGATGTAGTGAGCATTCTGATCTTTATCCTTAAAGCCGTAGCCGAAATCTCCGCAGAGAGCTGAGAAAACGATGCCGTTTGAATGAACGATATCGAGAGTTTCCTTGATCTTTGCAGGGGTCATGTTTTCGGGAGCAAGCTCACCGTTGGTTGCGAAAGCCTGAATACCCTCAACGCCGAGAGAAGCCGCCTTTTCAACGCCTCCTCTGAATCCGAGTCTGAAAGACTCAACCATAGCTCCGATTTTCATTGTTTTGTTTCCTTTCTTGAGTGAAAAAATTATTTGCTTATTTTTTGTCTTCTTATGTCACGTCCCGTGAAGAGCAGAGGACGGAATTCACCGAACAGACGGCTTGTGATTCTGTCCGCGTAGCGGTCTCTCAGCTCGCTGTGAGACAGGTTCGTGTTGATTATCGTGGATTTTTTGCTGTTTATACGGGCTGTAAGTACGTTATATAAAACAGAAGCGGTGAACTGATTGTTTACTTCCGTACCCAGGTCGTCGATAATGAGGAGATCGCAGTCGAAATACCTTTCCTCTCGGTGGCTTTCATAGTCTCTGCCGAAACGTACCGCTTCAAAGTCTCCGATCATTCCCGAGGCGCTTTCGTAAACAACGTCATAGCCTCTCTCGATCACGACCTTGGCAACGGATGTGGAAAGATGGGTTTTTCCAAGCCCCGTAGCTCCCATAAAGAGCCATGAGGATTCTCCCACACCGTCGAAGTTGTCCGCAAATCTGCGAAGCTGTTCGAAAATTTTGGATATCATTATAAAATCATTGCCGGTGTAGTATTTTAAGTCGAAGTTTTCAAAGGACTGCGACTCGATAAGGGAAGCAAGCCCCGAGCTTGAAAAACCCGCTAAGGTCAGCTCGCGCTTCATGCACTCGCACATATCTATGCCTACGTAGCCTGTGTCACAGCACTTCCCGCAGGTGTATTTTATGTCAAGCCAGTCTGAGGGATGCCCGCACGCGGCAAGAAGCATGGATTTCTGCCGTCTGAGAGATGCATTTTCCGCTTTGATCTCAGCGAGGGTATCATCCGTCAGCTCGTGAGACAGCGCCGCCCCCATGACACGTGTTCCCGTCATGGAAAGAGCTTGCTCGATGGGGATGATCTCAGGATGCTCTGCGGCAAAGGCAAGACGTCTCTTTTCGTATGCGGAAATCGCACCCGAGCGTCTTGATGCCAGGACTTCCTTGACTTTTTTTAGGTTTTCTTTACTGTAAGCCATAATCTACTCCGAAAATGTATTTTCTGCAGGTAATCAAATATCCTCGTCAAAGGAACGTTTAAGGGCAGACTCAAAGAATTCGTCACTGTCAAAGCTTGGAGCGAAGGAGCTTGAAGCTTTAAGCTTATCCTTTGCGGGAGAAGTCTTTTTGCTGTTGAATTCTTCGCTGAATTTTTCGATCTCATCGAGAGTTTTCAGCTCTGCATTGTGCCAATTTTCGAGAACCTTGTTGGCATAGCTGAGAGATGCGCCGCCTGTTGTGTTTGCGGTTATCTCGTAAGCTTTTTCGATAATATCGTTACCGAATCCGAAATCAACGCACCACATCTTGACCATGTTTTTTTCTTTTTCGGTGAAGACACGTCGACCGATGCCGAAGAGCTTCCGTATGAATTTCAGAGTATCCTCGGTAAGCTCAAGGGCTGAAAGCTCCGCTTCAAGCTCGGTGTATCTTGTTATATCGCGGTCAACGAAGCTGAGGGCGAGCTTCTCGACGTATCTGACGGATTTTTTGTCGATCTTTGCGGCGTGAGCAAAGAGAAGCATTACGTATTCACCCGAAAGAGACAGATGGTCAAGGAGTCCGATGACGATATTCGTCTCTGCCGTGGTGAAAATTTTACCGATGATATTTTCGCAGGAGTCTATGATCTCCGCTGTACCTGCGTTTGTCTCCAGGAATTTTGCGGTCTCCTCCGTGGTATATGCGGGCAGTGAGGATGAACGCTTGGTATTCTTTTGCTTTCTTTCCAATGTACGGAGAGATGTGTCGTCTGCCCCCTCATCCGCAGGATCGCGGGATATGACCTTAAGCTCTGTCCAGTGCTCAATTGCCTCTCGGAACGCTTTTTCGGAAATTCCGATGGCGGAGGCTCCATCCCTGTATGTAAAATTATTTTTTGAAAGCACGTAAAGAAGTACGGCAAGCTCACTGCCGGATGCACTTCCCAAGTGATGGATAACGGAAGTGGGCACGATAAAAGCCGACCTTCCGAGTTCGGGGTATATCTTCATTTAGCACCTCCGTTAAGTATATGTTGAAAAGTGGTGTTTTAGGCAGGTTATGTATTGAAAAGTGTCGGGAAATAGAATTGAAATGTGATTTATCAAATGTAAAATATGTTTTTTGCCTGAGAGGTGAAGAAATCGACGAAAACTCAAACAAACCAATAAAATAAGGGGTGTTTTACAGTTTGACAAGGCGCAAAAGCGTAGTTTTACAGATTTCTAAAAGGGAAAACGCAAAGTTTTCAACACCCTGTTGAAAACTCATGTTGAAAAGTTAGACAATGACAGAATTATATGCCGTTTTGCTTCGGCAAACGGATAATTTAGGAAAAAACAGATTAAATTTTTGCTTTTTTTAGTGAAGCGAGGTATCTTTTCGATCCGTCGTCCGAAGCGAATGCATTCATGGATGAGTCCGCGAGGATTCCTTTTTTGTAAAGCATGGCACCTGCCGAGGCAGTCATTGCTCCGTTGTCTCCGCACAGAGAAATACTCGGTACACAAAGGGAAACTCCAAGCTTTTCACACATGGCTGCCACCGCACTTCTCAGATGTGAGTTAGCCGCAACGCCGCCTGCAAGGACAACGTGGGAATACTTTTTTTCTGCAAGTGCCTCACGGAGTTTTGTGCAAATGCCGTCAACAGTTACCTTGGTAAATGCCGCGGCAACGTCTTCTTTAATGACTACGGGAAGCTTTGAGCCGTCATCCAGTTTCAGTTGCTGAGTTAATTTATGAAGGTGATTGATAACTGCGGTCTTAAGTCCGCTGAAGGAGAATTCAAGGGTAGAGTCGTTCATTGCGGGGGAGGGGAATTTTATCTGCTTGTACTCTTCACGTGAAAAGCCTGCCTTGGCAAGGGCATCCATGGCGGCGCCGCCGGGATAGGGAAGTCCCATGACTCTGCCTACCTTGTCGAAGGCTTCGCCTGCCGCATCGTCTCTTGTGCCGCCGATTTCTTCAAAATCGTAATCCTTTACATCGTAAAACGACGTGTGACCGCCGGAAACGATGAGGGCAAGGTAGTCTCCGCCAAGGTCCGGGTACTGCAGATATGCCGCCGCCGCGTGGGCTTCAATGTGGTCCACGGGAATGAGGGGTACTCTCAGTGCGGAGGCAACAGCTTTGGCGTAGCTGACACCCACGAGGAGTGAGCCGATGAGTCCGGGGGCGAAGGTAACAGCCACAGCATCCACGTCCGAGAAGTTGAGACCCGCTTGTACAAAGGAAGCTTTAACCACTCCCGAAATATTTTCGGCGTGATGACGGCTGGCGATCTCGGGAACTACACCGCCGAACTCCGCGTGTATCTTCGTCTGAGAGGAAACCACGTTAGACAAGAGCCGCAGATAAGGAGCCCCGTCAGAGTCAAATCTTGCCTCAAGGAGGGATGCGGCTGTGTCGTCGCAGGAGCTTTCTATACCTAAAATTATCATTGTATTTATTAGCCTTTCCGATGTTTTTTTGCCTTTACCGATCCATGGTGCGTTTTAACGTCGTACGCCGCGTAGTCAGTTGCCTAAATCAAATCGCATCATGACAGCATCTTCGGTGGGATTTCTGTAGTAATTCCGTCTCACGGCGAAGGATGCAAAGCCGCAGGAGGCATAAAGTGCGATTGCGGATATATTGGATGCACGCACCTCGAGAAAGACAGTGCTGTCCCCCTCGTTCATCCTCTCGGAGATGAAGCTGCGAAGGAGAGCACGTCCGAGACCGCGCCGTCTGAAGGAAGGATGAGTTGCAACGCGAAGTATTTCGCTCTCTCCCGCAACTCCGCATCCCAAAAGATAAGCGGCAACCGTGCCGTCTTGCTCGATACACAAGGCGCTTTGATTTTCGTCGGACAGTGCGGAGACAAGAGACGCCTCACTCCACGGGTCGGGAAATATGAGAGCCTCCAGCGCGGCTATGTCCGCAATGTAGTCGGGAGTGACGGGACGTATGGTAAGGTTATCCATTCTCGCTCTCCTTTGAAGGTGCGGCTTCGAATGAGTCGCGGAGCACCGCTTCTATCTTTGACAGACACTCACGGTACACTTCCATGCTTCCGCCGTAAGGATCGGGTATGTCCTCGCTCATTACCACGACACGTGATGCGTATGCGGGATAGCGGAAAATGATCTCCATGGCGTGACGCTCCGTGATGGCAACCACAGTGTCTGCCTCGTCAAGGAGCTTTTCGTCAAGACGGCGTGACACGTGACGTCTGTAATCGTTATGAGGTGTTGGAAGTACGCCACGTTCCATGAGAGCTTCCGCGGCGTTCGGTGATATGGGGGAGCCGTCGGCGTACAGTCCCGCCGATGCGGCAAAGTATTCGCTGTCGGTGAATATATGATTGAACAGTGCCGCCGCCATTGGTGAACGGCAAGTGTTACCCGTGCAGACGAAAAGCAGAAGCTTTTTCTTGTTGTCGTCCGTTTTGTCGGGACATAGCAGTAATTCGTTTTCGGTCATTTCCCGTTCCTTCCGAGATATATTCGTTTTCGTGGTGTTGAGAGAGTGTGCTTAATATCCGAACTTGCCCGAAAGGCTGTCGTCGGTCTTTATCCAATCGTCCACATCATAGACGGTGTAGTGGTCTGCATCCTCTCGGATGATGACCTTTTCGATACCCGCGTTGATAACAAGTCTCTTGCACATCATGCATGAGCATACTCCGCCGATAACGCTTCCGTCTTCGGGAGAGGTACAACACATATAAAGGGTGGAGCCCAGCATATTCTCGCGGGATGCGGCGATAATGGCATTTGCTTCCGCATGGATGGAACGGCAAAGCTCGTATCTTTCGCCTCTGGGAATACCCAGGGTGTCTCTCATGCAGGAGCCGATGTCGGTGCAATTCTTTCTTCCGCGGGGAGCACCGTTGTATCCTGTGGAAATGATCACATCATTTTTGACGATGATGGCTCCGTAACGCTTTCTGAGACAAGTAGAACGTTCGGATACGGTCTCTGCGATGTCAAGGTAATAGTTGTGCTTTGAAACGCGTGTCATATGAATCTCCTATCCGCCGCACAGCAGCTCATGAACTGATTTTTTGCCTCTCTGCTATCTGTTTGGGCAAAATTATACTATTATATACTATTATACTATTTCATATCGAGAAAATCAAGGAGTGGAGCAAATATTTTTGTTTGAAGTACGTCATCTCCGTCTAAAGAAGAGCTTTGATGGGGTAAGGCGAACACCGAGAAAAAATATTTTCAAAAAAACGAAAAAATTCCGAAAAAAGTATTGACAACCGAAAAAACATGAGGTATAATAACCGAGTACAAAGAAGCAGAACGTCTCTGTTCTCACCGTACCGCTTTGCGAGTTCGGTCAATACCTTACATCTCAAAGATATATTTGGGAGTTGGTTTGCGTGCGGAGACTTGTGTTTCGGCGCGATTTTTATTTATTTGGGGGTGCTGACAATAAGCGCTAAAGAACTGCATATCAACGATGATATCAAGGCTAAAGAAGTCCGTATGCTTGATGAGCAGGGCGAACAGCTCGGTATCATGGCACTTGACGCAGCAAAGACATATGCATACGAACGTGATCTCGATCTCGTGATGATCGCTCCTACGGCTAAGCCTCCGGTTTGCCGTGCAATGGATTACGGAAAGTATTGCTACGAACAGGACAAGAGAGAAAAAGAGGCTAAGAAGAAACAGCAGACCGTGGAAGTCAAAGAGGTTCAGCTTTCATGCAGGATCGACACACACGACTTTGAGACCAAGGCTAACCGCGCGAAGAAATTCCTCTCCGACGGTAACAAGGTAAAGGTTTGTCTCCGCTTTAAGGGACGCGAGATCGCGCACCAGGAGCTCGGCCGTGAGATGCTCGGTAAATTTGCCGAAGCCTGCTCGGAATTCGGAAACGTTGACAAGAAGCCGACCCTTGAAGGACGTCAGCTTACAATGTTCATCGCTCCGGTCAAGAATCAGTCAAAATAAGGCAGTTTTCGCGAATGTCACACCGCGGGAAACCGTGCCGTCCGTACAAGGATAAAAAATAAACCGAAAGGAATATAGAACAATGGGAAAGATCAAGACACACAAGGCTTCAGCCAAGAGATTCACTGTTACCGGTACAGGTAAAGTAAAGGCTTACCATTCCGACCACCGTCATAACCTCAATCAGAAGACTGCAAAGAGAAAGAGACACCTCAGAAGCAGCCAGATCCTCAGCAAGGCTATGACAGCAAACGTTAAGAGACTTATCGGTCAGGACTAATAGTAGAACATACGAAAGAAAGGATGTAACGAAAGATGGCAAGAGTTAAGGGCGCAATGATGACGCGCAAGAGAAGAAACAGAATCCTCAAGGCTGCAAAGGGCTACTGGGGCTCCAAGAGCAAGCACTTTAAGATGGCTAAGCAGGCTGTAATGAAGAGTGGTAACTACGCTTATATCGGCCGTAAGCAGAAGAAGAGAGACTTCCGTGCTCTCTGGATCACACGTATCTCTGCTCAGGCAAAGGTATGCGGTATCAACTATTCTCAGCTTATGCACGGTCTCAAGAAGGCAGGCATCAATCTCAACCGTAAGATGCTCGCTGAGATCGCAGTAAACGACAAGGAAGCATTTGCAAATATCGTTGAGCTTGCTAAGGCAGCTCTCTAAGATAAATAATAAGGGTGTCGCGCGTATGCGTGATGCCCTTTGAGTATTTTATGAGACATTAATAATTATGGAAAAATACGTTTTTTGTGACGGACTTGAGGTGTCATACATCGCATCGAGACAGAACGGAAGGGTGGTTTCAGCCTCTAAGCTCAGCGAAAAAAAGCACCGTGAAAAGACGGGACTTTTCCTCTGCGAGGGAATAAAGCTGATCCTTGAAGCGGTAAAATTCGGCAGACTTTCCGAGGTCTACCTGAGAGAGAGCGATGCTGAGACCTACAGATATGCCGTTGATGATGTTATCTCCGTCGGTGCTGAAATATTTGTGCTTTCCGATTCCGCATTTGACAAGATCACTACCGAAAAAGCTCCCCAGGGTATAATTTCAACGGCTTTTGCCGTTGACAGTTATGATCTTGCACTTGATGAGGAGACTACGGTGCTTGTTCTTGATTCTGTGCGGGATCCCGGTAATCTGGGTACTATACTCAGAAGTGCCGCGGCACTCGGCGGAGTTACAGTTGTTCTTCACTCA
>JAFXKJ010000106.1 GCA_017531765.1 Clostridia bacterium
AACGTTATTAAGCATAAGATCGAACACCTCGGGATTTGTGAGACAAGGCTGGCTTTCGTACTGTGTACTGAAGTCACCGTCAAGTCCGTCGAAGGTGTGGCAATTACCGCCTGTATACGGGAGACCCTCAACGTGACGGAGCTTGTTTCTCATATCAATGGATGAGAGAGTGGTGTCGGAGTAGATATTGCGGTTGTAGAAAACAGAGCTTTCTGTGAGATCGAGGCCCGAGAGATCCTTTTCGGCTGCGGGACGGATGTAATCAACGTCTTCCATAAGGAATCTCCAGCCGATCTGCTCGAGAAGCTCGTAGCAAGCGTACATAGCACCGCGCTCAGCGGCACCTGTAAGGCGGATGCTGTTTCCCTCGGACTTGATCTTGAAGCTGTCGAGGTCACTGCCTGCACCGTCAACCTTTACGATCTTTTCTTCAACGATGATGGCGTAGTCCGATGCCTTGGATGTTGCCTCAAGCTTTACGCCCGTTGCCTTTTCGATGTACTCGACCATGTCGTTAACGCCAATCTTGGTATTGTCAGATGAGTCAGCGTCATGAACGATTTTGTACTTTGAAATATCGTTGCCGTTAATGGTCAGCTTCTTTATAGGATAGCCGGAAGTATCTTTGAAGGCGTAATCTTTAGCGATATTGAATCCGCCCTCGTCGGTGCAGGTGTTCAGAAGCTTAACTGCACCGCCGTAAAGACCGTCGTCAGACGCACCGTCGATGAATACCTTTTCGCCAACTGACTTGATCTCGTATTCATCGAGGATCATCTTGGAGGTGTCAACTTTCTCGCCACGGTTTGTCTTACCAAGCACGATTTCTTTTACGTAAGCCTTTTCCTTGTGGTCGATCACTTCAATGTCAATGCCGTATTTTTCTTTCATTTGCCAGGTCATACGTTCTGCGGCATTCACGGCACCAGTGTTCTCCTTGTCGATGACTACAACGAAGTCTTCGTTAGGTGTCTCGGGCATTTTTTCCTCCGTTACTGCTTCCGTCACAGATTCGGTCTTAGCCGTTGTACTGCTTGCTTCTTTGTTACCACAAGCGGTAACGGAAAAAAGCATCACTGCGGCTAAAATGAGGGATAGTATTCGTTTCAGTTTCATGTTCGTTTTCTCCTTTTATGCCAAAAGAATCTAACTAAATTATACTTGCTTTCACTTGATAAGTCAACCAAACGTACTATGTTCACGGTGTAGATTTTTAGCACTGAATTTTGGTGAATTTGGCTAAAAAGCGAGGCACCCTACTGTTGGGTGCCTCGGATGTGTTTTGGTCGGTCAAACTAACCACCGTAAGTTTGATCATCGTTTTTTATTTATTCTGTCGTTTCACTTTTGTAGTATTCACCGTTGAGGTTGTAGCCTTTGAAATCTGATTTTTCAACCATACGCCAAAATTCAGGACGAACAGTGAACGAGTCGAAGTCGGGAATGTAGTTGAAGTTTCCGCCCAGTCTGACTTTATGTCTTTGCATCCTATCCTGCAGTGTATGGCTTATATCCTGAGCAAGCTGATTGTCTGCGGGATCTTCACTCTTGTAGAGTTTATCAAACACACCGTTTACGTAAACGAATTCAAACTGAATCAAATTGCAATCGATGTGATTGAACTGTTCTTTCGTCTCGGCAAGATACATTGCATTATAGAAATCATCAAGTATATCGTCAATCACATTTCTTAGCTTCATGGCAACCATGAAAATCTGATTGTCTGAAAAATATCCTGTACCGTACTGGAAGCCGTTACAACCTGTTGCGTTATCCGTCCACAGACAAAATGCTTCGTATATATCTTCCCAACCGGCTCCGAAATAACCCTCCATAAACTTTTTGATATATCCGTTATATTCATCTTCGGACATATAGGGATTCCACGCAAGCTGTGTGGTGAGGTAAAGGCGAAGCGCACCGAATTCCCAGTCAAATGAATATCTTGCATTGGGATAATATCCGACGGTGTTCATGTCTGCAATAAAACGGAAATTTGCCGCAAGATTGTCATACTTAATGTAAGGGAATGGAGCAGGGTGCTGTGAATAACAGAAGAGGTAATCCCAGTAGTAGATCTGGTCACAAACCTCAGCCCATTTCTTCATCTGAGAGCCATAGTGTACATTATTGCATCCACTGTCAATGGGATGAGCGAAGCAGCTGTTGATGGGAGCAAACTCGATCATGATGTTAGAGTCTGCCTTGATGTTTTCGGGAGCGTTCTCCGTATACATATATGCACACGTATGAATAAGAACTTCACCGTAGCCGGCCTTTTCCATATCCGCAGCTATCTTGTTGAGGAAAGCGATAAGCGTTCCGGAAGGTCCGCCGTATTTTGCATCAGACGCGGCACAGTTTTCACATTTACAGTAATTTGCGTTGTCGTTCTGAGAAATTGAGATGATGTCAGCGTCAGGGGTTTCTTCAAGAAGCTTCAGCACGTTAGCGAGCATAACCCGGTATACGGTCTCGTCGGTAAGACAAGGCTGATTATCATACTGCTCACTGTAGGACGTGCCGTCGGGAGCATTGTCAAGCTCGTCAAATGTATGACAGCGGC
>JAFXKJ010000001.1 GCA_017531765.1 Clostridia bacterium
TGTCATTATTCGGATTTGAGAGAAAAAGACTATAGGACTTTAATCGAGGCAGGAGAACAAAAAATTATTAAACTTCGAGATCAAGATTTTATGGTTTTTGAAATATAAGATAACCCCGACAGGTATCTGAAATCTGTCGGGGTTATCTATTTATTTCTGTAGATCAAATTTAACTCTTATGAGCAAACTTCCTTATGAGAACCAGCCTATCCCGTCCTTTTTTCACTTCAAAAATTAAAACTTTCCGCTACATTTATTGACAACCCGCCGCGTATTGTGATATAATATCATATTATAATGCATAAATGTTGCCACTCACATATAAGGAAAGGTGAAAACACTATGAAATGGACATCTCTTAATGATCTTCGCGAGAAGTATCTCTCATTCTTTGAGTCTAAGGGACACCTCAGACTCCCCTCCTTCCCCCTGATCCCTCAGGGAGATAAGTCCCTCCTTCTCATCAACTCCGGTATGGCGCCCATGAAGAAGTTCTTCACAGGTGAGGTAGAGCCTCCCCGCCGCCGTGTTACTACTTGCCAGAAGTGTATCAGAACACCCGATATCGACAGAGTTGGTATCACCGCACGCCACGGTACTTACTTTGAAATGCTCGGTAACTTCTCCTTCGGTGATTATTTCAAGAGAGAAGCTATCCACTGGTCCTGGGAATTCCTTACTCAGACTCTTGAGATTCCCGCTGACCTCCTTTACCCTTCCGTTTACGAGCACGACGACGAGGCTTTCGCTATCTGGCGCGACGAGATCGGCGTTCCCGAAAACCACATCAAGAAGCTCGGTAAGGCTGATAACTTCTGGGAGCACGGTACAGGTCCCTGCGGTCCCTGCTCCGAAATTTACTTTGACCGCGGTATCAAGTACGGCTGCGGATCCCCCGACTGCGGCCCCGGCTGCGACTGCGACCGCTTCATGGAGATCTGGAACAACGTATTTACCCAGTTTGACAACGACGGCAACGGTAACTACACCGAGCTTGAGCAGAAGAACATCGACACAGGTATGGGTCTTGAGCGACTCGCTTGCGTAATGCAGGGCGTTGACAATATGTTCGAGGTGGACTCCATCCGCCGCATCCTTGACAGAGTTTGCGAGATCTCCGGCAAGACCTACGGCGCTGACGTAAAGAATGACATTTCCATCCGCGTTATCACCGACCACATGAGAGGCGCTACCTTCATGATCTGCGACGGCGTAACTCCCTCCAATGAGGGACGCGGCTACGTTCTGAGAAGAATCCTCCGCCGTGCGGCTCGCCACGGTAAGCTCCTCGGCATCACTCACGAGTTCCTTTCCGACCTCCTCACAACGGTTATCGAGGAGAACGTAGCGGGCTATCCCGAGCTCGGCGTAAAGGCTGACTACATCAGAAAGGTCATCTCCATCGAGGAAGAAAGATTCAACGCAACCATCGACGCAGGTCTCTCCATCCTCTCCGACATGATCAGAACCAGCCTCAAGGACGGCGTATCCTCCATCTCAGGCGAAGAAGCATTCAAGCTTTACGATACATTCGGCTTCCCCCTTGACCTCACACGTGAGATAGCTCAGGAAAGCGGACTTTCAATTGATGAAGATACATTCGCCACACTCATGACTCAGCAGAGACAGAGAGCGCGTGCCGCAAGAGCCAATATCTCCGGCTGGAGCGAGGCGGCTACCTCCGCACTTGAAGGACTCCCGAAGACCTGCTTCACAGGCTACACCGAGCTTAAGAGTACGGCAAAGGTCATCGCTATCCTTGCTGACGGCGAGGCTGTTGACAGCGTTTCAGAGGGCGACTGCACCGTCATCCTTGACAGAACACCCTTCTACGGCGAGGGCGGCGGTCAAGTAGGCGACTCGGGCTCTATATACCGTGACGGCGCGCTTCTCAGCGTCACCGACACAAAGAAGACAGACGGCATCTTCATGCACCTCTGTACCGTTGCCGAGGGTATCATCTCCGTTGGTGACGAGGTTACAGCCGACATTTCCGACATGAAGCGCGCCGCTATCATGCGCAATCACTCCGCTTGTCACCTCCTTCAGGCGGCTCTCAGACGCGTTCTCGGTACACACGTTGAGCAGGCAGGCTCTTACGTCGATGAAAACCGCGTAAGATTTGACTTCTCCCACTACGAGGCAGTGACCGCAGAACAGCTTGCGGCTGTCGAAGCACTTGTGAATGCTAACATCCTCGTTGACAACGAGATCACAACCGTTGAGACAGACATCGAAACAGCTCGCGGCATGGGCGCTATGGCTCTCTTCGGAGAGAAGTACGGCGACACCGTCCGCGTTGTAAAGATGGGTGAGTTCTCCTGCGAGCTCTGCGGCGGTACACACGCCGGAAGCACTGGTCAGCTCGGTCTCTTCAAGATCACATCCGAATCCTCCGTTGCGGCAGGTGTAAGACGTATCGAGGGTACGACAGGTCTCGGCGTACTTGAGCTTATGGCAGAGAAGGATGCTCTCATTGCAAAGACTGCCCGTGAGCTTAAGGTCAACAATCCCGCCGACATCGCAAACCGCGCGTCTCACCTCAACGCTGAGCTCGCCGAAGCACGTCGTGAGATCGACTCCCTTAACTCCGCGCTCGCCGCGGCTAAGGCTCAGAGCGTTGAAAACAGCGCAATAGAGGTCGGTACAGTCCGTCTCATCGTCGCTGACATGGGCGCGTCCACTATGGATATCGCTCGAAGCCTCGCAGATACGCTGAAGGCGAAGGATCCCACAAACGTTATCGTTCTCGCAATCAATAACGGCGGCAAGATCAACTTTATCGCATCCTGCGGTGCCACCGCTGTTAAGGCAGGCGCTCACGCAGGTAACCTCCTCCGCGAGGTAAGTGCCATCACCGGCGGTAAGGGCGGCGGACGTCCCGACAGCGCAACCTCCGGCGGTAAGGATCCCGCGAAGATCGGCGAGGCTCTTGCGGCTGCTGAGGGTATCCTCAAGGGAATGCTCAAGTAATAAGTAAGAAGTAATAGGTAATAGGTATATAAATAAAGCTCTCGGCATATCCGTTTCGGTACGGGTTAGCCGAGGGCTTTTTTCACTTGGTCCGTTGACAAAGACACCACAGATACTATAATTTGGTTAGCAAATATTATTCGTTTCGAACGATGACAAACCAATCGTATGGGTTGTAAGCCTACGAAGCGGAACGCCACATGGGGTTTTACTACGCATCAGATGCTACGTAAAATTTTCCTTAAAGAAAACGTCCCCTACAGGTTAGCCTGAGACGGGACGGTGGGTTATCGTCCGAACGTACGGTTGGAAGACACCGAGTCTGACATAGATCCTTCATTCCGCTACGCTTCTCGGGGGATGACAAATCCATCGTCCACAGCACAGTCACTCGTGTCATTCTGAGCCTGCGAAGAATCTCATTCGAACGATGACAAACCAATCGTATGGGTTGTAACCGGGCGAGGCGGGCTGGATAGCGAGGATTTCAACGTTAATTTTTCATCCGAACGTACGGTTTGTAAGCAAAACGAACGTTTGCTCCCTTTTATCTTTTTTTGCGAAGCAAAAAAAAAAAAAAAA
>JAFXKJ010000107.1 GCA_017531765.1 Clostridia bacterium
CGGGCAGAAGCCCGAACCCACTATCCGCAGAGGAATGATATACAAAGGCTCCCTCCGGGAGGGAGCTGGCGCCGAAGGCGACTGAGGGAGAGCGCGTCACAATGAGGTTAATCTAAACTTCAAGTCACGCAGGCTCCTTCCACCGCTATCGCGGTCCCCCTCCCTCTCGGAGGGAGGCTTTGGAGAGCGATCGCCGATAGAAAAACACCACCAAAGAGATTTTCTTGGTGGTGTTCGTGTTTTCTCCGCTAAAGATGCATAGCAGAGGGACGTCCTTTTATTTTTTAATATCTGCCTATTTTCTCAAATTGAATGTCGGGAACCTTGGCGCCGCTTGTCACTCTGTAGTCACCGATTGCGGGATTGACAAACCCAACGTCCTCGTCAAGCTTGTGGATCACGTTGTCCTTGAGATCACCATACGTATTGAGAATTTCGCCCTTTAAGTTTACATTTCCGAAGCCGTGGTTATTGTAAACGTGGTTAACGGGAGTATAAACACATTCGTACTTGCCGAGATCCTTGATGTCATAAGTGTATTCAAACATTACGGGCCAACGGTCATACCACTTTTCGTATCTGCTGTCACTGGGTTTGGGGATTCCTTCAAGGCTTCCCATAACCTGGTCATGTACTTCCGGCTCGTCGGAATCAGGGTCAAGGTCCCAGTTGTTTACGATAATGGCGCGATCGTTACTGTGGCTGATTATGATATTGTCCTGAACGATATTGTCGCGTCCGCCGTTGAGAAGCACAGCAAGGGTCGCGGACTCATAGAAGATGTTTCCAATGAACTCCTGTCCCCATGAACCGTCACAGTAGATAGAGTATACCCAAGTGTAATAGCGTGTATTCTTGAAGATGTTATACTGGATCTTGTTACCGCGGTTTACGATCTGTCTGTAGCTGTAGATCACGCCGTAGTCCATGCCGGAACACATCATGTTCTCGAATACGTTATACTCGATAACGAGGTCAACACTGTTCTCATACATGATAGCAGCACGGCTACCGTCTTTGAATTCATTGTTGGCAATACGCATACCGACTTCCCACGTTACCGCAATAGCCTGCGAACGATAAGCGGGATCACCGAAATCATGGAAGTAGTTGTTCTCGATCACGTTTCCGGAGGGAACGTATGCTCTGTAGCACTGCTGATAAGAAGCCTCAATGTAAATACCTGTATCAACGAAGTTGAAGAATTCACAACGAGTGAATGTAGTGCCTCTCGTACCGGACTGATTGCCGTCACGGAATACTGTAACTACAGCATTTGATCCGCCGATGTTTGATACAGAACAGCGGTCAAAGGTGAGGTTGTCAGCGGCGATCTCGATACCGTTTGCGGAGGATGTGCTGAAGTCAAGACCGAGGAAGGTGAGATACTCTGCGCCGGGAGCTACGTACATAAAGGTGCCGCCGGTGGAGATGTGGTAATCGCCCTTCGCCTTGTAAACGTAAAGGATCTTGGTGTCGGGATCAAACCAGTACTCACCGTCTGCGTCGATCTGATCAGAGAGATTGTGGAAGAAGATCTGATCATCGAATCTTTCCTCAAAGGCAAGGACCACTTCGTCAATATCGTATCCGTTGGGGAAATCAAAGTTCTCGAAATCAAAGCTGAGCACCTTGGTCTCAGGATCGTAGTCCTTTACGGGGAACGTATCGGTGAGCCATCCGTAACGGAGGAATCCGGTTACCTTCATACCTTCAACTGTGCGGAGACCTTCAATGATCTTCACAAGCTGATTCTGAATGAGGATACTTTCCTTCTCATTATAAACGGTCGTAAGGTCGAAGTAGTAGTTATCTGAGCCGGTAGACGTCTTGTTGGGAACTCTCGCTTCATAGCAGAGTTTGTCCTCAGCAAAAAGGATATTCGTTCTCTCAAGCTTGTCAACGATACCCTTGAGATCAGCCTTGTAGATCTTGGAGGTGTCAACGGAACCGAGAAGGTGAAGATCGCTTTCGTCAACGGGCTTGAAGGAAGAAGCGGGGATCTTGATTCCGTTGGTGAAGGTAACTTCTCCGTCACCGTACTTGCAGTAGGTAATGGGAGCGCTCTCGCTGCCGCCGTCCTCGGAAGTAAATGTGATGTTGTCAAGAGTACCGTAGTCGCCTGCCTTGAAAGCAACGGTGATGGCGGTCTTCTTTGTCTTTTTCAGCTCACGCACTGCGTCGCGTGCCGCCTCAAAGGTCGCAAAGGGTTTTTCTAAGGTTCCGGGATTCTTGTCGTCTCCGTCAACGGCCACGTAGAAGTCAGCGTCGTCAACGAGAGGATACTCAGGTTCTGTGTAGCTGTGAAGAGGCTTCGGCTCGCCGTAGTAGAGCTCATATTCAAACTCAGCCTCACAGTAGCGGTGAATGATGGTGGCGAACTGTTCACGTGTCGCCTTTCCCTCGGGAGAGAGAGTCGTGCCGTCCCCCGTACCACGGATAAGACCAACGTCTACCGCCCACTTCATGGCATCGGATGCCCATGATGCAACCTTGCCACTGTCGGTGAAGGCGCCGAGGTCAATGCTGTAATCGAGCTTTACGTGCTTGTAGCCTGCATAGCGGACGAACATGGTAGTAAGCTCCTGACGGGTGATGTCGCGGCTTGGGGAGATGGTGGGTATACCCCATTCATCGGTGGACGTGCCCGTGATGATGCCGTTTTTGTACGCCCACGCGGTAGCGTCGGAGTAAAACTGATCCTCGGGAACGTCAAGATAATCTTCAACCTTGAAGCTCACCTTGGGCGAGCCCTCCATGCGGTAGAGAACGGTGATGACCATGGAGCGTGTCAGATTAGCTTTGGGTGTAAAGCTTCCGCCGCCTGTTCCGTTCATCAGCCCGTTTTCCGTGACGTACACGATGTCACCGTAAGCCCACATATCCTCGGTAACGTCGTAATACGTGGTGTTTTCTGCGGAAACTGTCATACCTGCGGTAAATGTGCCGAGAAGCATCATTACAGCAAGAAGCATTGACAGTATTCTTCTTGTTTTCATTTTCGTTCCTCCTAAAAATGAATTGCTTTTTAGCTGACTAAATTATACAGTATTTCTAACAAAATGTCAACGATTTTGTACAGGTAAACCTATACAAATGTCCCACGCTTCCGCGTGGGACATAATAAGTATTATCAGCTCCTGGCGCTTTTGAAATATTACATTTTTTTGTCGTCGTATACTGCGCGGCATCCGCCGATGAACTTGGGGCGTACTCTTGCCGCGGTAACGTAAGCTCCGCCGATCTGCTTGACGGTGAGACGTACGGGAACTGCCACGCGTTTAAGGTGCATACCGATGAGAGTAGAACCAATGTCGAGTCCCGCATCCGCGGAGATCGCTTCGATCATGACGGGATCCTTCATATTATTATAAGCGGCGGTTGCAAAGGAGCCGCCTGCTTTGGGCTGAGGTACCACGTTAACTTCCTCTGCGAGAGGGAGCCTTGAAAGAAGCTCTCTTTCGATGACGAGGGCGCGGTTGAGGTGCTCACAGCACTGTGCGGCAAGGAAGATACCTTTTTCCGAGGTATATGAAGTAATGCCGCGATATACCGCCTCTGCAAGACTCGGGCTTGATGCGTGACCGATGCTGCCCCCGCCGATCTCGCTTGATGAACATCCTACGACAAGGACGGAGCCTTCCCTAAGTCCCGCGGCTTCGGAAATTTCCCTTGCGGCATCCCTCGCCGTTTTTTCAACGGTGTTTTCTATTGATACGGTTTCGTTATTCATAAATTTATTGGCAAAAAGTCAGTTTTGCCTGCCTCCGGTGAACTTTTACCTCACTATTGTAGCACACAGAGACCATTTTTTCAAGATAATTTGAATGTGTAAAAGCAATAATAATGAAAAATACAAAAAAATGTGTGTACAAATGACAAAAAGTATGGTACAATATATATTGTAGAGTATAGTGCCTAATTGTTTTCGGACGAGAGGTGCAATTTCAAAGCTCTGAGTGTAATGGTACTATGGAAAAAAACAAATATAAATTCGATAATAACAAGAAAAAGGGTAAGGACTCGGTAAAGCGTTATAACAAGCCCGAGGGGACGGAGTCAAACGAAACTGATTCGGACAGCGGTGTTGTTGCCGGACGTAACGCGGTGCGCGAGCTTTTGAAAAGCGGTGCGACGATAGACAAGATAGTAGTCAGCGGTAGAGAGGGGTCAATTGTGGCTCTCGTTGCCGAGGCAAAGGAAAAGGGTATCCCCGTTGTAAACGCCGAGAACTCTAAGCTTGATTACATAGCCGGTGGCGCTCATCATCAGGGAATCGTTGCTTACACGGCGCAGAAGGAGTATTCTTCCGTTGAAGAGATACTTGCCATCGCCGAGGAAAGAGGAGAAAAGCCTCTTATTGTTATTGCCGACGGAGTAGAGGATCCTCATAATCTCGGTGCACTTATTCGCTGTGCGGAGTGTGCGGGTGCTCACGGTGTGATAATTCCCAAAAGACACTCATCGGGACTTACTCCCGTTGTTGCCAAGGCTTCAGCCGGTGCTATCTGGCACATGGCGGTGTGCCGAGTGGCAAATATCGCGCAGACTGTTGAAAAGCTTAAGGAAAACGGTGTGTGGACCTTCGCCGCTGAGGCGGGAGGAGCCGCATACTACGACACGGATTTCGACCTGCCGTGTGCTATCGTGTTCGGAAGCGAAGGGGCGGGAGTGGGCAGACTCGTCAGAGAGAGCTGTGATTTCCTCGTTTCCATCCCCATGTACGGCAAGGTAAATTCTCTCAACGTGTCCACTGCGGCATCTGTTATTCTCTGCCACGCGGCAAGAATGCAGAGGGCTAAGTAAGCTATTGTAATGTAGCCTTATTTCTAAGGAAGGTACGGTGTAATAAATGTCACTGTTCGGAAAGAAAAAAGATAAAAAAGCGGCGGAGCTTCCCGAGACCGCTGAAGTAAAAAAGGCAGATAATCAGGAATCGTTCCTTGACGGAATGTTTTCGAGTCAGCCTGATGACGATTTTTCTGCTTTGATAGATAATGCGGATTTTTCAGACGATGATTTTCAGTCCATTCTCGACAAATATGCAAGCGAGGATGAGGAGCTTTCGTTCCCCGTGAAAAAAGAAGCTGCACTCCCTTCGGCTGAAAGTGAAATTGAAGAAAAGCCGGTGCAGGAGGATATGACTGAAAACTCCGAGGAAGGATATGTCACGGATGCCGCTGTGGCGGTACAGCTTGAAGATGCGCCCGACATAGAAGCGGCGCCCGCCATGACCGATGACACGAGCGTGCCCGAGGCAGACAAAGATCCCGCAGAGATGACAGCGGATGAGGCGATCGAGGCGTTCATTAAGAACGTTTCTCTCGGCGGTAATATCGCTGAGCTTCTCGGAGAGACGGAGCACGTGTCCGAGGACGGTATCCCCCTCCCGAATTTTGCGTCTCAGAATACGGCAAACACTGTCGAAGAACCCTCGGAGGCACCCATTGAGCTTGAAGTGCCAACAGGCATCGATGAAGCTGACCTGAATACGGCAGATACATCCACCGTCGGCTCTACCGACATGAATCTGAGAATTGCCTTCGGTCTTGAAGAGGGCGATGATGATTCCGACGAGGTCAAGGAAGCGGTAAAGAGGATGGGAGACCATTTTGAGGTTGACTCAAGAGTCGGCAGAAAATATCACTCCGAGCATCCTGAATTTACCGATGCTACTCAGGCAAGGGATATTGCCGCTGAGTACAAATCAAAGAAGAGACGGGTAAGTATCAGACTTATATTTGCAACGGTATTCGCTCTCCTTCTTGTCCTTTATGAAAACATTACCGTGATCGCCGAGGCTGTAGTCGGTAAGCCCATGCAGTTCGACGGTGTGCTTGACCCTGAGGTCTACCCCGTAATTTACATAATGGTAAGCCTCCAGCTTCTCGTTTTGTGCGCGGTGTTTGCTCTGCCCGAGCTGAAACACGGAATAAAGCGTTTGTTCTCCGGTGCACCCACCCCCGAGAGCATGAGTGTCCTCGCTCTTACGGTTGCCATAGTTTGTTCATACATTACTGCTTACCGCGCAAATGTTTCCGAAGTTCCCGTGCTTTTCAATGTGGTGGCGGCAATGTCGGTCGTTATGGCTCTCATTTATTCAAAGATTAATATCAAGCGTGAGTTTATTTCCTTCTTCGTTGCAGGTTCAAAGCGTAACAAATATGCTATGAACCGTATTCCCGAGAATGAAACTCTCCTTTCTCCCGACAGCTATGAGGAAGATATGTACGGCGACGTTATGAGAGTTGAAAAGGTGGGCTTTGTTGACGGATTCTTCTCAAGAATGTCGGCTCCCGACTCAATGACCACCGCGTTTACCGCGGCGCTTATGGGAATCTCTCTCGTTGCGGCTGTGCTTTTTGCAATTTTCTCCGATAAGGGAACAGAACCCCTTGCGGTACTTTGCAGTAATGTTTATATCGTAACTCTCGCTCTTCTTCCCGTGTCTACTCATATCGCATTCTCCTACCCCTTCTACCGCGCATCCAAGGCGGCATCCGACTGTGACAGCGCGATCATAGGTGAGACTTCCCTTGAAGAGTATGCGGCAACGGCTGTGGTATCCTTCGATGACGGTAACGTATTCCCCTCATTCGGAGTTAAGGTTCAGAACATCAAAATCTACAACAACGCCAGAATCGACAGAGTTCTCTACTATGCATCAAGTGCGTTTAATACCGCAGGCGGTCCTCTTTCCGACGTGTTTGAGGTTGCTACCATGGAAATGGGCAGAAGCGAAAACGTTGAGATCACCGATGCGGACAAGGGATTCCTTTCAACGGTGGTTGACGGAGTGAATATTACCTTCGGAAGCTTCCCCGTGCTTGCGCAGCGCGGCTTTGAAGTGTCCGATGAGATCGCCTTCGATGACGTGGATTTTTCCAATGAGCTCAGCATTATGTATATGTTCAGAGAGGACGTGCTGATTGCAAAGCTGTACATTAAGTACGTGCTTGACGGGGATATTGAGCCCATTCTCAAGCAGTTCCAGGATTACGGAATGTACCTTTGCGTCAGAACCTACGACCCCAATATTGACGAGGATATGATCTGCGCGAAGCTGTCCATCAAGAAGCCGCCCGTTAAGGTCGTAAGATACAGAAGCGCTGATGATGTGGGCGGTGTTATGGATAAGCTTGACAGCGGATTTGTGACCATCGGTTCTCCAAAGTCACTTCTCCAGCTTCTTCCTTACTGTGATAAGACAATACATACTAAGCGAACCTGCGGTGCGCTGACTGTAATGTCCGTCATTATCGCGCTGATGCTCCTTGCAATTTTTGCAATGTCATCGGGTATAACATCTCTCAATTCCTTGTACGTTACGGCGTACCACTTGGTTTGGGTGCTTCTCACATTCGTGGCATCGAGACTGTTTATCAGATAATTCAAAAGAAAAACGCCGCTGCCTGCCCGATACGGTGGGCGGCGGCTTTTACAAACGGACAGAGTATTACTGTTGAAAGGATGGACAATTTATGCGTGAGGATATAAAAAGCTTTATTCAGTCGGTAAGTAAACCCGGACGGTATACCGGTGGTGAGACCGGCTCGGTTTATAAGGATAAGTCGAAGGTGGATCTCAGAGTTGCCTTTTGTTTCCCCGACACCTATGAGATCGGAATGTCAAACCTTGGAATGCGCATTCTTTACGGATGCCTTAATTCCATGGACCGTGTTTGGTGCGAAAGAGTTTTTGCACCGTGGGTAGACATGGAGGAAAAAATGAGAGAGAAGGGGATCCCCCTCTTTGCTCATGAAAGCGGTGACTCTGTAGGTGACTTTGACATTGTGGCGTTCACTCTTCAGTATGAGCTTTGCTATTCAAACGTGCTGAATATGCTTGACCTTGCGGGAATTCCTCTGAGAGGGGAAGAAAGAGGCGACGACAGTCCCATCGTTATCGCAGGCGGACACTGCGCTTATAACCCCGAGCCTATGGCGGCGTTTGTTGATATTTTCTCCATCGGAGAGGGCGAGGATGCGCTGTGCGAGCTTGCAGAGCTTTACATCAAAATGAAGGACGAGGGAAGCTACACAAAGAAAGCGTTCCTCAGAGCCGTGGCTACCGAGCTTCGCGGCTTCTACGTTCCTTCCTTATATAATATAGAATATAACCCTGACGGAACTGTGGCGGCGATCATTCCCGATGAGGGCGTACCCGCCAAGGTCCAAAAGAGAGTTATCGGGAACCTTGACGAGGCATACGTTCCAACTTCTCCCATCCTTCCCAATATTGAGACTGTGCAGGACAGAGTGACCCTTGAGGTTTACCGCGGATGTATCAGAGGATGCCGTTTCTGTCAGGCGGGATTCATCTGCCGACCGGTCAGAGAAAGATCTACAGATAAGCTCACAGAGCAGGCAAAGCTTATTTGCTCCGCTACAGGCTACGATGAGATATCACTGTCTTCACTGTCTATCAGCGACTACTCCAAGATCGGTACTCTCACCGACAGACTCCTTGAATGGACGGATGACGCCAAGGTAAGCCTTTCACTGCCGTCTCTCAGAGCAGATACGTTTACGAAGGAGCTGATGGACAAGATTTCGTCCGTTCGCTCAAGCACCGTGACCTTCGCTCCCGAAGCGGGAAGTCAGAGGCTCCGCGACGTTATCAATAAGAACGTTACGGAAGAAGAGATCCTTAAAGCTGCTTCCGTTGCATACGGCGCGGGCAAAAACAAGATCAAGCTCTACTTCATGAACGGTCTCCCCTGTGAGACGGATGAAGACGTGGTTGGTATCGCTTCGGTGGCAAAAAACGTGGTGGAGGAATATTACAAAACTCCCACAAGAAACAAAAAGCTGGTGCCTCAGGTGACACTCAGCGTTGCTTGCTTTATTCCGAAGCCTCATACTCCTTTCCAGTGGGAGGGTCAGAACACCTTCTCCGAGCTTGAACGGAAGCAGGCTCTTCTTTCGGGTGCAATTCGTGACAGAAAGATAAAATATAATTACCACGATGCGAAGGTCTCTCACCTTGAAGCGGTATTTGCGAGAGGCGACAGACGTCTCGGCGCGGCACTTGAGGAGGCATCTCGAAGGGGAATCAAATTTGATGCGTGGGAAGAGTTTTTCGACCTTGACAAGTGGTTTGACGTGTTCGAGTCATGCGGGATCGACCCCTCGTTCTATGCAAACAGAACTATTCCCGATGACGAAGTGCTTCCATGGGATATGATTGATTGCGGTGTAAGTAAGGAATTCTTCCTCAGAGAACGCCACAAGGCTTATATGGCGGCGACAACACCCAACTGTCACGATAAATGCTCGGCGTGCGGCGTGAATAAGCTTGTTGATGCCAAATACTGCAGATGGTGTCCGGGACACGAGGGTGGCAGTGACATTGAGTCCATTACGGGTAACGCCAAAGAGGTGCTCGTAGGTGAAGCTCTCATCAGACAACGGCAGAGGACAAATCCCAAGCCCGTGCGCAGTATCAGAGCAAGATTTAAGAAGCAGCATCCGATGCTGTATATATCTCATCTTGATCTTGCCAAGTGCGTTTCCCGTGCTATGGTGAAATCAAACCTCCCCGTATGGTATACGGAAGGCTTTAATCCCATTCCTCACCTTGTGTTCTCACCGCCTCTCTCCGTCGGATGCGGCGGTACGAGTGAAGTGCTTGACTTTAAGATCGTAAGCGAGGTATCGGACAGCGAGATCTTTGAAAAACTCAGCGCGGCAATGCCCGACGGAATTGAACTGACGAGTGTTTACACTCAGGACATGAAGCTGAAAAGTGTCGCGTGGGCAGAGTGCGAGATTACTTTCAATCTTTCGGACGGGGATGCCGAGAAGGCTGCCGAGGGATGCGGCGTGATAGGATCACTTTTTGACTCTCCCGTCGTTATGCTGAAACGCAGTAAAAGCGGAGAAAAAGAAGTTGATATTTCTCCCCTTGTAAAAAGCGCTTGCGCAACACTTGAAGGAAATACGCTTCGCGTAACTGTAGTGACTTCGGCTTCGGGTGAAAATTACCTTAATCCCGAATATGCGGCGAGGGCAGTCAGTGAAAAGTTAGGCTTTGCGGGCGAGGAAACTTACCATACTATTATGAGACACCGACTTCTCCTGGCTGACGGGGTCACGGACTTTAACTGATCATAAAAATCCCTCAGGTGACAGAGACTCCGATTTTTTCAGTCGGACAAGCTTTTCCTTTAGGTTTTCGAGAGTCGAAAGATAGATTCCGAAGTCACCTGACTGTACGGATGCGCGAAGATTCAGCAAAAGGCTTTCGATTTCTTCGAATCCTTCGCGGCTTGTTACAAGACACAGCTTAAAACGTCTGCTTTGCCAATATTTTATGGTACTGTCAAGGCATTCGAGCACCGTCTCGGATGCCTTGCTGCTTTGTGAGAACTCGCTTGGTAAAGCTTTTACGGCTTCACTTACGGTATCTATGGTGCTTGATATATAAGAACTAATAAAGACCATGAGCAGTAAAGCAATACAGAGGGTAATGACGGCGAGGACGAATATTTTCAACGGCTTGAACTCCTTTTTTTCGAAATGATATGTTCGCGGCTGACAAGATTCTTTTTGTCGTCCCCGTCGCGAACGAAAAGGTCGATGTCTCCTGCGTCGTCAATAGTCATGAGAAAAATATTCTTGAGCTCAACAGAACGTTCGGAAAGAAAATTATCGAGCCAAGCATTATTTCTGTTGACGAAAGCAAGAGAGTGGGGAAGAAGAGTACCGTCGACCACGATAGGGTGTGACAGACCGTGCTCGTCCACGGGAAAGTCAAGCTGACTTGGCGTGAGGGGGGATTCGGATGCTTTCGTCAGGACGGAAAGCTTGCCGTTTTCTTCGAGAATAGCGTATTCCACGTCGTTGATATTGAATACACCGTTTAGTCTGAGCTCGCCCATGAGCTCAGAAATATCGAGACGGTTGTTAGCAAGCTCTCCCGGGCAAAGCTTCCCGTGGGAAATAATGACTGTGGGTTTTCCGTTGAACAGCTTTCTGAATACAGGACTTTTCGTTTGGATGAATGTGAAGATCACTTCAAGGGACAAGAGAGAGACAATGGGGATTACCGCGTGAATGAGAGGGACGGTTCTGTCGGTAATAGGATAAACCGCAATCTCTGAAAGCATGAAGGTGACGACGAGCTCGGTGATCTGGAGTTCGCCGATCTGCCTTTTGCCGCTGAGGCGCATTGCGGTTATTGTGATTATATAAATAAAAACGGTTCTGAAAAATACAGCAATCATAACGCGATATAACCTCCCGTGAAGTCAAAGGATTATTTGACTGAGAAGAGTGAGGATATTCAAAATATACCTATTTCGGGTATTTAATATCAGATATATTATAATTGTAAATTTACGGTCTCCCGTTGAAATTTTCGTCACGATGTAGTATAATACCCATGTATCAAAAAACAAAATCAGAAGAAAGGGTACCGTTATGAAGGAAAAAATCAAAGCTTATGCCGGAAAAATTCCGCCTGAAGTGAAAAAAGTCTTCCGTCCAGTGGAAGTTCGCTTCGCACTTTGCGCTTTTATCACCGTGATTTTTGCTGAAATTCTGTCTGTCGGCTTTGTGTCAGGTGCCACTTACCCCTTCCGTCATCCCATTGCCTTTATCTGCGCTGTGGCGGTGCTCTTCGCCTTCTATTCGGTGTCTTCGTTCTTCCCGTGCAGACTTGGAATCTTTATCATAATTGAATGCTTTTGGATCGCCCTTGCCATAACTAATAAGGTCCTTCTCAGCTTCAGAGTAAATCCCCTTTCCGCGGTGGATTTCAAAATAATTCAGACAGCTTTTACTATTGTATCAGTCTATCTTTCGGTTTTTGAGATCATACTGATACTTACGTCGATTTTTGCGGCTTTGTCGTTGGCGGTGTTTGTTATAATCAAGCTTCCGAAGAAAAAGCCCAATTACAAGAGAGCTTCTCTCGTTTTTGCGGTGGCATCGGTTATCACCGTGGTATCAGCTCTTACATCGTTTTCTATCTATTCTTCCGATATGCGCAAAATGCGTCTTCCCGACGTTTATAAAGAATACGGATTTGTGTACAGCCTCTCCGTCAGCGTTTCCGACAGAGGAATTTCGCGGCCCGACGGTTATTCCGAGGACAACATTTCAAATATTATCCGCCCACAGGAAACAGGAAAGACTGAAATCCCTACAGATCCCGACGCGTCGGAGTCGTCTTTTGATACTAACGTGATCTTCGTTCAGCTTGAGTCCTTCTTTGACCCGAGCCTTATCAAAAACGTGACCATATCCGAAGATCCCATTCCGAATTTCAGAGCTCTTGCGGAAAAGTACCCGTCGGGCAATCTGAACGTTCCCGTAGCAGGCGGTGGCACGGTCAATACTGAGTTTGAGGTCCTTTGCGGTATTCCCATATCCGCTTTCGGTATCGGTGAATATCCCTATGAGACCTACCTTACTACGTCACCCTGCGAATCCCTTGCGTATTATTTTACCGACAAGGGAATGACAGCCCATGCACTCCATAACCATTCAGGCACATTCTACAGCAGGTATATCGCGATCGAGAATCTTGGCTTTAACACCTTTACCCCTGTTGAATACATGACGAATGTGAAACGTAATTCAAACGATTGGGCAAAGGATACGATCCTGACCGACGAGATCGTGGGAGCACTGAAAAGCACAAAAACTTCGGATTTCGTTTATGCGGTCTCCGTTCAGGCACACGGAAAATATGTGACAGTACCGGGGGATTACGGAGACATTAAAGTCGACGGAAGCCTTCCCGATGATAGACTGTGCGCAATTGAATATTACGTAAATCAGATAAAGGACACGGACAAGTTTGTTGGGGACTTGATATCCTCTCTTGAAAAACTTGAAGAGGATACAGTTGTGGTATTTTTCGGCGATCATCAGCCCAGTCTTGAGCTGACAGCAAATCAGCTTAAAGCCGAGAGTATCTATGAGACGGAGTATGTTATCTGGAGTAACTGCGGTGTAAGTGCTGATGACTGTGATCTTGATGCGTACCGTCTGGGCGCACATACGCTGTCTCTTATGGGAATCGAGGGCGGAGTTATATCGTCATATCATAATGCGAAAGCTAACTCAGAAACCTATTATGAAGACCTTACGTCTCTTGCATACGACGTACTTATGGGCGAAAAGTTTGCATATGGCGGCGAGTTCCCCTATAAGGTACCAACGCTGAAGCTTGGTTGGAGAGATATTGTCGCAGAGGGGGCATACATTAAAAACGAGACCCTTTACGTTATTGGAGAAAACTTCACCGAATCCAGCGTGATATACGTTGGCGGAAGACGTCGTGACACAATATTTATTAATGCGAATCTCATAGTAACAGACAATATCTCAGCGGCATCGGACGTGAAGATAGCGCAGGTTGCGGAAAGCGGATATTTGTTCAGTGAAATTAACTGTAAGTTAATAAGTGAGCCTGAATAATTCGTGATAATCAGCGGAAGTGAGACGAAAAACATGGCAATCAGATTAAATGATGACTCAGAAGTGGTAAAGCTTGTGCGCGAGGGGCTCAAGGCAAAGGGAGGGTATTGCCCGTGCCGCCTTGAACGCAGTGAAGCCAATAAATGTATCTGTGAAGAATTCAGGCGTCAGATGGAAGATCCCGAGTTTGAGGGATACTGTCATTGTATGCTGTATTACAAAGAAAAAGACAGATAGGCGAAAATGCCTCAAGTGAGATAAGAAAATAGTAAAAAGAGATAGATTTCAACACGAAGTGTTGGAAAGCTATCTCTTTTTAAGTGGAAGAGAAAATCACCGAAGCGAAACGCCCATGCCAAAGGCAATGCGAAATGCGAAATTGGTTGGATAGACGTGAGTGGCGCGGTAGTTTATCGCAATAACGTACGGTTTGTAAGCAGGCGAGGGGTGGTGAGAGGAGTGAGGGTGGAAAGCCACTGTGCAAGCTGCACAAAAGGTGCGTGCAAAGCTTGGCAGAAGTAACAAAACGACCAAAGTGAAAAAAATCCAAAAAAAGTTGAAAAAAGGTGTTGACAAAGGGAAGTGGTTGTGATATAATGTTAAAGCTGTCGCGAGAAAGCAGGTCGAAAGGCCTGAGAAAAGCGCAGAAAGCTCATTGAAAATTGAACAACAAGCATCATAAAAGATCGATGAAAATCGATGTGTATGAGACTCCGAAATTCTTTTGAAGAATAAAAAGATACTCAAAAAACAAAGTAAAGAGCAAAAAAGATCGCTCTGATGAAAGATGATAACCGAAGGAAACTTCGGCTAACATACAAACATTAGAGAGTTTGA
>JAFXKJ010000016.1 GCA_017531765.1 Clostridia bacterium
CCCCTCTCAGTCAGCAAAAGCTGACAGCTCTCCCGCAGGGCGAGCGGTAAGTTCAGCCACAGCCGAAGTAAAGCCTCTCACCCCGGGAGAGGTGGCATTTCAGGGCAAATGACGGAGAGGGCATTTTACGTTGGGCGATAGCCATATCGTGCGGGTTATAAGCCGACGAGGCGGGACGCCACACGGGGTTTTACTCCGCACCACGGTGCCTCATAAAATTTTCCCGACGGAAAACGTCCCCTACAGAGGTCAGGTGGAGACGGTACGCAAGGCGATAGCCATAACGTGCGGTTTGTAAGGTGACATAACCTTTTTCAGATCCTTCGCGTTGCTCAGGATGACACGTTTGACGCAGGATTCTCAAGCCAAACGCATACCAAAATTTAGCATTACTTCTCCTCAAGGAGAAGTCTCAGGTATTGTCCCGTATAGGAGCCGCTGACCTTTGCTACTTCCTCGGGTGTACCCGTTGCAACGACTGTTCCACCGCCGTCGCCGCCCTCGGGACCCAGGTCAATAATGTGGTCGGCGGTCTTTATCATGTCAAGGTTATGCTCGATCACGATCACCGAATTGCCGTTTTCTATAAGACGGTTCAGCACTGTGATGAGTCTTTCCACGTCCGCCGTGTGAAGTCCCGTTGTGGGCTCGTCAAGGATATAAACTGTTCTTCCCGTAGGACGCTTCGACAGCTCGGTGGCAAGCTTGACTCGCTGAGCCTCTCCTCCCGACAGCGTGGTGGAGGATTGACCGATCTTGATATACCCCAGACCCACGTCGCAGAGCATCCTGAGTCGGGAGGCGATCTTCGGAATGTCGGAGAAGAACTCAGCGCCTTCCTCACAGGTCATCTCAAGCACGTCGGCTATGCTCTTCCCCTTGAACTTGACCTCCAGGGTCTCTCTGTTGTATCTTTTGCCGCGGCATACGTCGCAGGTGACGTACACATCGGGGAGAAAGTGCATTTCGATCTTCTTTACGCCGTCTCCCTCGCAGGCTTCGCATCTTCCGCCTCTCACGTTGAAGCTGAAGCGCCCCGCCTTGTAGCCGCGCATTTTTGCACCCGGAGTTTTTGCGAAAAGCTCTCGGATGTCGGAGAAAAGTCCCGTATAGGTTGCGGGATTTGATCGTGGAGTCCTTCCGATGGGGCTTTGGTCAATGGCTATAACCTTATCGAGATGCTCGATTCCTTCTATCTTCTTGTGCTTGCCCGGATAGGTCACGGCACGGTTCAGCTTTCCCGCAAGAGTTTGAAGGAGTATTGAATTGATAAGTGAAGACTTTCCCGAGCCCGAGACTCCCGTTACGCAAACGAAACAGCCCAGGGGGATTTCCACATTCACATTCTTAAGGTTGTTTTCGGCGGCACCGATAATACGGAGCTTTTTGCCGTTGCCGCTTCGTCTCTCGGCGGGAACTTCAATTTTCCGTCTGCCCGAAAGAAATGCGCCGGTGATGGAATTTTCGTTTGCGGCGACCTCTTCGGGCGTGCCTGCGGCAACGATGTAGCCGCCGTGAACTCCCGCGCCGGGACCGATGTCCACGATATAGTCGGATTCTGTCATGGTCTCCTCATCGTGCTCAACGACGATCACGCTGTTACCCAAGTCGCGGAGGTTTTTCAGCGTTGCTATCAGCTTGGAGTTGTCTCTCTGATGAAGACCGATGGACGGCTCGTCAAGGATGTAAAGCACTCCCGTAAGGGATGAGCCGATCTGAGTTGCAAGGCGGATCCTCTGAGCTTCACCGCCCGATAGTGAGCCCGACTTTCGTGAAAGGGTAAGATATTCAAGTCCCACGGATTTGAGAAATCCGAGACGGCTCTTTATTTCCTTTACGATCTCCCGCGCGATAACCTCCTCGCTTTCGGTGAAGGAGAGGTTCTCTACGAAATCAAGGGCATCGGAGACGGATCTGTCGCAGAATTCGGAAATGTTCAAGCCGCCTACGGTGACGGAGAGCACCGAGGGGTTAAGTCTCATGCCGTGACATTCTGAGCAGGGCACGTCAAGAAAGAACTGGTCATAGTAATCACTGCTTTCCCCTGCCCATGAAGCTCTGTCGCTGATTATCTTGATGAGACCGTCGAACTTTGCTGTAGGCTGATGGGTAGATTCTCCGCCGAAGTGGCGTATAACGTCAAAACGCTTGTCTGAACCGTACAGAAGTGCATCAAGTGCTTCCTTCGGGAAATCCTTAACCGGAGTTGTAAGGTTCACATTATAAGCCTTCAGCAGTGCGAGAACGACTGGGCCGTTCCACGAGTCTTCCGTGAGTGTCTTGAAGCCGTTTACGGCGATAGCGCCCTCAGAAAGGGAAAGGGTGGTATCGGGAATGATCTTTTCGGGGGAAATGCTGCGAAGAGATCCGAGTCCCGAGCATTTGGGGCAGGCACCGAAGGGGTTATTGAAGGAAAACATACGTGGTTCAAGCTCACCGAAGCTGATACCGTGTTCTTCACAGGCGTAGTTGGTGGAGAAATCCATCTTAACGGGTTCGCCGTTTCTCGGAACGGTTTCACATAGAGCGTATCCGTCAGCCTCGCGGAGAGCACATTCAACGGAGTCGGTAACTCTTCCGCGGATGCCGTCCTTCATTACGAGACGGTCGACAACGATCTCAACGGTATGCTTCAGATTTTTGTCAAGCTCAATTTCCTCGCCGTCACCGTAGATTACGCCGTCAACTCTGAGTCGCACGTAACCGTTGCGGCGGGCATCGTTTATCACCTTTTCGTGACGTCCTTTTTTACCCCTTACTACGGGAGCGAGGATCATGAATCTCTCACCCTCGGGGAGAGTCATGATGCCGTCGATGATCTGATCGGGGGACACCTGACGGATCTCCTTGCCGCAGACGGGACAGTGGGGCACACCGAGCCTTGCGTAAAGCAGACGCAGGTAATCGTATATTTCCGTTACCGTTCCGACGGTTGAACGTGGATTTTTTGATGTGGTCTTCTGGTCGATGGAGATAGCGGGTGAAAGACCTTCGATGGAATCAACGTCAGGCTTGTCAAGCTGACCGAGGAACATACGGGCATATGACGAAAGGCTTTCCACGAAGCGTCTGTGACCCTCTGCGTAGAGAGTGTCGAAGGCGAGAGAGGATTTTCCGCATCCCGAAAGTCCCGTGAGGATAACAAGCTTGTCGCGGGGAATAGTAACGTCAATATTTTTCAAATTATTCACCCGCGCACCGCGGATGATGATATCTTTTTGCATAGCAGATCCTTTTATATAAATAAAGTGAACAAATGTTTTCTATGATTATTATAACACAATATTACGTACTTTTCAACGGCAGAAAAAAGTTTTTTTGAAAACAGTGGTGGCGGGGTAAGTGTTTGATTGATATGATTTTTACGATAGGCAGGTAAATATGACGTATATACTCTACTCATTTGATGGCGATACAGCTTGAAATACGTTTCTCCATGTGATATAATGTAGTGTAGAAAAACAAACACAATCCCACGACGGAGGTATTTATATGTCAAGCTACAAGAGAAGACCTACTCCCGGTAATACGGAATGGTTCGTGCACGACAGGTTCGGTATGTTCATCCATTTCGGACTTTATTCCATGTTGGCGCGCCACGAGTGGATCCGCAATTTCGAGAGGATCTCAAATGAGGAAATGGAAAAGTATTTCAATCATTTTGATCCCGACCTTTTCGATGCGGGGGAATGGGCGAAAAAGGCGAAACAGGCGGGAATGAAGTACGCGATCCTCACAACCAAGCATCACGAGGGTTTTTGCCTCTTCGACAGCAAGCACACGGATTACAAGATCACAAACACACCCTTCGGCCGCGACTTGGTTCGTGAATTTGTTGATGCATTCCGCGCAGAAGGAATCAAGATCGGTTTTTATTATTCTCTCTTAGACTGGTATCATCCCGAGTTCACCATTGACTGCCATCACCCCCTTCGCGACAGACCCGATGCAGAGGAGCTGAGCCGTCCCCGCGACATGAAGAAGTATGCCGCCTACATGAGAGACCAGGTTCGAGAGCTTCTCACAGGTTACGGAAAAATTGACATTCTTTGGTTTGATTTCTCGTATCCCGAAGGCGCGACACCGCCCGACAAGCCGTGGATGGAGGGCAAGGGAAAGAACGAATGGGAAAGCGAAAAGCTTATCGCCCTTGCAAGAGAGCTTCAGCCGGGGATCATCATCGATAACCGTGCCGATCTGGAGCAGGATCTGTGGACTCCCGAGCAGTTTCAGGTTGAAGAGTGGGTGAAGCATCCCGAGACGGGAGAGCTTGTTACTTGGGAGGCTTGCCACACCTTCTCGGGAAGCTGGGGCTATCACAGAGACGAGCTTACGTGGAAATCTCCCGAGCAGCTGATCGCTCTTCTCAGCAAGACTGTGGCTTGCGGCGGAAATCTGCTGATGAACGTAGGTCCCACGGCGAGAGGAACCTTCGATTATCGGGCTGATGCCGCCCTTGAGGTGTATGCACAGTGGATGAAGCTCAACAGCCGAGCGATATACGGTTGCACCATGGCGGAGCCTGAATTCACTGCACCTAACGGTTGCCGTCTGACACAGAGCGAGGACGGAAAGAGGCTGTACATACACATTCTTGAGTGGCCGTTCCAGACGCTTCAGATGGACTGCCTTGCGGGAAAGATCGAATATGCACAGTTCCTTCACGATGCAAGCGAAGTAAAGTTCATGGAAAAGGCACAGATTGTCGGAGACAGCGTGAGCAACACCTTCATGCTTCCCGTCAACAAGCCGAACACAATCGTTCCCGTTATTGAAGTATTTCTTAAGTAAATAAAAATCTCACTTTAGAGCAGTTGCCGTTATTGCGACTGTTCTAAGGTGAGTCTTATTATACCAAAGACGGAAGTGAAATGAATTTCGAGAGAGGGGAGAGCCTGCGGCAATGCTAAACGCTAAATTTGGTTGGATAGGCGTGGGTGGTGCGGCGGGTTTGCGGTCGGATGTGGGGTTTATAACCGGGCTAGACGGGACGTACCCCTCTCAGTCAGCACAAGCCGACAGCTCTCCCGCAGGGCGAGCGGTAAGTTCAGCCACAGCCGAAGTAAAGCCTCTCACTCCGGGAGAGGTGGCATTTCAGGGCAAATGACGGAGAGGGCATTTTTTGTGGGGTGATAGCCATAACGTACGGTTGTAGACCTACGAAGCGGGAGGAGCAAGGACACCCACAGCATATTCGCTACGCGAAATGCTACCGACAGCGGGGGGGTTACGCAAGGCGATAGCCATAACGTGCGTTTGTTACCGGGCGGGGCGGGACGTACCCCCTCTCAGTCAGCAAAAGCTGACAGCTTTCCCGCAGGGCGAGCGGTAAGTTCAGCCACAGCCGAAGTAAAGCCTCTCACTCCGGGAGAGGTGGCATTTCAGGGCAAA
>JAFXKJ010000108.1 GCA_017531765.1 Clostridia bacterium
CGGGTCACAAAATTTAATACAAAAAAGGAGTAACTACTATGAACAACACCAAAACCTACAACGATTATCTTGCAAGACTTGATGCTTTGAAGGAAGAAATGCTCGGCATCAAGCGCGATTCTACCGAAGAAGGGCGCAAAATTGAAGCGGAATATGCGGTTGCCTTTAAGGATATGCTTCACACCGGAATGCCGCAGAAAGCGCTCAGAAGAGGAAGTGCAGGCTCGGGCAACTTTATCGTACCGGACACCTTTGAGCAGAAGCTTGTCAAGGGTCTTACCGAAAAGAGCCTTATCCGTAAGCTCGGTACCGTAATGAAAACCAACACCAAGATGAGGATTCCCACCATCATTGCGGATGGAGAGGCTGCTTGGATTCCCGAAAATGAGCCTGTGCAGTTCAGCGAGGCGGTCTACGGTGAAATCGTACTCGACGCATATAAGCTGGCGCACAAGGTTGTTGTTTCCGATGAAATGCTTGAGGACGCTAACTTTGACGTTGAGGATTACATCCGTCAGCTCTTTGTTGAGAGCGTTTCGGCAGCCGAGGAATTGGCTCTGTTTATCGGAGACGGCAACGGCAAACCTACCGGACTTCTTCACCAGACAAGCGTTGGATGGGTCAGCGAGAAGGCGGGGGACATTACTTATGACGATATCCTGAACCTTATCCACTCCGTCAAGTCTCCGTACCGCAAAAATGCTGTTCTTGTGATGTCCGAGGATGCCATTACGAAATTGTTGTCTATTATTCATTATCACGGGAATTCCCCTTGGGATGTTTCGCTGAAGGACGGAACATCCAAGACGCTCTTTGGGTATCCCGTATATACGACCAATTATCTTGATCGTGTTCTTCCGGGAACAAAGCCTGTACTTTTCGGTGACTTCTCCTATTTTTGGATCGGCGAACGTGGCAAGCGCAGCGTGAAGCGTCTTGTAGAGCGTTATGCCGACCAGGGTCAGGTAGCCTACATTACCTCCGAGCGTATTGATGCCAAACTCGTTCTGCCCGAAGCCGTCAAGTCTCTTGAGGTAAAGGCGTAAACACCATTACGGGAGAGTAGCCCCCGTGGTTGCTCTCCCACCACACAGAAAGGAGTTTTTTATGAAACCGCAAGACAAAATTGCGATCGATAACCTTCGTATGGAAGGCAAGTCCGCCGGGGACATCGCCCTCATCCTTCATCTCTCACCCAACACCGTGCGCTCTCATATCCGCCGTCATCCCGACCTCCCCGGTACTCGTCGTTGTATGACTTGCGGTGCATTCGTGGCACAACCCACGGGGAGACGTGAAAAGAAGTTCTGCTCGGATAAGTGCCGTATGGCTTGGTGGAACTCCCACCCCGAGGCAATCAACAAAAAAGCATACTACAACCTCGTTTGTGAGGAATGCGGAAAGGAGTTTGTGAGCTATGGAAACAACCGTCGTAAATACTGCTGTCGCGCGTGTTACCTTACAGCCCGTCGAGCGAGATCCGTATGACCCGACACAGCTTATCCTTTATCACACCTCAGTAAGTCTTATCGAAAGGCTTGTGAAAAGAGGTATTCTGACAGCCTCCGACTACAAGAAAGCCATTGACGTATTGAACAAAAAGTACGGCATATCTTCGGATAGTATTTTCGCAGAAATCGCTTGACTTTCAGGGCGTTTAGAGTGATATA
>JAFXKJ010000109.1 GCA_017531765.1 Clostridia bacterium
CGCTGTCGAAGTTACCCATTGGTATCACCTCTTTTTTTATAGATTTTGTTATGCCACGGTTCTTTTGAGTGAACAGTAACTTAATAAAACGTACACCGGATCTCATCAAGGACTGTTCACTCAAAATCACATAATGGCAAGTTTTTCTTAAAGCGGTCTTTTCGATTTTCCTCTGCTATATATAACAATCGAAAACGCAAACCATTGCACTCATTTGAGAATCTTTTCAAAACATTCACAGAATGTTAAATAAATATTCAAATAGTATCGCTTTGCAATGGAAAAAATCAAGGACAGGTTTTGTACGTTGTTTTTGTTACGGTCTCAACGTTATCGTCTTTTGCTACGAAAACAGTCAGAACGGCTTTGTAATATGTTCCGCTTACTGCGGTGAAATCCGTGCCGAAGGTAAGAGTTCTTGTCGTTGATGATGCGGAATTGGTTTTAATAATCGACCAACCACCGGACGCCGTTTGTTTGAATATTCTTATGTTGGCTACAACGGTCGTTCCCGAATCACCCTGTATTGAACAATCTACGTAACCGGTAGTATCGTTGAAGCTGATTCTATTTGTTATTGTATTGATCTGTTCCCAAAGGGGCGTGACCTGATTATCAGGTAAAGCGGCAGCGGCAGGGATGACCGATGACCAAAGCATAACCGATAATAAAAGGATAGATAAAATTTTTTTCATGTTTTTTCTCCGTTTCAGTTCTTTGTTTTTTGCATGAAATAGTGTACTACTATATATAACAATCGAAAACGCAAACCATTGCACTTTTTTTGAAAAAAAAAAGAAAAATGTTGATTTTTTTCAACATTTCTCTTTGAATATGTACTTTTACTCAATTCCCTCGGCAAATTTGATTACTTCATCAAGCTCAAGTCCTTCGGAAAGAATCAAGATCAAGGAACGGTCTTTCCATATTAATATGTATTTGTTGTTTTCGTAAATAAACAGTTCCGCTTCTATTGCGCCGTCTTTGAGATACAGGGTTTCTCTGCCGATTATGCTGTTGTCAACGTCTACGCCGTCCTCATAATTCTCATACTGAGAATAAGAAAGGTAATCCGTATTTGAGTTCAAATAGTCACAAAAGTACATAGCATAACTTGAATACTCATTAACAAGATCAAACCCTTCCGGAACATACGTCGGCTTTTTTGCAACGAATTCGGCGGTGCCGTTATCCGTGATCTCTTCGTTTTCCTCCGCGGGCGTTTTATCGTACTTCACTTCGAAATATTCGTTGTACCACGTAACAATAGCGCCGAAAAATGAAGCTCTGACGGGACTGATCGACATCGCAGTCGCAAAGAAGAGACCTGCTCCGCAGACAAGGACGAGCATGGCGATTTTCACCGTTTTCGCAAATCCTTTGCGGAAGGCTTTCCATTCGTCAAAGCCAAGCTTTCTTGAAACGCGCTTTTCTACATTGGGGGATACGTGGAAGTTTTCGGTGTTCAGATTCAAAAACTCCGCAACGTCTGCCTCCAAACAACTGCTTGAGGCGACCTTGAGGGCTATGCTTAATTCAAAATCACTAATGCTCGTCATACAGATACCCTCCAATCTCATTTCTCAAACGTTTTAAGCTTCTGTGAACTATGCTTGCCACGGTAGATGGTTTCATATTGAAAAATTCCGCAATCTCTACGTTTTTCATTTCATGGTAGAATTTCAAAATTACTATTTCCCTTGCGGGATGGTCCAGCTTGTTTATTGAATCTTTAAGAAATTCAACTGTTTCTTTTTTTACAAGTATTCCCAGCAGGTCGAAGTCGGACGTGGGTTCTGCTGCTGTGCGAGTCACATCCGTCTCGCCTTTTATGTTGTCGAACGGCTCAAAATGAAATTTATTCTTCTTGTTCAGGTAATTAAAGCAAACGCTTCTTACGCAGATGATAAGCAGGCGCAGTTGCTCATTCTCGGCTTTGCCGATAAATTTGTCCTTGTACTTTATTACTTTCATGAACGTGTCGTTTACAACGTCGTCGGAAACGTTTTTTTCGTTGGTAATGGACTGCGCCAACGCTTTCACTCGGTCTGAGTATTTTTGGTACAAATCCTCTATCTGACGACGGTCGTTTCTTTCAAGTTCTTCAAGTGCGGCTAAAAATATCATGGTATTTGGACCCTCTTTTCTTACAATTTGATTATACCATAGTATTAGCGATATTTCAATAGCTTTTCAAATCATCACGGAAAGAGTAGGAAAATGTCAGAAAAACTCTTGTAAACAGCGTGCCTTTGCGGTATAATTTATGTATGATAATTTATATATAATATATTGAAGAGTATTTCAAAAGAAAGGATTCTGCCATGGCTAAGATTAAATGGCGTTCGGGTACGCTGCTCGCTCCCCTTCCTCCCGCGCTGGTTTCATGCTCCGACGGGGAGAGGGACAATCTCATTACGGTAGGCTGGACCGGTATCATTTGTTCAGACCCCGCAAAGACCTACATCTCCCTCCGCCCCGAGAGGTATTCATACGAGATCATCAAGAAAACGGGAGAGTTTGTGATCAACGTGCCGTCGTCCCATATCATTCGCTCCATCGACTTCTGCGGTGTGAGAAGCGGACGAAGTGTGGATAAGTTCAAGGAGTGCCGCCTGACTAAGGAGACGGCGACCGAGGTGAAGTGTCCAATGGTTGCGGAAAGCCCCATTTCCCTTGAGTGCCGTGTGACTGACGTTATTCCACTGGGGACACACGATATGTTCATGGCTGACATCGTCGCGGTGAATGTGGACGAGAGGTACGTTGACGAGAAGGGCAAGCTGAGGATCGAGCAGTGCTCCCTTGCGACTTATGCTCACGGCACGTATTTTGCTCTGGGTAAGAAGATCGGCTCTTTCGGTTATTCGGTGAAGAAAAAGAGCACAAAAAAGAGAAAATAAAAAAGTTACATTAATATATACGGGAGGAGACTATGCCTTATATTGAGCTAAAGACCAACGTTAAAATCGATGACGCTAAAGCGAAGGGGATCCGTGAGATGCTCGGACGGGAGATCGAGCTTATTCCCGGGAAGAGTGAAAAGTGGCTTATGACGGGGATCGCTGACGGGGTGAGAATGTCCCACGGGGGAAGTGACGAGCCGTGCGCGCTTGTTACCGTAAGCATCTTCGGCAAGGCTTCGGCTGAGGCTTATGACGCGCTAACCGCGTCACTTTGCGAGAAGCTTTCCGACTGCCTCGGCGTAGCCGCTGACAGAATCTACGTTAAATACGAAGAAGTGTCTGTCTGGGGCTGGAACGGAATGAACTTTTAGGTGTGGAAGTATGGCGATGAGTATTCTCGACGGTGTTTCTCTCGTTGTGTGGGATTGGAACGGAACGCTACTTGATGACGTGAGAGTGAACGTAGAGACCATAAACGAGCTTCTCGGCAGGCGCGGACTTGAAAAAATCAAAAATCTGAGGGAGTACCGTGGAGGCTTCGGGTTTCCCATAATCGATTACTACAGAACTCTCGGCTTTGACACGGATAGGGAAGAGTTTTCGGAAATTGCCGACGAATACGTGAGAGTATACCGAGGTAAGCTTTGCGAGGCGGCCTTGTTCCCGGATGCCGTGCCGCTTTTGAAGCGTTTTCAAAAGATGGGCATCCGTCAGGTGACAGTCTCTGCCGCGGAGGGTGAGAGGCTTCGGCGCGAGGTCAAGTCTTACGGTATTGACGGATATTTTACCCACGTTATCGGCACGGGGGACAACCTCGGCTCGAGCAAGGTGAGCCTTGCCTTGAATTTCGTCAAGGACTCGGGGGTGCCGCAAGAGGGAATTCTTTTTATCGGAGACCTGCTCCATGACGCTGAGGTGGCGCGGGAATGCGGCTGCAGAGCAGTGCTCATTTCTGCGGGACATCAGTCAGCCGACCGCCTGAAGCTGTCGGGATTCCCCGTTTTGCCCAGCCTTGCGGATATTATTCCGTGAAAAATCGAATTTTTAGGAATTCTACCTTCGGTAGAGAGGTGTTTTTTCTCTCTACCGAAGGCTTTTTTACGTTCTATTTCGCGAAAGCATCAGTAGGTTGAAAATTTTTCGTACAATGGTATAATAAAAATGTGATCATGTATACCTTGCGTAAAGCGTGACAAATAATCCTACTACATAACAAAGATGAAAGGACAAAAGAAAATGTCATTCTCCATATTTACCGATACCCCTGCAAATCTTCCCACGTCCGTCATTGAAAAGTACGATATAAACGTTATTCCGTTTTCATACTACCGCGACGGTGTGGAATACACTCCGATGAGACTTGACGAGGTTGATTTTGACGAATATTACGACCTTCTCCGTTCGGGGGTCAAGATCACCACGTCACAGATCAATCCCCAAAGATACATCGATTACATTGAGCCTCACATGATGGAGGGGCGGGACGTGCTGTATATCGGACTTTCGGGAGGTGTAACGGGTTCCATTGCCTCCGCGCACATCGCCTCGCTCCAGCTTATGGACAAATACCCCGGGGTACGTTTTGAGATAGTTGATTCTCTCGGTGCATCTCTCGGAGAGGGTCTTCAGGTCATTCACGCGGCGCGTCAGAGAGAAATGGGCAAGACGCTTGACGAGTGTATCCGCGAAGCACATAGGTATCGCAGCAGAATGTGTCAGGTGTTTACGGTTGGTGACCTGATGCACCTGAAGCGCAGCGGCAGACTGTCTGCTGTCGGAGCCGTGATGGGAACCGTCCTCGGGATAAAGCCCCTTCTCAAGGGTAACGAAGAAGGGAAGATAGTGAACTTCATCAACGTTCGCGGCAGACGTAACGCCATGCGTGCTATCGTCCGGAGATACAGAGAATATTCCGTGATACCTTCGGGACAGACTGTTGGTATTTCTCACGGAGGATGTCTGAGTGATGCTTTGGCACTTCGTGATATGGTTGTGGAGGCTTGCGAGCCGAGAGAGGTGATTATCGTTCCTCACGAGTGCGTGACCGGCTCCCACGTAGGCCCGGGAATGCTTGCTTTGTTCTTTGAAGGTGACGAAAAGGTAAGATTTAAGGATTAAAAATTAAGATAAAACGGGGAGCTTTTGCCATGGAGTGAAGGCTCTTTGTTAATTGTGACCATGCAGGGGTCATATATCGATGCTTTTTGCGGTATAAGAGATGGTAGATTTGGCATTTAATTAAGATTGTACAGCGAATTGCACAAAATCAGTGTGCGAAATGAAAAAAGATATATGATTCCTTGACAAATACCAATAACAAGGGTATTGTAACGGGAACAAGCGCTACAACATTTGCTCCCACAGCATCCGTAACACGCGAGCAGATGGCAACGTTACTTATGAGATACTGCGAATCTTTCGCTGAGTAATCTGAAGTTACTTTGCAGGATATTAACTTCTAAACCTGTTAAAGCCCTCCGCAAGTCGAGCTTGCGGAGGGCTTTTATTTGACAGAAAAACAGAAAATGACAGAGAGTTTGCGTTCTCTGTCATTTTTCGCTTTTGCTTATTTTTATTTCACGTATTCCTCAAGGCAGAGACCTTGTGAATAGATCTCCCATGCGGCATCCCGTCCGACGAATCTCCAATGCCACGGCTCATATGAGATTCCGGTGATCTCGGTTTTGTTTTCGGGGAATCTTTCAATGAAACCGAACTTCCATGCGTTGTCCTTGAGCCACAGATATGCCGCCTGATAACGGAAGCTCTGATCTGCGGAGGAGAGATTGTGCATATCAATGCAAAGTCCTGTCTGATGCTCGCTTGTACCCGGCTCTGCTGAGTATGTGAGAACGATGGCTTTGGCTTCCGCCCACGTGAGGGATGGATTTGCTTCCATTTGATTGCTGATGTACAGGTTGTGGAGATATTCCTGAGTTGCGAAGCTTCGGTACGCGCTGGTAACCGAAACATCGGTATGACCTGCGGCATACATCTCAATAAACAGAGCCTCCAGAGCTTTTGCGGCGCAGTTTCTGAGATACTGAGTATCTCTGCCGTCGGCGCGGGTGTTTATTACCCCCACAAGATCACCGGGAATGAAGCTTCCGTCCAGAGTCTTGGAGTTGTTGACGAGAAGCAGATATTCCTCCGCATTCTCGGGATTCATGTACTTTTCGTAAGCCGAAAGATCTGTGGTAAAGCTAAGTGCGCTTTGATCGGGAGCGCCTGCGGGAGTGTTGTTTTCGCTGTCGGATGTGCCGCCGGGGCTATCTATGGGTCCCTCGTTTTTCAGAGCGAGAGACACGGGGAGGAACACTGTTTCCTTGTCGGTGCTTTGCTTTACGTCTACGATCATTGAGATGCTGACCTTACCGTCGTTTCTTTCAACGGCAAGTCCCGTCATATATTCCTCAACGAATTCTATGGAGACCCAGACCTTCTCACCGAACATAAAGCTGTCGGCGGGGAGGGTTACCGTTTGATCGTTGATGATAACCGTGCGGCTGTCCATCATGAAGGTTACAAATTCTTCCCGTCCGTTTCCTTCACTTCCCGTTTCCGAGTAATCTTCGTTATCGGTGAAAACGAACTTCATTTTTTCGGTGTCTCCTGTTACCGAAAGTCCCAGATAGTCTGCGACGTCATTGAAGCACACGTACATCTTTCCGTTGCGGAAAGCTTCGGCTTCAGCAACCTTGCGCACTTCGTCGCCTCCGTAAACGTAGGTGATCTTTGACGGCGGAGAATCGGGGGAGGAATTAAAATGGATTATTGCGAATACTGCCGTTATGACGGCGAGGAGTACAAATACTATGAGGCAAACCACGGCTCTGCCGTAGAAAATTTTTCTTTGTCGCTGTCTTTTCAATTTCTTCTCCCGTTTTAACTGTTCTTCGAGCTGTCGTCTCGCTTCCCTTGCGGCTTCCCTCCGCCGTTCAAGTTCAGCACGCCTTGTCCGTTCGGCACGGATCTCGGCTTCCCGTCTTTGGCGTATGTATGCTTCGATCCGCGGGTCACGGTAGCCTTGCGCACCGTACCGGGGATTCATGCGCGGTTCACGGTAGCCTTGTGAGCCGTATGAATTATTCATCCGAGGGTCACGGTAGCCTTGTGAGCCGTATGGATTATTCATGCGCGGGTCGCGGTAACCTTGCGCGCCGTACTGAGGATTCATGCGCGGGTCGCGGTAACCTTGCGCGCCGTACTGAGGATTCATGCGCGGGTCGCGGTAACCTTGTGAGCCGTACCGGGGATTCATGCGCGGGTCGCGGTAGCCTTGCGCGCCGTACCGGGGATTCATGCGCGGGTCGCGGTAGCCTTGTGCGCTGTTTGAATTATTTATGCGCCCTTCACGGGTTCTGTTTGCGGGTGGGACACGTACTGCTCCTGACGAACGTGAAGAGTCGGAGCGGTTATACTGCATGGGATCTCTGTCGGCGTTTTGCGTTGTGGTTCTTCTTTGCTGCATTGGATATGCCGCCCCTTTCGCTTGAATTTTTTAGTTTGCTTTTTCAGCCACTATGAAGAAGGGGCTGTCGGGAGAATTGAGAAGCCGCACCTGCGTGATGGAAAACTTGAAACGGGAAACCTCTGCAAAAAAATCGCAAAGCATCCGTCCCTCGGCGGCACCTTCGGGATGACCGGGGTATACGGCTACAAGGAGCACTCCCTTTTCGTCGAGCATATCCATGGCGCGCTGTACTGCGGGAAGAGTAGTCTCCCTTGCGGTTGTGAGAGCTTTGTTTCCGGATCCCGGGAGATATCCGAGATTGAACACGCCCGCCTTGATCTTGCCCTTGATGAACTCATTCGCTCTGTCGTGGGAAGCGCATATAAGATGCCAGTTTTCGGGACATCCGTTGCGCCTCAGGTTAGCCGAGGTGGATTCGAGTGCAGCGGGCTGTATGTCAAATGCGGTGACCGATCCTGTCTCGCCTACTGTTTTTGAAAGGAACACGGTGTCATATCCGTTTCCCATGGTGAAATCGGCAACGCTGTCTCCTTCCTTTATGTGGGAAAGGAGAAACTGCTTCTGCATGGATAAAAGATCAAGCATACCAAACTCCGTTCAGCCTGAGGCTGTACAAAAAAATAATGAATCAAACCGCGACACCGGGTGTTCACGGCCTATTATATATAATGAAGGAAATTACTCAAGACTTGCTCTCAGCTCTTCCTCTTCTTCGTAAAGCTGCATCAGTCTGTCCTCGGTTATGATCTTTTCGTCGGAAAGCTCTGCGGCGCGCTTGTAGTCGCTTCCCGCAGGACCCGAAAGCTCGTCGTCAATGTCAACAAGTCTCAACTCCAGCTTGTCGCACTCCTTCGCGATGGCTTCAAGACGGCGCTCCGCTTTTCTGATCCTTGCGGACTCTGCCTTGCGGCGGAGATAATCGTCTTTTCCCGACACGTCGGTTTTTTCCTCCGCAGATGGAACTGACGGAGAGATGCCCGCTGACATTGAACTTTTATATGAGTCATAATCGCCGAAGTAGGAACTGCAACCCTTATCGGAAAGGGCAATAAATCTTGTGGCAAGCTTACGTACGAAGTATCTGTCATGTGATACTGCGACGACGGTGCCCTCAAAGGCACTCAGCGCATTTTCGAGAGCTTCACGGGAGCCGATGTCCAGGTGGTTTGTAGGCTCGTCAAGGATCAGCAGATTCATTTTTGAGAGTATCAGCTTTGCGATGGTAAGTCTTGCACGCTCGCCGCCGCTGAGCACGGCAACCTTCTTTTCGATGTCGTCTCCGCGGAACATAAAGAGGGCGAGGGTATTTCTGATCTCGGTCTGAGTAAGACCGGGGTAAGCATTCCAGAGCTCGTCAAGGACGGTGTTTTCCGGGTCAAGGCTTTGGTTTTCCTGGGCGTAGTAGCCTACGGTCACGTTGTAACCGAATTCAACGTCTCCTTCGCTTTGAGACTGCATACCCATGAGTATTCTGATAAGCGTGGATTTCCCGCATCCGTTGGGTCCCGTGATAAATAATCTGTCTCCCTTTTTAAGAAGAAAGTTAAGGTCACGGAAAAGCTCCCGTCCCGGAAATCTCACACCAAGGCTTTTGACACTCAAAACGTCGTTGCCGCTTTCTCCCGAGGAGTTGATGTTAAATCTTATGGATGAGGGGAGGTCGGCAGGGCGTTCCACCTTTTCCATTCGTGCGATCGCCTTCTCACGGCTTTCGGCGGCGATGATATTTCTTTCTCTGTTCCACCGCCTCTGCTGTTCTATATATGCTTCAAGACGTGCGATCTCTTTCTGCTGAAGCTCATATTTCTTCTCGGCGATCTCGCGGTCCCGCTTTTTTTCCTCAACATAGCGTGAGTAGGGACACTTATACAGCTTTGCTGTCCGATTTTCCACGTCAAGGGTCTTGTTTGTGACCTTGTCAAGAAAATATCTGTCGTGGGACACCACGATGACGGTTTTTTTGTATGCGGCAAGGTGTTCTTCAAGCCATTCGAGAGTTGTGCCATCCAGATGGTTGGTGGGCTCGTCAAGAAGAAGTATATCGGGCTCACGGGCGAGAAGCCTTGCAAGGGCGATCCTTGTTCTCTGTCCTCCACTCATGCTCGTGATGGGGAGGGAGTGGAAGCTTTCTCCGAATCCGAGAGCATTCAGCATACTTTTACACTTGGAACGGAAATAAAGTCCGCCCCCATCGTTGTATCTTGTGTTTGCGGAGTCAAGGTCACTAAGAAGGCGGGTGAGCCGTTCGGTGTTCTCTTCGGTCTTTATCTGTTCCTCTATGGAAGCGATCTTCGCCTCCGCCGAAAGCAGCTCGGGGAAGGCGGCATACATCTGTCCAAGCACGCTTTCGTCTGTGAGGCTTGAAATATTAAATGTGTCATCCTGATGAAGTATACCGAGTGTCTTGTCTTTTGAGACGAACACATCACCCGAGTCGGCTTCGAGCTCACCCGAGATAATTTTCATCAGGGTTGATTTTCCGCTTCCGTTGACACCCACAACGCCAAGCTTGTCCCCCTCTTCAAGGGAAAAGGAAACGTCATGGAGGATCACGTCAACGCCGATGGAATAGGATATACTGTTTACTGCTATTGATGCCATTTATCTGTCATATGCCTTTCATTACTGTTGGAAAAAAGCTTTAGTTCTGACGCTTGTTCTGCTTTGCCGCACGTATGTCGGAGGTGTTTATCTGAATTGTCGCAGCATTGCTTGACTGTCTGTCAGCGGATTGCCCGTAGCCGTCACGGCGTGGCGGGTTTTGTCCCGCGGGGGGATATGGGGGACGCTGAGGATTTCCCTGCATGGGGCGTTGAGGGGGACGTCCGTTTGTATTTTGATTAGGGCGGTTATTGGGAGCCTGGGTCGGTCTGCGGGGGGCTTGTCTCGGGTCGATGCCTCTTCCCTCGGCAAGTCTGCGTCTGCGGAGCTCCATTTCCTCCCGTCTGCGGCGTGCATTCTTTTTTCTTAAGTAGAGGATGAGTACAAAACCGCCGCCGGATACCGCTGCAATGACCGCGGCGATGATTATGAGGACGAGCGCCCACATGGGAAGTCCTTCCTTCTCTTCTTTGCCGAAATCCGCGGGAACGTTATTTGAAAGGTGGTTTGACAGCGCATTTACTGTATCTCCGACACCCTTTGAGTAATCTTTTTCAACGAATGAAGGCTCGAGGGACGAGTTCAAGATATGTCTCAGCTCATCTGCACTGAGATACTCGGATAGAGAATTGCTCTGTACGGCGTAGAAATTGTCATCGTTTTTGGAGATGAGTATGAGAACTCCGTCGCCGATCTCCCATTCCTTGAAAATGTTTGAACCGAAGGTTTCGATGCTCTCGCCGTCAGTGTCAAGGACAGTGCAAACAGCGATACGAACACCTTTCTTTTCGAAAAGTTTATTTGACGCCTTGACGATACTGCTTTTTGTGTCTTCATCAAGGATGACCGCCTTGTCGCTGATATAATCCGTGTGCTTGGGATAAGCGGCGGCGGTGACGAGTGCTGAAATACTGAGAATGAAGATTGCCATCGCGACAGACGCGAACTTGAGAAATCTGTTTTTCATACTTGTGACCATACTTTCTTTGATTTAGGTGCAAGTGGAGTTTTCCTGTCAGAGTTCGGGATCCGATTCACCGTCAGCGGCGGATTCCGAATAAAGTACGAATTCGTCTTCCGCCTTGGGGAATTTGAATTCAAGAACAATGAGTCTTACGAAAGCGAGAGCCGATACGGAGAAGAAAATGATGTTCTCCATAAGGGAGGGGAGAGTATGAGTTGTGACGAGACTTAAAATTATACGAACGGTGGAAACGCATCCGCCGAGGCAAACTGCGAGGCAGTTTGCGAAGAATGCAATTGAAGGTGTGTTAATACCGAGGGCGCTTCTGCTTTCGGAGATGAAGAAAATGATGAGAGATGCGATGGACACGATGGTCAGTGCAAGCTCGGGGTCGTTGAGGGGCATATCGGTAAGGTCAAAGTAATACTTGAAAAGGAGACATGAGCCCCAGAGAATGGGACAGCAGGATGTGATACTGTGCCATGAGCTTCCGCGGAGACGTGATGATGATGCAAGGGCAAAGGGGGCGGCGGAAAGAAGAGCCAAGGGGGCGATCACCTTCGACGCGAGAACGCCGATGTTCATCTGATCTGATGAAGTGTTGGCGGGAGAAATAAATGAGAGAATACCGAATGCTATAAACATAAATGTGGTGAGCCAAAGACCGAATGTTTCAATTTGGTTCGGCTCTCTGTCCGCGGTCTTTCCGCTTTTTCTTATTAGAATGGCACCTGTGGAAACGATGGCGATAGCTACGGCGAAAAGAACGCCGAAAATCACTGCGGTAACACTGCCGGGGGTAAAATGACGGAGATTCAGATCATAATCCGAAGAATAAGCAACTGCGTAAAAAACAGAAGCGATTACCGAGAGAGCAAGGGCGGAAATCGAGCCGATGCGGAATATGTTTCTTTTTTTGCTGTTCATGGATGATAGTCCTTTCGCGCTTTTGAGAGAAGTCTACAATTTAATATATTATATAATATCACAAAAACGCTCTGACTTCAACAGATGTGGGAAAATATTTACGGGAGAAGGACGAAAATATTTGCGAATTCGGCAGAATACATCGCGGACACAAAAGAAGATGCCGTCGGCGGAGGGTGAGCGAGGGTTACGGGATTTTGAGCAACAACAGCTCAATTATAACTCCATGTGCAATGTGCACAAAAATCGAGTGTAAAATTCTGCAATATTCTCCTAATCAAATGCGGAATAAATTATCAAAAAATATTGCAAAAATACGATATCTGTGATATAATTTGTTTGTTTGATGTGCGATGAAGCGGGAGGTTGCCGTAGGCCCATACTGTCAGGGTCCGCGGGTAATTTCCGCAGAGTATGTCCGAGTAAATCGGGCGCAGACAATATGCGACAGGACGGCATCTCTTTCCGAGATAGCTGACCGGAGTACCTGACCCAAGTTAGTACGCCGGTTTAGTTAAGGAGGAAAAAGAAACGCCCGGCTGCGTGTTCGTCGCCTCAACTTCAAAATATTATATACAGGAGGCAAATAAAGTGGCAGCTAACGAAAAGATCAGAGTGAGACTCAGAAGCTATGAGCACTCCATTGTTGATGCAGCAGCGGCAAAGATCGTTGACATCGCAAAGAGAAACGGCGCTGAGGTTGCAGGTCCCATTCCGCTCCCTACCGAAAAGGAGATCGTGACCATCCTTCGTGCAGTACACAAGTACAAGGACAGCCGTGAGCAGTTCGAGCAGAGAACTCACAAGAGACTGATTGAGATCAAGAAGCCCTCACAGAAGGTTGTTGAAGCGCTTATGGCGATTGAACTTCCCGCAGGCGTAGATATCGACCTCAAGCTGTGAGACCGATCGGGCTATTAAGGCTCCCGATCACAAAGTTAGCCAGACTTCCGCACAGAGCGTATGCGGTACGACCCAACTCCGGGTTAGGACTGCGAGCTTGATGACGGCAAGGTCACGTTAGGGTCTGTCCGAGTGGCATCGGACCGTTAAGTGGGCCTTAACCAATAACCTTATTTTTAGGAGGAAATGATGATGAAAAAAGGAATCATCGGAAAGAAGCTGGGCATGACACAGATCTTCGACGAGAACGGCGTAGTAATCCCCGTTACCGTGATCGAAGCAGGTCCCTGCCCCGTAACACAGAAGAAGACCGTAGAAACAGACGGTTACGACGCAGTACAGCTTGCATTTGGTGAGATTCGCGAGAAGCTTGTAAGCAAGCCCCGCGCAGGTCACTTCAAGAAGGCAGGCGTATCCGTAAAGCGTCACCTCAAGGAATTCCGTCTTGAGAACACTGCTGAAATGAACGTGGGTGATGTAGTTACAGCCGAAACCTTCGCCGCAGGCGACAAGGTCGACATTACAGGTAACTCCAAGGGTCACGGTTACACCGGTGCGATCAAGCGTTGGAATCTCCATATGCTTGGCAAGACACACGGTATCGGCCCTGTACACCGCCAGTCCGGTTCAATGGGTGTTATCGACCCTGCAAGAATCTTCAAGAACAAGAAGATGGCAGGTCAGTGGGGTAACGAGCAGGTTACCGTTCTCAATCTTGAAGTTGTTAAGGTTGACACAGAGAAGAACCTCATCGCAGTTAAGGGTGCAGTTCCCGGTGCGAAGGGCGGAATCGTGTTCATCCGCGACAGCGTGAAGGCATAAGTCGGAAGGAGGAAATAGAAATGGCTGAAATTAAAGTTGTAAATATGGCCGGCGCTGAAGTTGGTACAATGACACTCGCTGACAGCGTATTCGCAGTTGATGTAAACAGCGCGGTCCTCCACATGGCTGTTAAGAATTATCTCGGTAACCAGAGACAGGGTACGCAGTCCACACTCACCAGAACCGAAGTTTCCGGCGGCGGTAAGAAGCCTTGGAGACAGAAGGGTACAGGTCGTGCAAGACAGGGTTCCACAAGAAGCCCTCAGTGGACACACGGCGGTATCGCTCTCGGTCCGAAGCCCCGTTCTTACAGAACTAAGCTCAACAAGAAGGTTCGCCGTGTAGCAATCACAAGCGCACTTTCTGCAAAGGTAGCTGACAACAAGATGATCGTAATCGACAGCATCACAGCTACTGAGTACAAGACCAAGGTTATGGCTTCCATGCTTACAGCAGTAGGCGCAGGAAGAAAGAGCCTCGTTGTTCTCCC
>JAFXKJ010000110.1 GCA_017531765.1 Clostridia bacterium
CCTGCCATCTGGAGACGCTTCATAAGTGTAAGCGCCATAAAGTGGCCTGCTGTAAGGCTGTCTGCGGTGCAGTCAAAGCCGATGTAGAATTTTGCCTTACCGTTGTTTACGAGATCTCTTATCTGGGGCTCGTCAGTAACCTGAGCGATAAGACCTCTCGCCTGAAGTTCTTCGTAGATCTGCATTGTATAATTCTCCTTAGGATAATAATTTGTGTGGTTTGTTCGTATACTGTGTGGTTTCCACCTAATATTTACACCTAATAATGATATTGATTTTCATGGAACCATCTCAAGCGCCGAAGTTTCCGCCTGCGGCTCCTCCTTGGCTGATGGTTTCTTTTTGTTGCCTTCGGCAACAAAAAGAAACCGAGAAAAACAATATAATAACAATGTAAAACAAAAAAATCCTCTTTTCCCGAAGGAAAAGAGGACGTATAAACGCGGTACCACCTCAGTTTACGTATTTTTCTCAAAATACGCCTCGGCGTGTGAAAACACACTTGCGCTTTATCGGGCGCACCCGTCTGTGCCTACTTGAAAAAATTACAGCTTACCATTCGCGGGATCCTTCGCTTCGCTGGAGGATGACACACGAGATACAGTTTACTGAAAATTACTCTTTCGGACAGTGGCTCGGGAATGTATTCGCTGCCTGCCCGCCTATGCTCTCACACCACCCGAGCACTCTCTGAAAAGCTCACGCAAACGCTACTTGTTTCCGTCATTGCCTTAAAATATAAGATATGGGTAGTATAGCACATTTTACACGGCTTGTCAATAGGGAAGTGCAGGGGATTTTTCAACAAAAACTTTCTCCACGATTTTATAAAAGCACTTGAAAAAGTTCACAATTTCATATATAATGTATATGTTGTTTTATGAAATTGTTCACAAATAGTTGTTATGCGTGTATGCAAAGCAACTGTTTTTGTGATTTCGTGTAAATTTGGAGTATCTTTGGAGTATATTATGTTCAAAATCGGTTTTGATAATGAAAAATACCTTAGCCTTCAGTCTGAGCGTATTGTTGAGAGAATACGCAGCTTCGGAGGTAAATTGTATCTTGAGATAGGCGGCAAGCTGTTCGACGACTACCACGCATCCCGCGTTCTCCCCGGCTTTGCCCCCGAAAGTAAGATCCGTATGCTCATGAAGCTGAAGGACCATGCGGAAATCGTTATCGTTGTTTCTGCAGTTGCCATTGAACAGAATAAAATGCGCGCCGACCTCGGTATCACCTACGATATGGATGCTATCCGTCTTATTGATGCTTTCACGGGTATCGGTCTCTACGTGGGCAGTGTTGTTATTAACCAGTATAACGGTCAGCCTGCGGCAGATGCATTTATGAAACGTCTGCAGAATCTGGGAATCAAGGTTTTCCGTCATTATCATATACCCGGTTATCCTTCAAACGCTAAGCTTATCGCCAGCGAAGACGGCTACGGCAGAAACGATTATATCGAAACCGAAAGAAGTCTCGTTGTAGTAACGGCTCCGGGTCCCGGAAGCGGTAAAATGGCGGCGTGCCTCTCTCAGCTTTACCACGATAATAAACGCGGTATCAAGTCGGGTTATGCTAAGTATGAAACATTCCCCATCTGGAATCTTTCCCTTAACCACCCCGTCAATATCGCTTACGAAGCGGCTACCGTTGACCTCAGCGACCTTAACATGATTGACCCTTATCACCTTGAAGCCTACGGCGAAACTACCGTAAACTATAACCGCGACGTTGAGATATTCCCCGTACTTAAGCTCATTTTCGAGAATATTTACGGTGAGTGCCCGTACAAGTCTCCCACCGATATGGGCGTTAATATGACAGGCTACTGCATTACCGATGCTGAGGCTGTAAACGAAGCGGCTAAGATGGAGATCGTTCGCAGATATTACGATACACTTTGTAAAAAGCAAAGCGGTACAGCCGATGCCGATGAAGTGTCGAAGCTTGAGCTTCTCATGAACCGCGCGGGCGTTACCACAGAATACAGACGTTCTGTCAAGGCGGCTCTTGACAGAGCAGAGGAAACGGGTGGTCCCGCAATGGCAATTGAACTCCCAGACGGCAAGATCGTAACCGGTAAGACAACCGAGCTTCTCGGCGCATCTGCCGCGGCGCTTCTCAATGCTCTTAAGGCGCTTGGAGGCATCAGAGATGAGATCCACCTGCTTCCTCCCGTGGTGATTGAGCCTCTCAGCAGGCTTAAAACGGAAAATCTCGGCGGTCATAACCCGAGACTTCACGCTGATGAGATTCTTATTGCTTTGGCAATTTCCGCATCAACCAATCCCGTGGCAGAGCTTGCAATGCAGCAGCTTGAAAAGCTCCGCGGAGCCGAGGCGCACGCAACCGTCATACTCTCAGGTGTTGATTCGGCAACCTATCGCAAGCTGGGTATCAATCTCACAATGGAGCCAAAATATCAGACCAAAAAGCTGTACCACAGTTAATGTAAATAACAATTCAAAATAAAGGACGGTGTAATTATGCTCGCTCAAACACCTCCCATGGGCTGGAACTCATGGAACACCTTCGGTACCGATATTAACGAACAGATCGTTATGGAAACTGCCGATGCCATCGTTCGTCTCGGACTTGACAAGGCAGGATACAAATACGTTGTCGTTGACGACGGCTGGTCAAGCAACGACCGTGATCCCGTAACGGGCAGAATCGTACCCGATCCCGTGAAATTCCCTCACGGTATGAAGTACGTTGCAGATTACGTTCACTCTCTCGGTCTTAAGTTTGGCATTTATTCATGTGCGGGACTCAGAACCTGCGCAAATCTCCCCGCAAGCCTTGATCACGAGTATCTTGATGCGCAGACATTTGCCGATTTCGGTGCAGATCTTCTGAAATACGACGGATGCTTTATACCTCCAAACATTGACATTCACCTTCTTTACAGAAGAATGGGTATGGCTCTCAAGGCAACGGGAAGAGAGATACTTTTCTCCCTTTGTACCGGTGACCACTCAAAAGCGTGGGCGCGTGAGGTTGGCGGACATATGTACCGCAGTACGGGAGATATCAGCGACTGCTTCGAGTCCTATAAGAATATCCTCATGGCGCAGGATCAAAACTTCTGCTACAGCGCTCCGGGTTGCTTTAACGACCTTGATATGCTTACTGTCGGTATGAACGGTACGGGACTCGTAAGTACATCCAACTATAGCTATGAAGAATACCGCGCTCAGTTTTCAATGTGGTGCTTGTTCGGAACACCCCTTATGCTCGGCTGTGACGTAAGAACACTTTCCGACGAGCTTGTGGAGCTTATCACAAACCCGAGACTTCTCAGAATCAATCAGGACCCCGAATGCCGTCCCCCCTATAAGATGGCACATCTCGGATATCAGAATTTCGATAAGAACATATATTGGAAGCACCTTTCGGGTAACGAGTATGCTCTTGCATATTTCAATTACTCAAACGGCTGGGCGGACACCCACACCTGCTTCTCCGACTTCGGACTTTCCAACGAATCGGGCATGGGACTGGAGATCAGTGATGCCTTTACGGGTGAAAAGGTCGGCACTTATAAGGAGTATTTCGCTCCCCGCGTTCAGTCTCACGGTGCAAGAGTGTTTACCGCAAAGGTAGTAAAGGTCTGATGGCTGTTTGCGAAAAGTGCGGCGCTGAGCTCACCCACGATGAAGTTGGTCTGTACAGAAAGATCGTGCTCAGAGAAGCCGAAACGTTTCTTTGCATTCCTTGCCTTGCAGAAAAGTTCTGTGTGCCTGAGGAAGACCTCAGAAGTATGGTTGAGCGCTTTAAGCGTGCAGGCTGTCAGCTTTTTTCGGCTGTATAGCTGTAAATCGGTTTAATAAACAAATAAAAAATTGCGTTTCATTTTGAAGTGAAACGCAATTTTTAGTTGTTTAATTCTGCACTATATAATTTTTCGGGTCCAAAGCTGTTCCGTTCAGGAAAAATCCAAAGTGCAAATGACTTCCAAGTGATATACCGCTGGAGCCGACTTCACCGATAACGTCACCCTTGGAAACTACCGTTCCTGTTGCCACATTAGCTGTGGATAAATGTCCGTACAAGGTAGCATAGCTGTCACCGTTCGCGTCGGGACCGTGGAAAACCACTACGTAATATCCGTACGTTTGATGGTAAGAGCTTTCAACAACTACGCCTGAATTTGCCGCATAAACGGGAGTCCCCGTAGCGCAGGCAATATCAATGCCACAATGGAAATCTTCTCTTTTGCCAATGTATCTGTTACCAAAGTAACTGCTTATATATCCCACACTCAAGGGCCACATAAACTGCTCACCCACAGACGGAAAAACCGAAGAGGGGGGGTGAGAGTCTGTGGACTTCGGCTCAAGCTCCGAGATAAAATACGATAACTGTTCATCGAATTCGTCAAAGGCAAAGGACGTTAAAAAATCCTCAGACACATAAACGTCACTGCATATGGTTTCGATTATAACTCCAAGTCGGGTGACATACTGCTCGTAATTTTGCTGAGCACCTGATAAAAATGTGAAAATTTCATCATAATAAGCAGATATTTGATCCTTGACCAATGGGTCAGCATCACTTTGGGCGTTTTCTAACGAAGCCAGAATCGATTCAGCAACCGTGATCTCCTCTGAAGCCGTACTTATCAGCTTGTCGCAAACAAATTTCCTTTCAAACAAATCGTTATCATCACCGAGAGATTCAAGCTTGTATAAGAGACTTTCTTCTTCGTCATATAGCTTTTTTAACTTGACTATAATACTCGGGTCAACGAAATCGGAAAGCGATACTTCCGTGTCAGGTACATCTTCTGTTTCGGGATCCTCCATGTCGGTGACACCTTCAATGACGTTTTCGGTAGCTTCATTTGAGCCGCCGAAAAGTGTACCGATACCACTGAGAAAATCACCCAAGCCGTTCTTTGTATCTTCCTGACCCGTCTGTTCGGTTTTATCTTGTTTGTCTTTTTTGTCAGACTTGTTCGTGGTGCTTTCTGACGATGCGCAAGACGAAAGAAGGAGCAATGTAAAAATAAGTAAAACGGAAAGAACTTTTTTCATGCTGCAATCCTCCTTGAATTATTCAGCGGGATCTTCCACGTCTTCCTCGGTTTCTTCGGATTCTGCCTCGTTTTTCTTGATGAACGCTATATCAGCTTCGATTTTGTCGATCTGCATGATCAGAGTGAGTATCTCGGACTCATGATCCTCGCCGTTTCTTCTTGTGTCAAGATAAAGCTTGCCGAGAGAAGTGTAGCATTTCTCCAGCTTGTTCTTGAGATTGAACAAATTATACTTGCTTTTCGCCGAGTCTGTGATCTCAACAGTTTTTTTAGCTGTGAAAGCTGTTGCGTCAGTTAATCCTTTTTGAATATTGTTCCAAAATGCCATAAATACCTCCAAATAGTAGTGAAATTTAATTTTTATAGTTTAATTATATACTTTATTATTTGATTTGTCAAATGTTTTGTTTGAAAAGCCGTTACATACTCAAGACGGCACTTGCAATTGCAAAATACACGAGCAGGGAAACTGCATCTACGATCGTCGTAATAAAAGGACTCGCCATTACAGCGGGATCAAACCCAATGCGCTTAACCAGAAGGGGAAGGACTCCGCCAACAAGCTTTGATACGATAACAACTGCGAGAACAGTCAGAGAAACGACAATAGCAGTCTCAACACTTACGTTGTCAATGAGCAGCATTTTGCCGAAGTTTACGATACATAACGAAAGACCGCAGAGTAGGGAGACCCGAGCTTCTTTCCAAAGAATTCTGAACACGTCCCGCAGCTCAATTTCGTCAAGACTTAGACCGCGGATGACCGTTACGGAAACCTGACTTCCCGCATTACCTCCCGTACCCATGAGCATGGGGATAAACGCGATAAGTGCCGCCTGCGCCGCAAGGCCGGTTTCAAAATGCTGAAGAATTTTGCTGGTGAAGGTCGAGGATATCATGAGAAGCATAAGCCACGGAATTCTCTTGAGCCATGTCTCAAATATACCGGTTTTTAGGTACGGCTTGTCGGTAGGCGTAATACCTGCCATGATCTCAATGTCTTCGGTGTCTTCACTTTCGATAATGTCCATAGCATCGTCGTAGGTAAGAATTCCCACAAGACGATTCTCGTTGTCGACGACCGGAAGAGCAAGGAGGTCGTATTTAGAGAGCATCTTTGCCGCCGTTTCTTCGTCCTCCGTAGTGTTTACGTAGATGATCTGTGTTTCCATCAGATCCTCTACGGTTACGTCATCGTTCTGCGCTATCAGAAAATCCTTAACAGACACGACTCCGATGAGGTGGCGGTAATCGTCGGTAACGTAGCAGGTATAGATCGTTTCCTTGTTAACACCTGTTCTCTTGATTCGCTTAAAAACCTCGTCGAAGGTCATGTGAGCCTTCAGCTCAACAAGCTCTGTTGTCATGATAGCTCCCGCACTTCCTTTCGGATATGCGAGTATTTGGTTTAAGACTTCTCTTTTTTCGGGGGATGTTTGCTGAAGGATTCTCTTAACAACGCTTGCGGGCATTTCGTCAAGCAGATCGACCGTATCGTCAACGAAAAGATCTTCCATGACCTCACTGAGTTCTCGGTCACTGAAGGACGAGATAAGGAGCATCTGATGGTCTGTGTCAAGCTCAACAAAGTAGTCCGATGCCAGATCCTTCGGAAGAATTCTGAAAAGAATGGGGATATCGTCTTCACTCATTTCGTCAAAAATTTCAGCAATGTCGGCAGGTTCATATTCACTCATGATATTTCGCAGAACTCTGTAATCCTTTTGCTCGAGTAAATTTTCAATAACCTCAACGTGTTCTTTTATGTTTTCACTGATCACACGCACCACTCCTTTCCTAAAGTAACTATTTGATTATTTATGCCATGGCAGCCATTCTGAAGCTGTCGAGAGCCGCTTTTCTGTCGAGAGCCTTGAAAAATGCTGTTCCGATAACGAAATTGTCAGCGCCCGCTTCGGCGCAAAGACCTATCGTACTGTCTCCGATACCGCCGTCTACCTGAACTGATATTTCGTGGTCGGCGGCATCGGCTATTTCTCTTGCACGTCTGATCTTAGGCACCATATCGCTCATGAACTTCTGTCCGCCGAATCCGGGTTCAACGGTCATGATAAGAAAAACGTCGCAAATATCGGCGTAGGGAAACAGCTCATCGGCAGAGAAACACGGACGCAGAGAAAGACCCGCCTTCAGTCCCGCTGCCTTTATCATTTCAAGGGTACTTCTGACGACGTCGGGAGTGTCAAAATCGGAGTGCACGGTTACTGAATAAACTCCCGCAGATTTGAGAGTGTCAATATAGTTTTGAGGCTTTTTGATCATAAGATGAGCGTCAACGGGTATATCGCTTACACTTACGATAGACTTAATAATATCAAAACCAAAGCTGATATTGGGCACGTAAACTCCGTCCATGACGTCGGCATGGAAAATGTCAGCACCTGCATTAACTGCACTTTTGACCTCATCCTCCAGATGGAGAAAATCGCACGCGAGCAGTGAGGGGGCAATCTTTATATTGTTCATTTCAAGCACTCCAAATAATTAATATTAGTGATTAGTATGATTTTTCTTTCGGCGCAAAGAATAATCCACATCCTTTACGCGTCTTTGCATTTTTTTGTAGGACACGGTGACATCGCTACGGTGTCACAAAGAAACTGCAACGTCATATTCTGTAAATGAGCTGTTAAGCTCCTGAAACAGATCTCGCCCGATAAAGACGGATCGGGAAGTGAAATAATAGGGAAGTGTAGAATTTCCGTTCAGTCGGGCTTTAGTATATGTTATCGGATGTGAGAGCATCCGATACTTTATTCCTTAAGAATACAAACGGCGTGGGCGGCAATTCCTTCTCCACTGCCTGTAAAGCCAAGCTTTTCTTCAGTGGTCGCTTTGACATTAATTCTGGATACATCAACTCCCATGGTCTCTGAGAGGGCAAGCCTCATTGAGGCGATATGAGGAGCCATTTTCGGCTTTTGAGCCACCAGCGTACAGTCTGCATATTCAACAGTGAGTCCGCATTCAGCGGCGAGCTCCACGGAACGTCTTAAAATAATACGGCTGTCCATGTTCAGGGTTTCGTCGGATGTATCGGGAAAATAGTATCCGATGTCGCGAAGTCCCGCCGCGCCGAGTATTGCATCAGCGAGAGCGTGAATCAGAACGTCTCCGTCTGAGTGAGCCTTAAGTCCGAATTCGGAGTCAATATTCACTCCGCCGATTATCAGCTTTTTCCCGATTTCCGTACGGTGAACGTCATATCCGTGTCCGATCCTCATTTTAACCTCCATTCAGCCTGCGGCTGTACAAAATGCGTGAAATATCTGCAGTTTAGATTAAAACTGTTTATACTTTCACGCTACGTCTCCTCCGACATTTCAGCTTCCATACGGGCGGTGAGAATAGCTTCTGCAATGATCTTGTCCGTAGGGTAAGTGATCTTTATGTTTTCGTGACCGCAGTCAACAGCATGAACCTTAAAACCGATACGTTCCACCAGCATACAATCGTCTGTAACCGAAGCTCCGTCACGTTCCGCGGAGTAAACACCCGCACGGTACATATTTGCAAGAAAAATCTGCGGAGTCTTCATAAGCCAAACGTGATCTCTGTCGATGGTTTTCTCAATAATGCCCGCCTCACTGCCGTATTTTACAGTGTCAACGGCTCTTTCAGCGGCAGCGGCGGCTCCCGTTTCGTAAGCAAGCTTCAGCGTATTTTCGATTATGTCAACGGTAACGAGGCATCTCGCACCGTCGTGTATGGCAATAAATTCCGATTTAGGGTCGATCGCTTCAAGTCCCGCCTTGGCTGATTCCTGACGTGTAGCACCGCCGGGGATAATACCTCTGAGCTTTGTGACTTTACCCTCAAGAAGCTTTCTGCAGTAGTCTACGTCATCCTCGGCAGATACAACGATAATATCGTTTATGAGAGCAGACTCTTCAAAAGCCTTAACGGTGCGGAGCAGGATCGGCTCGCCGAGTACACTGACAAATTGCTTTTTTACTCCCGCAAGACTGCCTGAAGCTTTTGAAAATCTCTCTCCTGAACCTGCGGCAAGAATAAGTGCGGTTGTGTGCTTCTTGTTCATCAAAGCATCCGATATTTTGTGAAGCAGACTCTTTTTACTCATGATTTCTAAAATCTCCCCTTGGTGTGCATTCATATTAAGTATTATATCATAAAATTACAAATATATAAATAGCTAAATTGAAAATTTGTGTCACAGTCCGCAATTTTAGGCTGTTTTCGGTATATTATCGGAGTAAAACTGAGAAACTATTAACACAAAACGCATGAAAAACGGGGAAACTAAATGAGCACTATATGGGATACTGAAACGGGAAGGCAAATACGGCCTCTGTCGGGGGATGTGAAATGTGATGCGGTTGTTGTCGGCGGCGGACTTTGCGGGGTTTTGACTGCGTACAAGCTGAAATGTGCGGGACTTCACACGGTACTTCTTGAGGCGAAGCGTATCGGCGGCGGACAAAGTGCGGGTACAACAGCAAAGATAACTCTGTGCCATGATGAAATGCTTTCACACATAGAGAATTCTTTCGGAACGGACAGCGCTTTGGCATATGCGGAATGTGAGATGTTTTCAATAGATGAGTACGAAAGGATCGTAAAAGAAGAGAATATCCAATGCTCATTCAAGAGACTGCCCGCATATTTGTATTCTTTGTACGGTGAGAGGCGGCTGATGCGAGAGTTTGATACTGCGCGCCGTTGCAGCTTGGATTGCGAGATAACTCGGGAAACGGAGCTTCCCTTTGAAGTAGCGCTTGCCTTGAAATTTGACCGTCAGGCACAGTTTGACCCCATCAACTTTATGAAGGGAATACTTCATGGCTTCGAGATCTATGAAAATACAAGGGCGTTATACATTGATGGTAATAAGGTTGTATGTGATGGCGGAAGCGTTTTCGCAAAACACGTGGTTGTGGCGACGAATTACCCGTTTGAACGGGAAATAAGGAACCTTTTTCCCGTGAAGCTTCACCGTGAAATGGCACACGTATGTACTTTCGGAGGTTATATGGCTCTTGAAGGAATGTACATCGGAACAGATGGCGGATACAATTACCGAAGCTTCGGCAGTGACCTTATAGTCTCGGGAGAGAGTCACGTGTCAGGCAAGGGAAACGGTGGAGCTTATGAGAGAATAAGAAAAAGCACGCTTTCTCATTTTCGCGGTACAACTGTAGGTCAAAGCTGGTCGGCAGAGGACTGTAAAAGTCTCGACGGCATTCCGTACGTAGGACAAATCGGCACGCCTAAAGGGAAAGTTTATGTTGCGACGGGCTTCGGTACGTGGGGAATGACCACCTCCATGACGGCGGCAAACCTTGTGTGCGATCTTATATGCGGCAGAAAAAACGCCTGTGAAAAGCTGTATTCTCCGTCAAGACTCAAAATGAATTCCTCGGCAGACAGTCTGACAGATTCGGTTCAAAGAGCCGTTGAGGGTGTAGTACTGTCAAGATTTAAGGAAACAAAGGAAACATCCGACATTCCCAAGGATTTCGGAATGATCGTAAGATACAAAGGGAAAAAGTCAGCGGTCTACAAAGATAAGAACGGTGAGCTCCACGTGTCGGAGGCGTATTGTCCCCATATGAGGTGTCAACTTAGTTGGAACGACGATGACAAGACGTGGGACTGCCCGTGCCACGGCTCGCGGTTTGACTTTGACGGAAATCTCATTTCGGGTCCGTCGGAGAAAAGCATTTGACCATCAAACATCCGCACGTCTTTTTTTGAAAAAGTCCACGAGAAAGTTGTAGAACCCCTTGACATACGTAGAATCACTCTTAAGGTTTTTGTAAGATATGATTATATTACGTTTGCATTCGGGGGAAGTGATTTTCAGAAGTTTTACGTGATCTCCCGTAAGCTTTCCCCAAGTAAACTCAGGCCAAAAGCCGATGCCTATACTTGACCCGATCATATTCTTTACTGCATCAGGACTGTCACTTTCGAAAATTATATTAGCTTCGAAGCCCGATCTTTTACAAAAGCCGTCGCAAATGCTTCTAAGCTGTTTTGAACCGAAAAGACTGACAAAGCCTTCGTTTTTGACATCTTCAAGAGCTATTTTATCAACAGAGGAATATTTCCCGTCGCTTGGTACTGCAAGGAAAATTTTTTCACTGCAGACGAACTCATCGTCGAAGTCATTATGAACGTAAGCGGTACCTGTGGTTATCTCAATGTCGTAAAGTTCATTTTTTCGGTTTTGGATAACGTGGAAGTTGATACCGGGGTGAGTTTTTCGATATTCAATTATAGCCTCGGTAACGATTGATGAGGCGGCGTTCACACTGAGACGGAGAGTCATATTTTCCGTTTCGGTCATTGATGCAAGTTCCTCAGAGAGGTTGTCAATGGCTGCTACAATGGGACAGAGTTTTTCATACAGATAACGTCCGTATTCAGTCAACACTACTCCTCTGCCTTTGTGAGTAAAAAGCGGTACTCCCAACTCTACTTCCAGGTTATGTATTGATTTCGTTAGGGCAGGCTGAGATATGTGAAGCCTTTCCGCGCTTTGGGTTATATGCTGTGTTTTTGCTGTATCAATGAAATACCTCAGTTGAATCAGTTCCATTATTTCTCCTCATTTATAATCCGCAGTTATGTATTTTATATTAATTATATATTTGACATATTGATTTGTCAATGGTATAATGTAAAAAAATAAAGGATGGTGTGAGAAAATGACAGAAATATTAGAGATCGTGATGCTTGTGTGCTTTGGTTTTTCGTGGCCGCTTACGGTGTACAGAAATATAAAATCAAGAACAGCGAAAAACATGAGTCTCGGCTTTATCTTGCTTATTATCGTAGGATATCTTGCGGGTATCACAGCAAAGATCAGTTCGGATAATGCGGGATTTGTGCTTGCGGTGTACGCTCTCAATCTTGTGATCGTAAGCATAAACCTTGCGGTATACTTCAGAAACCGTCACTTCGATAAAGTGTGTGACGAGTGCGAAAAAACGGCGTAAAATAAATTTACTGTATTAAAAGTGGGATACTTGTCGGTCTGTTATGACCAAAAGACGTGTATTCCACTTGAATTTTTTCGCTTTCTATGTTATAATCCCCCTGTTACCTAAAAGAAAGGGGACGATTTCATGGCAGATAAGAAAAACAATAAACGTGTCGGCGCGTATAACATAAGACATTCACAAAGGCGAAAAAGACGTTCAAAAAGTAATGTTCCACAGGTTCTTACTGCTATAATCGTCATTCTCACAGTTCTTGCGGCAGGTCTGTCCGTCTTTGGTTTTATTACGGGCAGACTTTCACCAAGCATAGGTCCCGCAGACGATGCAGGTGTCTCATCTGCCGTAAATCATGAGAGTGAAAGCGCTGAATCTGACTCTGCCGGAGAGACAATACCTCCCGCGCCGGAGTTCGATCCGTATTCATATACGGAGTCAACGCTTCTTGTTGCAGGTGACATTATGTACCATCAGCCTCAGCTTAATGCCGCTTTCAACAGAGCAACGGGCGAGTACGATTTCACGGGGACCTACCGTTATATTAAGGACATAGTTTCCGCGGCAGACTATGCCGTTGTAAACTTTGAGGCTACCATGTCGGGAAATGAGTATTACTCGTATTCCGGCTACCCCACCTTCAATGCGCCTGACAGCGCGTTTACGCCCCTCATTGACGCGGGATTTGACATGATGCTTTTTGCCAACAACCACTGTTACGATTACGGCAACCACGGTCTCATACGCACTCAGCAGGTGTTCGATCAGTACGGCATGGACTATATCGGCGCGAGGAAGACGACAGAGGATCGTTCCTACATGAACGTTAACGTGGGCGGCATCACCGTCGGTATGCTGAACAGCACCGACGACATCTCCTACGGAAATCTTGCAAAACGAACCATCAACGGTATCACTATCCGTGACGGTGATCTTGAGTTGATGGATATCTTCAATCTGAGCCTCCTCGACGAGTTCTACGCAGTAGTTGAAGAGCGCATTGACACCCTTCGCACTGAGGGCGCGGAGCTGATCGTTTATTACATCCACTGGGGAACGGAATATCAGCTCGTTCACAACGACACGCAAGCGGCTATCGCCCAGAAGCTGTGCGACCTTGGCGTTGACGTGATAATCGGCGGTCATCCTCACGTGGTCCAGGATGCGGAGATGCTCACGTCAACCGTAGACGGTGCGCATCAGACGCTCTGTTTCTATTCTCTCGGCAACGTGGTGTCAAATCAGAACAGACTCACAATGGGTGATCTTGTAAACAAGGCTTATACCGAAAACGGACTCATGGTACGGCTGACGCTGCGCAAGTATGCAAACGGCGAGTGCATGGTATCCGCGGTTGAGACTATCCCGCTGTGGGTGCACCGCTACAATGATCCCACTACATGGGTACTGAAGTATGACGTGCTTCCCATCGAGACGGCTCTCGCTGACCCCGCTGCGTACGGACTTTATAACAGCAGCTTCGGTGTGGCAAACTGCACTGCAGCACTTGAAATGACGAATGGAACTCTCAGCGGTATTGTTGATGCCTTCGCGCAGACAGTAATTCTCCCCGTCCCCGAGGAGTGAACAATAAGCCATTTACGAGGGCACGGCACCGAGTCCCCGTTTTTATTTCCTGCCGAATACCGTCGCACGAAAAAATCTCACTCCCACTTGATTTTTTTCTCTTCCTGTGATATAATGTTCCTACTGCCTAAAAGGAAGGAGACGAATTCATGGCGGACAAGAAAAACGAAAGGCGCGTTATCGCGTACAACAGAAAAGCTCGCCACGATTATTTCGTCGACGAGACTTACGAGGCAGGGCTTTCACTTTTCGGTACCGAAGTTAAAAGCATACGCGAGGGCGCGGTAAACTTAAAGGATTCCTTCTGCTACGTGAAGGACGGCGAGATCTTCGCTGTGGGGCTGCGTATAAGTCCCTACGAAAAGGGGAATATCTTCAACCGTGACCCGATGCGGGAAAAGAAGCTTCTCATGCATAAGAAGGAGATCCTGAAGCTCGGTCAGTACGTGACCAGAGACAGCTATACGCTGGTTCCTCTGTCGCTGTACTTCTCGGGTTCAAAGGTGAAGCTTGAGCTTGGTCTTTGTCGAGGAAAGAAGCTTTACGACAAGCGCGAGAGTGACGCAAAGCGCGACGCGAAGCGCGAGATCGAGAAGGTAACGAAGTACCGTGAGAGGGACTGAAAGTCACACCGTCGGCACGTAAGTGTCAGACGCCACGAGGGGGCGTAAAGGTTTCGACGGGGATTTTGAAGCGAGATAAGCGGGTAGAGGTTCGGGAGCCTCTTAAAAAATCCTGACTTAAATATCAAACGCTAACAATAGAGTAGCAGTAGCTGCCTAACGCAGCTTGCCCGCCGGAGAGTGCCACTGACTCCGGTTGCCCCACGCGGTGTGCCCCAATTTGGCACAGGCATCATGTAAGTGGCGGACGTGAACAGCCCTTTAGCTTTTGAAGCTGTCACGCATAAAAAAGCTGGTCTGACCGAAGCCTGAGCGTCGGCGTCGGAAGGACGAGACTCAGTAGACTCTCTGCACCCGGAGAAAGTTTCGTGAATGGGTTTTCGGACGCGGGTTCGATTCCCGCCGCCTCCACCAAACAAGTTAAAGGCGAACCCATTTCCTTTGGGAGATGGATTCGCCTTTATCGTTTATTTCTAAATCTACATAAGCAAAGCCACAGACGGTTTCCCGCCTGTGGCTTTAATATCATAGAGGGAGTGTTTCGAGTAGAGCGATAATTCCAGAGGCAATTAAACTACTTCCTGTACCTACTGCCAAATCCTTAAGTACACGAAGAGATTTTTTAATAATACCTTCATCATCCTTGTTGTTGATGGCTTCAATTGTACTGTCAATTATTGCTTTCACGTTCTCTGCATTAGAGCCAAATGTGTCTGAAAACTTAGAAAACTCTGTGTACTCCTTAATTTCAAGAAGAATTGAACGTGCTTTTTCATAATCAAACTCTTGTATGTAATTCATCGTTTGGGTTGCACCCGAAGAATTATGTTGAATTTGAACTCCGTTAGCATTATCGCCCACAATTATTCTATCTCCAGCCTCTTTTAAGGCAGCGATAAGCTCTTCATGTTTACGATTTGCTTCCTCCTCTTTTCGCAACTCTTCATTCCTTCGTTGCTGCTGTATTTGCTCAATCTCACGAATACGGCGCCTATTGGCTTCTTCAATTTGATTTTGAATGCTAGATGCACTATTTATTGTTGATGACAAATCGAAGTTAGGGAACTCCTTCATATACAAACCTCCAAAAAGTTATTTGTATATATTATACCTCAATTTTCCTCTTTTTTCAACCAAAGCACTATATAAATCAAGAAAATTTGCAAATATTAAGCCACAGACGGTTTCCCGCCTGTGGCGTTGTGATTTTGGGTATCCCTTGGTTTTATATCGTTAACGTCAATTCACTCGGTAATTTCCTTGCTATCGGTGCTCTCGGCACTCTGTTTTCTTCGGGCTTGCCATTCCTGCCAA
>JAFXKJ010000111.1 GCA_017531765.1 Clostridia bacterium
GCGAAATTACGAAAAAAATCAAAAAAAACGAAAAAATTTTCAAAAAAAGTGCAATGGTTTGCGTTTTCGATTGTTATATATAGTAGAGGGAAATTTAGGCATAACAAAATCTATAAAAACTGAGGTGATACCAATGGGTAACTTCGACAGCGCTTAGTAATCAATCAAGAAAACATATTGAAAAAATTCAAAAAGATGTTATAATTACATCGGAAAGGTAAAAAACTGATGAAGTCATATAATTTACACGTCGGTGACTTCAACGGCTACGGAACGGACGTAATCACCGAAAGGGCAAGTTCCGCTACCGCCTACCGCAGTACAGCTTTTTTGAATCTCGGCACTGCAAACGGATTCCAATCAGCAACGTATACTCATAATCTTCGCACGTATTTTTATATAGATTACTTAGATCCAGATGAGGAGGAATGATGTATGAGAAAAGCTACAATTATTTTGATTTCATTGATGATAGTATCTTTTGCAATACTATCGGTTAATGCGCTGGACATTAAGATTACACCTGTTTCCCCATATGATACATCAGTTGAAACCCCTCCGCAAAAATGGTATGAGGATGCATACAAATTTGTCGTCAACGAAACTTTAATGACAAACAGCGTAATTCGCAGGGAGCAGTCTGAGAACGGCTCGTATTCCGTAGTATACGTTGACTTTTTAGCGAGCAACCCCATAACCCGTTCCGAAATCGCAACTATTATTTCAAGATACAACGGATCCTATGATACGATCGAATCAAGCAGGTATCTTGCATCCACCGCTCCCGCGTTCGTAGACGTACCTGACGGACAGTGGTACACACCCGCCGCACAGTGGGCGTACGAAAACGGCATCGTAAACGGCGTTGGCGGTGCGTACTTCGCACCCGAGCGCACCATCACCCGTGAGGAATTCGCGGCGATGCTCTATCGCTATACAGAATATCTCGAGGTCGACACTTCGGCGAGAGTTGACTACTCAGATTTCGCCGACAGCGACTCCGTTTCCGAATGGGCGACTGACGCTATGTCTTGGGCAGTTGCCGAGGGTCTCATCAGCGGCAAGCCGGGTAAGCTCCTCGCGCCTCAGGACACCATCACCCGCGCCGAGGTCGCAACCGTCATCTACCGCTACAACAACGAAGTAAAAGCCCACCGCGACATCTGGGACGGTTCGATTTGGTAATTTGCCTGTGCAAATAATCTTCGCACGTATTTTTATATAGATTACAATTAAGGAGGAATAATTTATGAAGAAATTTTTCGCTTTAGCACTATGCATCGTTATGTGCTTTGCCACTTCGGTCAACACAAGTGCATTAATCTCGAATATAGAACAGACCGCTGACCACTCACTCATCTCAACCACGGTTCTTCAGGATTGGTACAGGGATGCATATAAATTTGTAATAGATGAATTCTTGATGACTGAATCTTTGGCCGGATATAAAGTGCTTGATGATGGATACGAGATTATTTACGAAGATTTTCACGGTAACCGTTCCATCACTCGTTCGGAAATAGCTGTAATTCTCTCACGATACAATGGAAGTTATGACACTGTTAAATATAGCTTGTACGTAAATGCCACCTGCCCCGCATTCGTTGACGTGCCCGACGGACAGTGGTATACCCCTGCGGCAGATTGGGCATATGAGAACGGCATCGTGAACGGTGTCGGCGGCGCATATTTCGCACCCGACCGCACCATCACCCGTGAAGAGTTCGCCGCGATGCTTTACAGATACACAAACTATCTTGAGGTAGACACCACCGCGAGAGTCGATTATTCCGACTACGCTGACAGCGGCTCCGTTTCCGAATGGGCAACGGACGCTATGTCTTGGGCAGTTGCCGAGGGTCTCATCAGCGGCAAGCCGGGCAAGCTCCTCGCACCTCAGGACACCATCACCCGCGCCGAGGTCGCAACCGTCATCTACCGCTACAACAACGAAGTAAAAGCACACCGCGACATCTGGGACGGACAGCCATGGTAATAATAATTAAATAACACGTCTTAAATACTCCTTTATACCCCCTCAGACCTGCCTGTCTGAGGGGGCGTTTTGCTTCGAATCAAAAAACAGAACTTTTCCCGTTTCTATTGACACGGGGCGAATGGTGTGGTATAATTTTTAAGTAAGAAAAGATTTCTCTATACGAAAGGAACATAAATCATGAAGAGAATCAAGACAGTTAAGACACGTGATCTTAAAGCAAGTGCAAAGTGCGGCGGTTGCGGCGAGTGCCAGACCTCCTGCCAGTCTGCTTGCAAGACCTCTTGCGGTGTTGCTAACCAGAAGTGCGAGAGCAAGAGAGGCTAAGTGCCACAACTAACCGCTGTTTGCCGCATTGCAGACAGCGGTTTTCACTTGAAATTCATCTACATTCCCCCGACGGGGCAAATCGGAGTTAATATATGATCCATCAGTTCAAAAATAACGGGTACAATATCGTACTCGACGTAAACAGCGGCTCTGTCTACAGCGTGGACGAGGTCGCATACGACGTGATCTCTATGTTTGAGTCTTCCTCGGAAGAGGAAATAATAAGCGAGATCACCTCCCGCTACGGTGTCGATGAGGCGGAGGTGAAGGAGTGTATTTCAGACGTGCGTGAGCTTCGTGACGCGGGAAACCTTTTCTCTGCGGACACCTTCGCTGACCTGAAGCCCATGGAAAAGGGCGGCGACGTTATCAAGGCGCTCTGCCTCCACGTTGCGCACACCTGTAACCTTAACTGCACCTACTGCTTCGCAAGTCAGGGCAAGTACCACGGCAAGGAAGCGCTCATGTCCCTTGAGGTTGCCTGCCGTGCCATTGATTTTCTTATCGAAAAGTCGGGCACCCGCCGCAATCTTGAGGTTGACTTCTTCGGAGGTGAGCCGCTGATGAACTGGGACGTGGTAAAGGAAACGGTTGCATACGCAAGAGCTCGTGAGTGTGAGACGGGGAAGAATTTCCGATTTACTCTTACCACCAACGGTATGCTCATCGATGACGAGGTTATCGAGTTCGCAAACCGCGAGATGCACAACGTAGTCCTCAGCCTTGACGGACGTCCCGAGGTACACGACCGCTTCAGACGTGACTATAAGGGTGTGGGAAGCTACGAGAAGATAGTTCCGAGGTTCCGCCGTCTTGTTGACAGCAGAGGCGGGGAAGGGTACTATATGCGCGGTACTTTCACCCACAGTAACGTGGATTTCTCCGAGGACGTACTTCACATGGCTGATCTTGGATTCCGCGAGCTGAGTATGGAGCCCGTTGTTTGTCCTCCCGGGGATCCCTACGCGCTGACGGAGGAGGATCTGCCGAAGCTTTACGAGCAGTATGACCGCCTCGCCCGGGAGATGATAAAAAAGAGACGGGAGGGAGACCCCATCACCTTCTATCACTACATGATCGACCTTGAAAACGGTCCCTGCATCCATAAGAGGATCACGGGCTGCGGCTCGGGCAGTGAATACATGGCTGTGACCCCCGCAGGTGACCTTTACCCGTGCCATCAGTTTGTTAACGATCCCGAGTACCGCATCGGTAACGTTGCCACCGGCATCGAAAAGCCCGAGCTTTGCGAAAAGTTCAAGGCTTGTAACGTGTACTCACATCCCGAATGTGCCGATTGCTGGGCGAAATACTACTGCTCGGGCGGATGTGCCGCAAATGCGTATCATGCGACGGGAGACATCGGCGGAGTTTACGAGTACGGCTGTAAGCTGTTCCGCCACAGAATGGAATGTGCCATTATGCTCAAGGTGTCGGAGGATGACGACACAGCAGAATAATTAGTGTCTTGATTGACGGAAAGGCAGGAGAACTATGATCGAATCGCGCGAAAGAGTAACACTTAAGAGAATTATTGATGAGCTAAAGCTTGAGGTGGTGTACGTACCTGACGATCCTGCGGAAATAATGATCGTTTCAAACGAGGTTTTCCGCCCGGGTCTCAGATTTGCGGGTTTTTTTGACGAGTTTGACGAAAAACGTATTCAGGTGATCGGAAATGCGGAGTCCAGATATATGGCGCGCTTTGATGAAGATACCAAAAGAGATAAGCTGACAGCCCTTCTCAGCCGTCACCCTGCGACGATGATATATGCTCACGGTAACCGTCCCAGCGAAGCCTGTCTGGAGCTTGCCGAGTATTTCAGCGTTCCGATTTTGGTTACGAGCATGAATACAAGTGAGTTTGTTGCGGCTCTCATAGGACTTCTTAACGTACAGCTTGCGCCGCAGATCACCCGTCACGGTGTATTTGTTGAAGTGTACGGCGAGGGTACTCTCATCCTCGGAGACAGCGGAGTCGGTAAGAGCGAAACTGCCATCGAGCTTATAAAGCGAGGTCACAGATTTATCGCGGACGATGCGGTAGAGCTTCGCAAGGTGTCCAACAAGACCATCGTAGGCTCAGCGCCCGATCTTATCAAATATTACGTTGAGCTTCGCGGAATCGGTATCGTTGACGTGCGTCGGATATTCGGTATGGGTTCGGTCAAGGCGTCTGAAAAGGTGGACCTTATTATTAATCTTGAGCCTTGGGAAGAGGGCAAGATGTATGACAGATTCGGGCTTGACAGCGATTTTACCGAAATTATGGGAATTAAGATCCCCTCCATCACCGTTCCAGTGGCGCCGGGACGTAACCTTGCCATCATTATCGAGATCGCGGCAATGAACCACAGACAGAAGAAAATGGGCTATAACACGGCGGTGGAGTTTAACGAAAAGCTTATGAAAATGAGTGGAATCGACCCCGGCATGATGTGATAAAACGGTTACATTATTATATAGTATTTTATTATAAAGCATAAATATACAACAGAGTAGGTTTTTGCGCGTAAAGTGCCGTTCGGACGGGGAGTTGCCGAACGGACGAAAGTGTCATGTGACACTGCGGTGCAACAGCCGCATCCCGCTGTGACAAAAACGAAATCACTCTCGTGAATGTTTTGGCGGAATTGATATTTAGGTCACCTATTTTATTTGTCCGCAAACGGACTTTACGGGAGGTTTTGTTTTATGAAAAGAAAAAGAAGCAAAGCGACGGCTTATGTTACGTATATGGCGTTTCTCGTTGCCCTTGAGGTGGTGCTGAACAGATTCTGCTCCATTAATACCATGGGACTGAAGATCGGCTTTTCATTTGTGCCCATTGTTGTGGCGGCGTCTCTTTTCGGACCCGTTCATGCGGCGGTGATATATGCCCTTGCGGATTTTCTTGGGGCGATTTTGTTCCCTATCGGAATATATCATCCCGGCTTTACACTGTGCGCCGCTACGATGGGCGTTGTGTACGGAATTTGCCTTCACATTCCCGAGGGAGAGGGAAGGGGAGTCATCCGCCGAAAGAGAGTGCGAGTGTTCCCAAATGTTGTGGCGGCGGCGCTTATTAACAATCTTGTGTTCGGACTTGTCATTAATACCTTTTGGGTATCAATGCTCTACGACTCAAAAAACTATCTCGGTTGGTTTTTGTACCGCCTTCCCGAATATGCGGTGCTCATACCTCTGAATATTATTCTTATTCCGGCACTTTTGAGACTGTGCCGTGAGCTGAAAAGGACTATGGAAGGAAAGGGTATCTGAAAATGAACGGAAAAGAAGCTGTTGAATATATCCACTCGGTAAGCTGGCTTGGAAGCCGACCGGGACTTGAAAGAATAGAGAAGCTCTGTTCCCTCATGGGAAATCCCGAAAAGGGGCAAAAATTCATCCACGTTGCGGGGACAAACGGAAAAGGCTCATTTTGCGCCATGACCGAGAGCATCCTTCGTGCGGCGGGATATAAAACGGGACTTTTTACCTCACCCTACGTTCTTGACTTCAATGAGAGGATCCGCGTGAACGGAGAGAATATCTCGGATGATGCTCTCGGTGAGGTTACCGGGTACGTTAAGAGCTTTGCCGATAAGATGGAGGATGTTCCTACCGAATTTGAACTCCTGTCCGCAATCGCTTTTGAATATTTCAAAAGAGAGGGGTGCGACTTCGTTGTTCTTGAAACAGGAATGGGAGGCAGACTTGACTCTACAAATATAATCCAGTCTCCCGTACTGACCGTGATCACGGGTATTTCCCTTGACCATACTTCATTCCTCGGTTCAAGCGTTGAAGAGATCGCCCGTGAAAAGGCGGGGATCATCAAAAGCTCCCGTCCCGTGCTCATTGGAGCTATGGATGAGTCTGCGGAAACTGTTATCAGAAAATGCGCCGAAGAAAAGGGAAGTGACCTCACAAGCGTTGATTACGGAAAAATCAGCTTTACTTATTCTTCCCTCGCAGGTAACGAATTTATCTTCGGCGGTGACAGAATGTACGCTCTCGGTCTCCTCGGTGAATACCAGATAAGAAATGCGGCGGCGACTCTTACCGCAGTTGAGCTTCTCAGGGCTGAGGGGATAAATATCCCCGAGGGCGCGGTGAAGCGTGGACTTGAGACGGTAAGATGGCCCGCAAGATTCGAGCTTCTCTCCAAGGTGCCGCCCGTGATATACGACGGAGCACACAATCCTCAGGGGATCGACGCGGCAGTTGCCAATATCAAGAGATTTTTCGGCTCTTCCAAGGTGGTGCTCGTTGCGGGAGTCATGGCGGATAAGGATCATTCCTATATGACAGGCGAGCTCTCAAAGCTGAACTGCACCGTTCATACCGTGAAGCCCGACAATCCCCGCGCCCTTGACAGCGAGTCTTTAGCTGCCGAGTTCCGCAGGGCGGGAGTTGCGGCGACACATCACGGGACATTCGACAGTGCCCTCACAGCGGCGCTTTCCGAGGCGGCGGAGACTTCTTCTCCCGTGATCGGACTCGGTTCCCTTTATATGTATGCGGATTTCGCGGCAACTCTCCGCAAACTTACGTCACAGAAGTGAGGCGGAGATGAAAATTAAAAAAATCCTTTTGGTGCTGACTGCGGCTGTCTTCCTTTTGACTTTGGTGTCGTGCACCGAAGACGACGGAAGCGCATATTTGTCGGAAGAGGTCATCTCGTCCATTGAGAAGGACAGCAAAAAGTGGGCGGAGCTTTCCGATATGCTGGGTGCGCTCACTGTTAATTCGGCAGATATTCCCGAGTTTGACAGCATGAGCCAGTCCGCAAAATACTTCCGTGACAGTCTTCTTAACTACCTTTGCTGTAAAAACTACCGCAAGTACGCGGGAGACGCGGAGCTTCTCGGAGATATAAACGAAAAATATCCCGAGCTTGATGCTGTGGCGGCTATTGAAGCAGATGAATTTGAGGCAGAGATGTACCGTTTGTTCGGAGGCAGCATAAAGATCACTCATAAGAGCACCGAACTGTTTACGTACCTTGATAAGTCGGACGTTTACGTGCCCATCACGTCTCCCGTCTACGGCGGATGTGACCTTGTACTTGTATCTGCCGAAGAGACGGAGCATACCTACCGCCTGGAGTTTGAAACTTACACTGACAGAAAATGCTTTACGTATTTTGCTCTTCTTGTGAAAAGAGATGACGGAAGCTGTTATTTCAGCTTGCTTCTTAAAAAGTAACTGCTGTTTTCATGGTTGGAGAAGTGCCTTTTAGTGGACAAATGCTACCAAATTGTAAACTTTGTGGGTTTTGATTCCACATAATCGGAAAAGCGTTGACAAATTATTACCTCACTGATATAATAAAATTGCGGTCCTTATCAATTATTATAACGAGGTATAAGAAAATGAAAAAGATCACATCATTTCTCGTGCTCTCCGCGCTTCTCCTTGCGACTTTCGCCGTTTCAGCATCTGCCGCATCTTATTTTGATTACGGCAATCTTCAGGCGAGGATCAATGTTAAGAAGTCCGCGTCCGTTAAGATCGACGGCGTGATCTCCGAGGGCGAATACGAAGAGTACACAGACGGCTACACCGAGTGGTACGTAGCCGAAAACGCATCGGAGTACTTTGACGATGCTGAGAAAATGGCTGAGAGTGCCAGATGGTATTTCTCATGGGACGGCAAGAACATTAATATTGCTGCTCAGTGGGATGCAGGCAGAGGCGGCGAGCAGGAATATCCGGGCGGCGACTATTACGGCGACTACGAATACGTTGACAGCGATGAATTCATTCAGGCTGACTGCTTTTTGGGATATGGCACCGGTGTGAACGTTGTATCCAATGAAGCTTCTCCCGATGATGATCAGTGGGCAAGATTTGTTGTCTCTGTCAGTGAGAATACCGCCTCAGGCGAAAGGATCACGGGTATTTATTCAAGCCAGAATGGTCAGAATATGGATTATTTCCCGTCCCACGATGATTTTGATTTTACCTATAACGGCACTGTTGTAACGGTAGAATACAGAATTCCCGTATTTGAGCTGTGCGAGACCTTCAAGGAAAATGTGGGCGGTCAGATGTTCAAGGCTTCCATCACTCTTACGGCAGGTATTGCTACCGGTGCTGAAGATGAAGCGGAGCCCGCTTCCTATTCCTACGGTGTACGTCTCGGTCAGCTTGGTTATGCAAGCGATTCGGGAAACATCGAAAAGGTTCATGCAACCTTCCGTCTTCTCGATGAGTCAGTGACGAACATCACACCTCCCGATGAGACTCCCGATGAGACACCGGATAAAACCCCCGAGGTGACCCCCGACGAGACACCGGATAAAACTCCCGAGGTGACCCCCGACGAGACTCCCGACAAAACTCCCGAGGTGACCCCCGACAATACACCGGACACGAATCCCGAATACACTCCGGAGGAGACCCCGGATGCTCCTCAGACGGGTGACCTGATAGTAATCGTGTCGGCTGCCGTAGCCGTTTCGGTTTGCGGCATTATGCTCGTCAAAAAGAAAAAATAAGAAACGGATAGCCCAAGAGGGAGCTTGAGTCTTGCGCCGACTGACGCTATGGTGCGCAGTCGCTGACATGATTTGAAAGCGGTAATACCATGCCGAATGCGGGAGTACGAAACCGACAAAAGGACCGTAAACTTTCGGCATGGAATACCGATAAAATTCGAGAAAAACGTATGCGACAAAAAAACGGACGTAAATTTGTAAAAAATGACGATAACGTTTTTTTTTTGCGAATATTTCAGAATGGGGTTGACAAAAAAATGATTTTCGTCTATCATATAAGAAGGTGAAAACCAAATTATTTTTGTGAGGTAAAAGAAAAATGAAGAAGATCCTTTCACTTCTCGTTCTCAGTGCACTTCTTCTTGCAACACTCGGTATTTCCGCATCTGCTGCTGCATACTATGACATCAGCAACACCAATACCAGAGTTACAGTAAAGAAGTCCACATCCGTTGTAATCGACGGCGTTATCTCCGAGGGCGAGTACGAAGAGTACACAGACGGCTACACCGAGTGGTACGTAGCTGAGAATGCATCCGAGTACTTTGACGATGCAGAAGCAATGGCAGCGAGCGCTAAGTGGTATTTCTCATGGGACGGCGAGTACCTTAACATCGCTGCTCAGTATGATGCAGGACGCGGAGCAAACCAGCCCTATGCAGGCGGTGACTACTACGGTGACTACGCTTATTCTGACACTGACGAGATGGTCGTTGCAGACGAATTCCTCGGTTACGGCCCCGGACTTAACATCAAGTCATCAGAAGTATCTCCCGCAGATGAAGCATGGACAAGACTTTTCTATGCTATCGGTGAGAACACAGCTACCGGCGAGAAGATCACCGGTACATACTCCGACCAGAACGGTCAGAACCTTGACTATCAGGCAAGCCACGATGATTTCGACTTCAGCTACAACGGTTCTGTTGTAACTGTTGAGTACAGACTTCCTGTTATTGAGCTTCTTGAAACATTCAAGCCTAACCAGGGCGGTCAGATGTTCAAGGCTACCATCGTTCTTCAGGCAGGTGTTGCAGGTGAGTTCATTGAAGAAGGCACTGAAGTCAACGCTGCTACATACGGATGGGGTGTGCGTCTCGGTCAGTTCGGTTACGCTTGTGATTCAGGTAACCTCGATAAGACATGGGCAACCTTCCGTCTCGTAGACGAAGAGATCGAACAGCCTGATGTTACAACACCCGATGTAACAACACCTGACGTTACAACACCTGATGTTACAACTCCTGATGTTACAACTCCTGATGTTACAACACCCGATGTAACAACACCCGATGTAACAACACCTGATGTAACAACACCTGATGTAACAACACCCGATGTTACAACTCCCGACGTTACAACTCCCGACAACACACCCGATGCACCTCCCACAGGCGACATCATGGTAGTTGCAGCAATTGTATCTGCTCTCTCCGCTTGCGGCGTAATGATCGCAAAGAAGAGAAGATAAGTTAAAATAAGACTAATTTGCGGTGCCTTTCCACGTGAAAGGCACCGTTTTTTCGATGTTTAGGTACACGTTTGATCGATAACGTATCCCGCAATTTCCGCCTGACCTGTTGGGGGACGTTTTCCGTAAGTAAAACCCCGTGTGGCGTCCCGCCACGCCCGCTTGCAATCTGTGCGTTATGGCTGTCGCCTTGCGTAAGCATCCACATCCGTAGGGGCTACCCTATGTGGTAGCCCAAAGGTGGTTGTCTGTGGCGGCAAATCGCACGTTATAGCTGTCGGTTCACGTTAAGAACCTCGTTGTCCTGTAGGGGCGTAACCGTTTGCGTAGTAAACCGGGTGTGGCGTCCCTCTCACCCGTTTACAAACCGTACGTTATGGCTGTCGTCTTGCGTTAAAAAACGTCTCAAAACACGAGGATCGGTAAAACTGCGATTCTCTTTGTTGATGACATAAACCGATCCCTATCAATGATCGATTTGAACCTCCAAATGCGTAAAAA
>JAFXKJ010000112.1 GCA_017531765.1 Clostridia bacterium
CACTTTTTGCGAAGCAAACTGTGACGCCGGTCCCTACAGTTGTTTGTGCATTTTAACCTTAATGCGACAGACAACCATGATTGTGAAAAATCACCACAAAAATGAAAACGTGGTGTACAAAGTAAATATGTTAAACTAAAGGAGCCGAGAAGGTCGTAAGGGGATTGGTATGATAGAATCCGTGCGACAGACTGATCAAGGCTCCTTTGATGTTAAGACTGCAAATGGAGCATATTGATTTTCTCACGAAATCTATTGAAGAGATGGACGAAGATATTAAAAAAACGGAATCCATGAATGAATATATAGAACTAATCATGAGATTTCGGGGATTGGCAGAAGAAGCGCAGAACGAATAATTGCTGAAACGGGAATTGAGATGCAGCAGTTCCGAAATGCAGATCACTTTGCTTCATGGGCAGGACTTGTACCCGGGTGCAATGAAAGTGCGAAAAAGAAAAAGAATGCTCGTATACGCAAAGGCAATTTGCATTTGAAGTCCACCTTGGTTGAGTGCGCTCACTCTGCAATACGTCACAAAGATAGTTATTTCTATGATAAATACTGTAGAATTTCTGCTCGCCGTGGAGGTAAACGTGCTCTTGTTGCTATTGCTCACAGCATGTTACTTGCAATTTATCACATTCTTCTGAATAAAGAACACTTTTGCGATTTAGGTTCAGACTATTTCAATACCATTTATGCCGAAAAAATTAAAAAGCGAAATATCCAATCCCTTGAAAAATTGGGATTTTCTGTTTCGCTTTCTTGACATTATATTTTTATATTTTATTTTTTGGGGGCCGACATGGCTTTTTTGTCATGCCTTTTTTTTATTTCTCTCTCGTTAGGGTTTTCAGGACAGCCCCATGTTTTTTATTTAATAAGTATTTTTTTCAAACTGCTTTTGTCAATGTACTTTTGAAGAAGTCCGCCAATGACAGTGCAGGAAATGATCTCTCCGATAGCAACAGTCAATGCAATATAGAGATAAAGTTCACTGATCCCCATAAGATGCAGTATAAACGGTACAGTCACAGCATTCGCTATAACGGTAGGGAAGGATGCGAGGTATCTGAGCTTACCTTTTCTCAGGAAATAAGCTCCGACGGCACCTATAAGTGTTGCAAGGCTTCCCAGGGTAATATCAAAAATATTTCCGCTGAACAGAAGGTTTGAGATCACGCATCCGACAGTAACGCCGGGTATAGCCGCAGACGTAAAAACAGGCAGGATACAAAGAGCTTCGCTGAGTCTGCACTGAATAACACCCGAAGACAGCCCGAAGACGGATGATACCCACGTTAGCACAAAGTAAATGGCTGCAATGATTCCTGCTTTTGTGACGTAACTTGTCTTTTTCATATTAAATTCTCCTTAGTTTTGTTTTACGTGAGGATGGTTTCGAACTCACGGTGGATAGTATATCATATAAATACAGAAAAGTAAATAGAAAAAGTAAAACTCTCACCGAAATTTCAGTGAGAGTTTTTGTCAGTTGAACAGAATACAGCCCATTCTTTTGAATTGCTCGGCTTTTTTCAGAAGTTCTTCTTCGGAAAGGCCGGTGAACTCTGAAAGACAGTTAAGACACATATACTCTGTAATTCCGCGGTTGATCATTTTCTTTGTAAGTCCGACTTCAATATTTTTTACAACAGCACCGCATTTTGTGCAGTAGCTTGAAGGCGGAAGCGGAGGAGGTCCGGGACGCTTGAACATTGGTGTCATCTAACTTTTTTTAGCTTACCTCTGAATACTCTGATACCGTGGGCGGGAACATTGAAGCTGATACAGTCAGTGATAAGATTCTTGTATTTTCCGTGAGCTTCGCCTACGTTTTCACCTGTAAGGACGTCGTAAAGCTCAAAGCCGTAATTGTCTCTGGGTGAAAGACCAAAGTCGGGGAAATTAATAAAGTACCAACCGCACTCACTGCTGTCGAAGTTAGCTGCGGCGAAGGCATAATCGTCACCGCCGAGATGCTTCATGAGAACGGGTCTCTTTTCGTTATTGTCAGAGTACTTAATGATGGGAGGTCTTACTCCGGGGTCCTGGTCAATGGCGATAAGCTCCTTGTTCATAAGGAGCGCTGCGGTCTCGGGAGTCATGTTTCTGATGTCACATCCGATCATGAGAGGCTGTGAGAGCATACACCACAGTGCGAAGTGTGTCTGATACTCAACATCACTACAACCGCCTGCACCAACATTACCGTTACCGTACATACCGCAAACGAGCATATCCATATCATTGTAGCAAGAAGGACCTGAGAGGTTCATGTTGTTCTTCTGCTCGTTGAAGATCTTTTCGATGGAAGCAAAGTTGTCAGCGATGTCCCATGTTGAACGGTACATATCAGCGCCGACTTTTCTTGCCCAGTTGACAGTATCCTCAAGACCCCAGTTGCAAACGGAGAAGAGAATATCTCTGCCGGTTGCGTTGAGAGCCATTCTCATTCTGTTGTAGAGAGTCCAGCCTGCAACGTTGTGGGGATGAGTACACCAGTCATACTTGAGAAGGTCGATCTCGCAGGAAGCAAAGAACTTTGCGTCCTGATACTCTCTGTCAAGGCTACCGGGGTAACCTGCGCAGGTCATGGGACCGCAACAACCGTACATACCGAATTTGAGGCCCTTTGAGTGAATGTAATCAGCAAGATACTTCATTCCGTGGGGGAACTTTTCGGGATCGGTAACGAGATTACCGTTTTCATCGCGCTGCCTCAGTGACCAGCAGTCGTCGATAACAATATATTCATAGCCTGCGTCCTTGAGTCCGGTAGAGACCATGGCATCTGCAGTTTCCATAATGAGCTGTTCGTTAATGTCCTCACCGAAGGTGTTCCATGAATTCCAGCCCATAGGGGGAGTTCTAAGTATCATAATAAATATCCTTTCTTACAGTATAGTCCGAGAGATCAATCTCTGGTAACGTATTCGCCGATATAGACTTTACAGTCGTGTGCTTTAAGAGGAACCTTGATGTAATCGTTGTAGAAGTCAAGAGTTTCTCCGGTAAATACATCTGTGAACTTAAATCCGAATCCGCAGTTGATGGTAAGACCGATGTCGTGAGGACAAAGCTCACCGCTGCCGTCATCATCATTAAGATTGAAGAATCCGAGAGCTACCTGATTGTTTGAAAGATGCTTGAACATAGTGTAAGAAGCGGTGCTTCTGGGAGATTCGATCACGATGGGGTTACGGCACTCTTCATCCTGGTTGATTCTGAGCAGGTGAGGATTCTTCAGAAGCTCAATTGTTTCGGGACGTACACGTCTCAGGTCAGAACCGATCATAAGAGGTGAGCCCATCATGCACCAAAGTGCGAAGTGCGTTTTGTATTCCGTGTCACCGCAGAGACCGGGATGTCCAACATTACCAACACCGTCCATACCGCAGATAAGCATATCAATATCGTTGAAGCAACCGGGAGCAGCATACTGAAGCTTATCGAACTGGCTTGTGGAAATAGCACGAACAGAATTGAATCTTTCGCCGATATCACCTGTGGAACGGTAGAGGTGAGCACCTGTGGAACGGATCCACTTTTCGGACTCGCGGTTACCCCAGTTACAGGCTGAGAAGACGATATCTCTGCCTGTAGCCTTGAGAGCCATACCCATTCTGTGGTAGTAAAGCTGTGCATCTTTGTTATCGGGGAACATACAGAAGTCATACTTCAGATAGTCAACACCGAATTCAGCAAATGTTTCCGCATCAATAAACTCACGCTCAAAGCTTGCGGGGAAGCCTGCGCACGTAAGCGTACCCGCACAGGAGTACATACCGAACTTAAGACCTTTTGAGTGGATATAATCGGCTACGGCTCTCATTCCGTTGGGGAAGAGTTCGGGATCTGCAACGATTCTGTCGTTCTCGTCACGCTGTCTCAGTGACCAACAGTCATCAATAACTACGTACTCGTAGCCTGCGTCTTTCAGACCGAGTTCAACGATCTTGTCTGCCATGTCGCAGATAACCTTTTCGTTGATCTGATCACCGAAGGTATTCCACGAGTTCCAGCCCATTGGCGGTTTGTTAATGATCATAATGTTTTCCTTTCAACGTTGGGGATTTTTGTTTTTCGGCAATTTGTAAGACCTAATTACCATCTGCTTGAATTGTAACATAATTGATAAGGAAAGTCAATAATTATTTGATACTTTAGGCTCACAAAGACCAATAAACCATGTGAAAGATTACGATTGACAAACGAGATTTGGGAAAGTATAATATTCTTGTGTTTATATGCTTAGTTCAAAAATTAGGAGGGGATTTCGGTGAAGCTTTCTGAAGAATTGATATGTAAATATCTCAGGCACAGCTTTATTGACGTAACGGTAAAAGAAACTACCGTATCAACAAATACCGAACTGAAGCTTGCGGCAGAGTCAGGTGCGCCTGAGGGGACCTTGCTCGCAGCTGATACTCAGAGTGCAGGCAGAGGCAGAGTAGGGAAGAGCTTTTTTTCGCCCGACGGCGGCTTGTATATGAGTCTGATCCTCCGTCCCGACTTTGACTTTAAGAAAAGTCTTCACATTACGACCTGTGCCGCTGTTTCAACTGCCGAGGCGATCAGAGAGGTTCTGGGCATGGACGTTGGTATCAAGTGGGTAAACGATCTGTTTTATAAGGGGAAAAAGGTTTGCGGAATTCTCACGGAAGCGCCTTTTGACTCGGAAAACGGTAAAATAAAATATGCAGTTCTCGGTATCGGGATCAATGTGTTCGAGCCTGAGACGGGATACGGAGATCTGTCCGGGATAGCAGGAGCACTTCTGGACGGTAAGCCCGACGGAGAGGTGAAGTCGCGCCTTGCGGCAGCTGTAACGGACAGATTTTTCGACAGATACCGTGAACTTGAGAGTAAGGACTTACACGAAGAATACAAACGCCGTCTTTTTGTTATCGGTCGTGACGTAACTGTGCTCAGAGGTGACATTACGGAGAAAATGACGGTAATTGATCTTGACTCGGACTACAATCTCGTACTGAGGCGGCATTGTGGGGAGACTTTTACCATGTCTTCCGGGGAAATAAGTATAATTCCCGTATAAATTCATAGAAAGTTATTGAATTTACGGAAAAAATATACTATAATATCTGTGTGCTGAAAAGCAGAAAGAAAAATAATGAAAGGCAGAGTGTGAAAATGTTTAATTTTCTTAACGGACAGGCAAGCCCTGTTATTTCCATTGTAATGATCGTTGCAATGATCGCTCTTTTCTATTTCTTTATGTGGAGACCTCAGAAGAAGCAGGAAAGAGAAACAAAGAATATGAGAGACAATCTCGCGGTCGGTGATGAGATCACAACCATCGGCGGCATCATCGGTAAGATCGTTGCCATCAAGGAGGAGACAGTTCTTATCGAGACAGGCAGAGACAAGGTTCGTATCCGTATTCTCCGCAACGCGATCAGAAGTGTTGACGTAAAGGCTGAGGACGCTCAGTAATCACTTGAAAAAATCCGTCTGAGGGGCATCTTTCAAAAGGAAGGTGCCCGATTTTTTTTGTTTCGCGTGGTACAGCTTTGATTGGCTTTTGCAGTTTTTTTGTAATAAACGGCATTGCTCCCGAATAGAATTTAACATCAAATGAAAATTCGGAAAGGTGATCTGCCGTGAACAAAAACAGTACGGTTGTCAGAATACTTATTAAGCTCGGAATCTCTTTGGGAATATCCACCGTTTTGAGTGTGCTGCTTCTTTTTATTGCAACTTTTGCACTGTACAAGACTGACGATCCCACGGGAATGGTCAAAGAAGTGGCTTACGTCGTGCTTGCCGCAGTGTCTCTCATAGGCGGCGGTGTAGCTTCAAGACTGTGCGATCGGGATTATTTGCCCGAAATAGCTTTTTCGGCAATAAGCGGGGCGGTTTACTGTCTTGTTTTATTTCTTCTTAGTGCCGTTCCCGTAAGCTCGGAGACAGAAGGCGAAGCTTTCCCCGGTATTCTTGTATACCTGGCTGTAACGGCTCTGTTTACTCTCGGCGGCGTTGTGGGACGTCCGAGGGAGAAAAAGAGACGCCCGTATAAGAAAAAAGCGAGAAGATAATAAAAATCGCCCTATTTTCATCTGCGAAAACAGGGTGATTTTTGTGTCTTGACACTATTTTGATCTCTTTGCTTTTTTAGCTTCCTTTTTCAGTTGCTTTTTGTAGGCAATGGTTCCGAAAAGGAATTTGGGAAGCTTCATCATTCGGCCGATTCTTGACGGCTGGCAGAGGAGTCTGTAGAACCATTCAAGATTCAGCTTGATAAATACCTTCGGAGCACGCTTTACGTTGCCTGAGTAACCGTCAAGGGAGCCGCCGAGAGCAAGGATCACTTTGACATTCGGGAGTCTGTCGCGATTGGCGTTTATCCATTTTTCCTGTGCGGGAGCGCCGAGGCAAACGAAAAGGACGTCAGCGCCGCTTGCGTTGATCTTTTCAACAACAGCGTCGTTTTCTTCGCCTTCCTTCTTGAAATAACCGTCATTCGTTCCGACGAAGATCGCGTCGGGAAACTCTTCAGTCATTTTTGCCGCCGCCTCATCGGCAATGCCGGGCTTACTGCCCATGAAGAATATTTTAAGGTTTTCCTTTCCCGAGAAGCTGATGAGTCTCTTACCGCAGTCAAAGCCGGGACACCTTGCCTTCATTGGAGTGCCGAGGATCTTTGCGGCTTTAACTACGCCGATACCGTCGGGTAGGATCATGTCACCCTTGCCTATAACGTCGTACATTTCAGGATTGTCAATGCACATCTGAACGATCTCGGGATTAGGCGTGAAAACTGAAGTCTGTTTTCCTTCTTTTGCGTTTTTTATCATCATGTCCACGGCTTCTTCAACAGTAACATTATCGAAGTTGAGACCGCGCACGTTTATCTTTTCTGACATTCTTATGACCATTCCTTTGTTTGAAATGAATTGTTAAATAATAATGCACCGAGCGGGACGCTGAGTGCATTAATAAATAATATGTTGTTATTACTTAGAGTTTTTTGCGAGATAGTCAGCTACGTCGCCGACTGTAACAAACTTTCCGAGATCGTCTTCGCCAATCTCAAGGTCATATCTCTCTTCGCAGAGGAGAGCAAGGTCAGCAAGTTCAAGGGAGTTAATACCGAGATCGTTTACGAGCTCAGCTTCGGGGGTTACTTCATCGGGGTTAACCTGGAGTTCCTCAACGAGGAGTTCCTTTATCTGTTCAAACATGGGAAAATACCTCCAAAAAATTAAGTGTGATAGTATCTATCACTACACATTATATTATACAGTCTCCCATATATGTATGTCAAGATGTAATAATAAAATAATATTAAAAATTCGTCAAAAAAATTCTTAAATTGACTGAAAAAAAGCAAAAAAACTGTTGACTTTCGATTTCAAAAGTGGTATAATATTGAAAGCCGCGTGGTTTAGGTCATAAATAACTACGGTTAACCTGAAACCAGCGAGTTCACAAAAAGAAAGTGAGGTGCTTTTCATGTTCGCAATTATCGAAACAGGCGGAAAGCAGTACAAGGTTAACGAAGGAGACGTAATCTTCGTTGAGAAACTCGAAGTAGCTGAGGGTGACAAGGTAACATTTGACCGTGTTCTTGTTGTATCCGATGCTGACGGAATCAAGGTTGGTGCTCCCGTTGTTGAGGGCGCTACCGTTACAGCTAACGTTGTAAAGAACGGCAAGGGTAAGAAGGTTGTTGTTATGACTTACAAGCCCAAGAAGAACGAGAAGCGTAAGATGGGTCACAGACAGCCATACACAAAGGTACAGATCGAAAAGATCGCTCTTTGATTGAGGCAAACAAATGACAAAGATAGTATTTTTCAGGCGTGACGGTTTGTTCTACGGTTTTGAGGAAAGAGGACATTCGGGCTACGGCGAATCGGGTAACGATATTCTCTGTGCCGCGCTTTCCGCAATGACAATGCTCATTCTCAATACCATTGAAATCTCCTATGCGGGTGACGTCAAATATGAAATTGACGACAAGGCTACGAGAGTATCCGTCAAGGCGATGTGCGCGCTTCCCGAGTACGAATCGGATGAGAGACGCAGATTTGCCGTTGAGGGACTTTTCAAGGGATATTTCTATCAGCTTAATGATCTGCTTGAAGAGTATTACGACTACCTTGACGTTGAAGTTATAGACGATTAAGGAAAAAATTAAGCTCACGCTATCAAGTTAATGAAAGGTTAGGATAAGATCATGATTAGAATCTCTTTACAGTTTTTTGCACATAAAAAAGGTGTAGGTTCCACAAAGAACGGTCGTGACAGTGAGTCCAAGAGACTTGGTGTTAAGAAGGCTGACGGTCAGTCCGTAATCGCAGGAAACATCATCATCAGACAGAGAGGTACAAAGATCCACCCCGGTAACAATGTTGGCCGCGGATCTGACGATACTCTTTTCGCACTTGTTGACGGCAAGGTTAAGTTCGAGCACATTGCCGGCGGCAGAAGACAGGTAAGCGTATACGCTGACTGATTCTGACAAGTAAAGTTTCAAATACCGTCCGAAATTCGGGCGGTATTTTTTTGCATAATTTTAAGTTTTATTGAGATTTACGCCGATTTGTGATATAATGCTGAATAGTAAAATGTTTCTTAGGAGTCTTATAAATGAAAAAAGGAAACGTTGTTGCCCTTTTACCGATAGGGGTATTTTTAATCTTTTATCTCGGCCTTGGTATTGTTTTTGAATATGTATTGAAGATCGAAATGGGATTTTATAAAATTCCCATCGTTGTCGCTTTTCTGCTCTCTCTTTTTGTAACTTTGCTTCAGAACCGTGCTGTATCCTTTGATAAAAAGCTTGAGATCATGGGGCAGGGGATCGGAGACAAAAACATTGTAACCATGATACTTATTTTCCTTGTTGCGGGAATTTTTGTCGGTGTTGTGGGAAGAGAAAGCGCTAACAGCGTGGCTTACTTTATGCTTTCAGTGATCCCTCCGAAGTTTGCGGTTGCCGTGCTTTTTACCGTGGCGTGCTTTGTTTCTCTTGCCATGGGCACCTCCGTCGGTACCATTACTCTCATTACTCCCATTGCCTGCGCTGTGTCAACTGCTTCGGGCTTTGATTTATCACTGTGTGTGGCTTCTGTTGTGGGCGGTTCGATGTTCGGTGACAACCTCTCCTTCATTTCCGATACCACTATTGCGGCGTGTAACGGTCAGGGATGCAAAATGAAGGATAAATTCAAAGAAAACTTCTTCATTGCAATGCCCGCTGCACTCATTGCTCTTGGAATTATTTTGATTCTTTCCTTTAATTCCGAAATTAAGGGTGAGATCGTAGTGAAGTATAACCTCGTGCAGATCATTCCTTATATCCTTGTTCTTATCGGCGGCGTTATCGGTATAAACGTATTCACCGTTCTGATTGTAGGTATTGTATCAGGGGCTGTTATCATGCTTATAACAGGGACTGTAAGTGGAACAGAGCTTCTCGGTAACATGGGAAGCGGAGCTTCGGAAATGTTTGAAACAATTATAGTTACGGTGCTCGTCTCGGCAATTTGCGCGCTTATTCGTGAGACCGGCGGTTTTGATGCACTTCTTTACGGTATCAAAAAGGTTTTCAAGGGTAAAAAAGGCGGTATGGTCGGTTTGGGTACCCTTGTAGGGATTCTTGACATTGCCACTGCAAACAATACGGTCGCAATCGTAATGGCTAATCCCATAGCGAAGGAAATGTCAGAGGATTACGGAATTTCCAAACGTAAAGCCGCATCCATTCTTGATACCTTCTCTTGCTTCTTTCAGGGAATTTTGCCTTACGGCGCTCAGATGCTTGTTGCAATTTCCGCAGTTTCGGAATGCGGCGGAAAAATATCCGCTTTTCAGATCATCCCCAAGCTCTTTTACCCGTATCTTCTTGTTATCAGCGCACTTGTGTTCATCTTTTTTGTTCCTTCAAAGGAAAGATCAAACGATATTGACGGCAGGACCGTAAAGTAAAGAACTACTACTGCAAAATTCATCAAAACCGTTCAAAGTGAGGTAAGTATGAGAAAAAAGTTTCAGGATAAAATGTTCGAGCTTAGCTATATTTTTGAGCTGTTTATATCCGTAATTGTCGGACTCGGTATAATCGTATTTGCTGTAAAACTAATAATTGAATTTTCAGACATTGAATATCTTAAATCGTCATCGGCATCTCTTGTTGCTGTCCTTGACAAGGCAATAATTCTTGCAATCGGCGCGGAGTTCATTAAAATGCTTTGTAAGCACACCCCCGAAACTGTAATTGAAGTGCTTGCCTTCGCACTTGCACGACAGCTCATCGTGGGTCATGCATCTCCCGTGGAAAATCTTATAACAGTTGTTGCGATAGCGATACTGTTTGCCGTGCGCAGGTTCTTACTTAAGAAATACGACCTTGTTGAAACGCCAAGCGGACTTGTAAACAACGAAGAATTATCTTCTGAAAATACGGAGGTACATAATGAACACTAAGAGAATCAACGCTCCAAATGTAAAAATGGTAGCTCACTGAGGACTCAGCGGCATTGAGAGAGAAAATACCTGCCCCGCTTTTCTCGCCGCGGCTAACAGAAGCTACTTTGGAATCGAAACCGATGTACACGTAACAAAGGACGGAAAATTTGTTATAATCCATGACGAATCTACCAAAAGGGTTAGTCTTGAAAGTGTAAAAGTTAACGTTGAGGAAAGCACATGGGATGAGATTAAGAATATTGTTCTTCCCGACAAGGACGGCTCATTTGTCAGACAGGATATAAGGATTCCCCTTCTTTCAGAGTATATTGCTATTTGCAAGAAGTACGGTAAGGTTCCCGTTCTTGAACTGAAAAACACCTTTGCACGTGACGACTTAAAGAGATTGACAGAGGAGATCGATTCCCTCGGTTATCTTGAAAGCATGACCTTCATTTCGTTCTCGTGGGAAAACTGTGTAAACCTCAGAGAATTACTGCCTGAGGCAAAGATTCAGTGGCTTACAGGCGAATGGATAAGCGATGACAGACTCTCAGAGCTTAAGAGATTTGGCTTTGCCCTTGATATACATTACGGAAATCTTGATGAAGCAAGGATCAAGCTTCTTCACGATAACGGAATTGAGGTTAACTGCTGGACTTGCGATGACCCCGAAGCGGGTGAACGCCTTGCCGCGTGGGGCGTGGATTATATAACTTCAAATATTCTTGAATAAAAAGATGTCCCGTATCACTTCGGCTGATTCGGGACATCTTTTGGCTCACATTTGGCGTCTGATACGTTCAAATGCGCCTTTTTCAAGCCGTGAGACCTGAGCTTGAGATATACCGATACGTGAGGCTATTTCCATCTGAGTTTTTCCACCGTAATATCGCATATTGATGATTGTTTTCTCTCTCTCTGACAGCGTTTTCATCGCTTCCTTCAGCGCAATATCTTCAAGCCACGTTTCGTCAGATGCGCTTTCGTCACGGAGCTGATCCATGATATATACTGCGTCTCCCCCTTCATTGTATACGGGATCGAAAAGAGATATGGGCTCACTTATTGCTTCAAGGGCTGACTCTATGCTTTTTACGTCGGAACCGATAAATTCCGCGATCATATCAAAGGTTGGCTCTCTACCGTCCGTCAGCGAAAGTTGTTCCTTTGCCTGAAGTGCACGGCAGGCAAGATCCCTTACTGATCTTGATACGTGCAGAGAATTGTTGTCTCTGAGATACCGCCTCACCTCGCCTATGATCATTGGAACGGCATATGTGGAAAATTTAACGTCAAGCTCAGTGTTAAAGTTGTCCACCGCTTTTATAAGTCCGATACATCCCACCTGAAAAAGATCGTCGGCGCTCTCTTTTTTGCCGTTGAAGCGTTGAATTATACTGAGTACAAGGCGTAAATTCCCGTCGATCAGCCGTTCTCTTGCCAATACGTCTCCGTGCTTTGATCTGTCAAGAAGCTCTCTTTTTTCTGTCTCATTCAGACAAGGTAATTTAGAAGTGTTTACACCGCAAATTTCTACTTTGTTGTAATGCATTTGTGACCTCTGCAGACTTTCCTTCACATGAGAAGTATTCCCAACTGATGTGAGGTCTTATGCAGAGGTCACTTTACCAAATGTTAGCGAGATCGTATCAGTCGCTTTAATTGTATTGCGAGATTGTCAAACGAAGGATCCGTATTGACTTTTAAGAATATATGTGTTAAAATAACTTGAAGATTTGTTAAGTGTGAGGACAATAGCGTGAAAGTTCAAACAGTTATAATCGAAACCGCAGCTATTTCACGCATTTTGTGCAGCCATAGGCTGAATGGAGGTTACTATGCTAACACGGATGCTTTCCGCCCTCTTGACTGTATCAACGGTCATCGGACTTCTCATGATGGCAATGGTTGGTGTCAAGGCAGGTCATCCATTTGATGACGTGCCCGAATGGGCAAACACTTACGTTGATACCGTTTATGATAAGGGAATCATGCAAGGAATAAACGAAAATACATTCAACTCCAACGGTATTCTTACCCGTGAACAGCTTGTGGTAACCCTTTACCGTCTTTCGGGTTCAAAAGTCAAGGGCAGTGCCGAGTCTCTCGCCGAGATCTTTGCCGATTCTGCAGATATCAGTACGTGGGCGTACGATGCCGTACAGTGGGCATATGAGACTGAGATAACATCGGGTGTCAAAATAGGCGATGAGCTTTATTTCAAACCTCAGAATGCCGTTACAAGACAGGAAGCGGCAAAATTCTTCGTTACCTACATTGATTACATGAGCCTTGATGCTCCCACAGATAATGTGGCAAACCTCAAGGACATCGACACTGTTGCTGACTGGGCAAGAGAGTACGTTGACCGCTGTGTTTCAGCCGGCATCATCAACGGCGACGGCATGGGCAACTTTTCTCCCACGGGGGAGACAACACGTATCGCTGCCGCAAAAATGCTTGCCTGCCTTCCTACGAAACGCACCGTTAAAATGATAGCTCATATGGGTTATCACGAGGAATGTATGTCAAATACACTTGAAGCCTTTATCGCTGCGGGAGAGCGAAGCTATTACGGTATAGAGTCCGACGTCAGAATCACCTCAGACGGTCAGTTTGTGATGTTCCACGATGTGTCTGTCACCGCCGCTGACGGTAACACTTACGTTATCAGAGAAACAAACTGGGATACTCTAAAGAATGTTTATCTTACCGATGACGGCGCGGCTACGGAATATAAGCTTCCCCTTGTTGAGGATTATATAAAGATATGCAAGGATTACGGAAAGACTCCGATTCTTGAGCTGAAGGATACACATAGTAAGGAAGAGCTTGAGATGCTTATCGGCAAGATAGACTCTGTCGGTTACCTTGCCGAGACAACGTTTATAGCATTCTCATGGGACAACTGTGTTCTTGTAAGAGAGCTTCTGCCTGAGAATACTGTGATGTATCTCAGTGAAGTTGATTTTAAGGAAAGCCTTATAGAACAGCTCGTAGAATATAACATTGATCTCAACATCAACCGCAAGTGTTTTTATAAGCCACACGTTGAGAAACTTCACCTTAACGGAGTCAAGGTAGGTGCATATACTTGCGATGATGCCAAGGAAGCGGAAAAATTTATAAGCTGGGGTGTTGACTTTATAACAACCAACGTTCTTGAATAAACAGCGACATCGGTGTGTATCACGCACCGATGTTTTTTTTGTTCAATATCAAAAAATCACTTGAAATTACCCTCAAATTGCCTTATAATAAAACTAAAGAGAAATCAAACGAAAGGAATAAACGATCAATGATAGATTTTAACAGCAAAAAAGGCTTTATATGCGATATGGACGGTGTTATCTACCACGGTAACAAGATACTCCCCGGTGTTGACCGCTTTATAGATTGGCTCCACCGCGAGAATAAGCAGTATCTTTTCCTCACAAACAACAGCGGACACACTCCCCGCGAGCTTCAGCAGAAGCTGGCAAGAATGGGACTTGACGTAAGCGAGGATCACTTCTACACAAGCGCACTTGCAACGGCATCCTTCCTCAAGGAGCAGGCTCCCGGATGCTCCGTATATGCCATCGGTGAGGCAGGACTTTTCAACGCTCTCTATGACGCGGGCATCACCATGAACGACGTGAATCCCGATTATGTTGTAATGGGAGAGGGTAAGAGCTACTCTCTTGATACTCTCACAAAAGCAACAAACCTCGTGCTTAACGGTGCCAAGCTTATCGGAGCAAACTCCGATATTTCGGGCCCCATTGAGAGAGGAATCGCCCCCGCGTGCCGCGCGCTTGTAGCTCCCATCGAGCTTGCAACAGGCAAACAGGCATATTTCTGCGGAAAGCCCAATCCTCTCATGATGCGTACGGGTCTCAAGCTTCTTAATTGCCACTCAAACGAGGCGGTTATGGTAGGTGACAGAATGGACACCGATATTATCTCGGGTCTTGAGTCAGGTATGTCAACCGTCCTTGTCCTCTCGGGCGTATCAACAAGAGAAACACTTGACACCTTCGCGTACCGTCCCACAATGGTGCTTGACGGAGTCGGCGAAATCGTTGCCGAATTCAACCGTCAGATGGGATACTAAGTAGGAATGCAAGCAAATCCCATATTGTTTTCTCTCGATAAAGACGAAATTTTAGATGTAATTAACCCCGACTTTGGCAGAGGTGAAAAATGATTACAATTTTCAATCGTAAAGAGTTGACCGTAACATATGACATGAAGCGTCAGAGTGATGTCCGTGATATTCTGTCTGCGAACGGTATTAAATACTCAGTTAAGGTGATCAACCGTCAAAATTCAGCTTTCCTTGGCAGCAGCAGAGCCAGAAGCGGAAGCTTTGGCATGAATAACGATCTATCATACGAGTACAAGGTCTACGTACATAAGAAAGATTACGATAATGCATTGAGGTTGATCATATAACCTCCGCTTTCTCTAACGGAATAACATACCCCCGACAGATCAGTTTACAGTCTGTCGGGGGTATTGTTATGTGTTTAGTCCATTGGGAAAGACGTTATAGCCTTAGTCCATCGAAACTAAGGAAAAACACAAAAAAACTGTAGGGACCGGCGTCCCTGACGGTCCGTAACGAGGGATTTAAGACTCATAATATGTCTTAGACCATCGAAAACGGACAGTCGAGGACGCCGGTCCCTACTATCTATTTTTATTATTATTTTCTAAATGCAACAATTACAATCTCTCAAACCGTAAACTTGTCCCACGGAATATCCACAGCCTTCCTCTCGCTGATGATCCCGTCAACGTGCATGAGGAGAGGGAAGTCACGAAGATCAAGCCTTCCGTCAGCTGCGGCGACACGCACAGCACGGGCAACTCGCTCCGCTACAACGAGAGACTCAAGTGTCACACCGTTCAGCTCAGCCTTCGCCGCATCGATGTCAAGTCCACGCCCGAGAAGGATTCCGATAAGACGTGTACGCCCGCCGTATACAGTCACGTAAAGGTCTCCGATACCTACCGCAAGATTGTCAAGTGTACCCGCGCCCTGATAATCAAGCAGACGGCTCATCTCCTTAAGACTCTGCCCAAACACAGCCGCCTGAGAATTGTAGTGAAGCTCGCTGTCAACACCGAATTCTCTCTGATTCACACCGATCGTCAAGGCAACCGCAAGAGCATACCCGTTCTTAAGCGCCACCGCGCTTTCAACTCCAACAACGTCGGTGGAAATGCTGATGTGGTAGTAATCCGTCGCCATGATGTCGCGTATCTTAGCAAGCGTCTCTAAATCGTCTCCGCAGAAGGTTACCTCGGTCTGATCGTGGAACACAAGCTCATAGCTTGTGCAAGGACCGCCGATAGCGTTGAGAGACAGCTTTTTACCCATGCTCTCAAGCTTATCTCTCCATAAGTGAGGGTAGGGAATAAGCCTTCCGTCCTCGGTGTCCATAAGTCCCTTTGTTACTGTCAGAACGGGAACGCGTTCAGGAATCTTCGGCAAAACGTGGTCTCCGAACCACTCAACACCGAAGCTTGATACACCGCCGATTACAAGGTCAGTCCCATCAAGTGCGGCTTCAAGCTCTTCGATTTGATAATAATTTACTCCTTCGGGGAAGCATTTTGTGAATTTCGGATGCTTTCCTGATTTTCTGCACTCGTCAATTATACATCTGTCTAAATGTGTACCGACGAGCCTTACCTCATGTCCGTTTTCTCTTGCGGGAAAAGCGAGCGCCGAGCCCATCATTCCCGAACCTACTATTGTTACAGTTGCCATGATTTCCGTCCTTAAAATGAATAATTGTTTTTGTGATATTAGTTCTGTGTTTCCGTTACTTCTTTGACATTAAGATGGTCGGTGTTATACATAACCTTCGCGTTGTTGTCACGGATAAGCTCTCGCGATAATTGTTTACCCGTAGCTTTGTCTATACAAGTGCGGTAGACCTGCCCCCGTCTGTATACCGTGTTATCAAGTCGAACAAAATGCTCGTCTTCGGTTTGAATGTGATATTTAACACTCAAAGCATCTGATGCGCGCAGTTCACCGCAAAGATGTGTGTCGGTAACGTAGGTTATAAGCTGAAAGGTGACGTCGGTTTCGTTCTTGAAGCGGTAATCGAGATAGTTATAGACAATGGAGGTTCCCGTGCCGAAAGGAACCTGACGGTTAAAGTCGGGGAAGAGATCAAATCCGTCGTGATGGTGATGCTCTGTAATAGTCAGCGGCGTATGCAGTACCATCCAGTGGATCAGATTTGTAAATTGGCACATTCCACCGCCGATTCCGGACTTCGACTGAGCGTTTGATATGGTAACGCCTTCCTTGTAGCCTTTCGACGCGGTTGCACTGCCCACAAGACGCCAGAATGAAAAGGTTTCTCCCGGACGGATCAGTATTCCGTTGATCTTCGGTGTACTGATGGCGAGATTTACAGCCTTATTTTCCTGAAGCTCAGGCTGTGTGTTGCCGAGCTTTCGACGTATTAGCGAATTGTGTTTATATATGACAACAGACAGTTTTTCTTTTGATTTCCTCTTCGAAAAATGTTGACGTGAGAACAGATCCTTAACACGTCTCACTGTACGACATTTTGCCATGGATATCTTGTATGTTAATGGAGATATTTCGCAAAAAAGCTTACGCGCCATGGTGGACCCCCAAAATTAAGTGTTATGCGTTAATTATAACATAAATAAATACCTATAACAAGTACCGCTGACGTCAAATAAATACTGAATTTCTCGAAAAAATGCATTTTAGGCTATACTTTTCGATAGAATTGTGATAGAATATATGACATATTACGTTTAATTGTAAGCAGCTTAGCGATTGATGAGGCGGAGTGGCACGGTACCTGATCCCGAAGGACGATTTACCGATATTATATGTTTCACTGCCGCAGGCTGAACGGACCTTAGCGTGAAAGTATAAACAGTTATAATCTAAACTGCAGCTGTTTCACGCGTAAACAAACACTAAAAATCAATAGGCCGATTTTTGTCTGCTACGCAGACACGTGTTTGTTTCATTATCATTTTGTGTGCCATAGGCTGAACGGAGGTCAATATGTCATTTGAAATGCCTGAATATATACATCCCGATTTCACAGAGGAAAAATTTGCCTCTGCACCCGACGTGCAGGTCATGTGTGCGGAAAGGGACGGGGTAGCACCGAAGGATTATCACAGCACGTCCATGTACCCCGAATATTTCAAGATTAACGGTCAGTGGATGCTTGCCGAAGAAAGCAGAATGGACTCGTGCGTAGTCCTGACAAACGAAGGGAAGCTTGCTGTGGTTGAAGCGAGAAACCTGAAAAAAGGTGATAAAGTCATCCTCGGAAGAACGGAAAAATGTGAGGAAGGAATTTACCTCCACGCAAACGGATTTGCTGAAGATAAAGCAGAGCTTGAAGACCAGTTTGTTTTCCGTCAGGGAAGGAGCCGCGAGACCGCATATTCATGTGATTACGACAAGCTTTATGAGCTTCTCAGATATGAAAAAGAGCATGGAAACATCCTTTGGGTAATGGGTCCCGCATTTGCATTCGACTACGACGCGAGAAGATCGATGCAGCTTCTCGTGGATAACGGTTACGTTCACGGAGTGCTTGCAGGAAACGCACTGGCGACCCACGACCTTGAAGCCGCATACCTCGGTACTGCTTTGGGTCAGGATATTTATTCGCAGAAGTCCCGTCCCAACGGTCACTACAATCACCTTGATATTTGCAATGAAGTGCGCCGCTGCGGCTCAATTCCCGCATTCATTAAGGAGCATGAGCTTGACGACGGAATCATGTGCAGTTGTGTAAAAAACAACGTTCCCTTTGTTCTCGCGGGATCGATACGTGACGACGGCCCTCTCCCCGAGGTAATAGGTGACGTGTACGAAGCGGCAAATGAGATGAGAGGACTGGTCAGAAAAGCGACAACTGTAATTTGCATGGCAACAATGCTTCACACGATCGCAACGGGAAACATGACGCCGTCATTCCGTGTAACAAAGGACGGAACCGTTCGTCCCATATACCTGTACGCGGTGGATATCGACGAATTTGTGGTGAACAAACTACTTGACCGCGGAAGCCTTTCCGCAAAAACCATAGTAACAAACGTGCAGGACTTTATTACCCACGTAGCCGACGGACTTGGTTTGCGTGAAGCGTGATCGGAGACTAAAAAACCTTGAAAATCTTATGGTTTTCAAGGTTTTTGCGTATATATGACATATTTGGGCGATACGTTTCTTCCTTCCTAAACCATTCGTTGATTTTATCAACCGTTATCCAACATTGCGGTTATTGTTTTAACTATCTATGTGTGCTATAATAATTTCACAAAGATCTTTGTAAAGCAAAATAAAAGAGGTATGACATGGAAATACAGTTTTCAAAAACATTAAAAAATCTGCGTCAAAAATACAGTAAAACACAGGACGATCTTGCCGATTATCTTGGCATAACTTCGCAAGCCGTCTCTAAATGGGAACGGTGTGAAGGATATCCCGATATAACACTCCTTCCGAAGATTGCCGCATTCTTTCACGTTTCGGTTGATACACTTCTCGGCGTTGATGAGATGGTTCGTCAAAACAGAATTAACGAGATAACTGCGGAATACAATAGAATAAGGCATCACGTCCCTCTTGATCCAAATTACAGACTTGATGAGGGTATTGAGCTGATCAGAAATGTATTAAAGGAAATCCCGGGAGAATTTTTCTTTGAACAACTTCTTGCTGCCGATCTATCGTGGAAAGGAAAAAACATTTCCGACCCGTCCGAAAAAAATAAACTATATGAAGAAGCGATCACGCTCTGCGACGATATTCTCGCAAGGTCCGTGGAAGATAGGTGGCGTGACTCGGCAAAGCAGATTCTTCTTGTTATGTACGCCGATATGGGTAAGACGCAAGAAGCACTTGAGCTGGCGTATCAGATGCCCGGTCCGCGATGCACCTGTGAGTATATGCTGACTTACATACAGAAAGGACATGAGCTCAAAAACAGGCATAAACTGAATGCCGTGCTATATTATCAGATTTTCAGAGAATCTGTTTTGACTCTTACCGGTGATGGAATGAGTGAAAATACTATGATACATACAAAAGAGCTTGCTATAGCAGGAATAAGTGAAATGGAGTATCTGACAGCAATACAAAACGTGATGAATAATCATTAATTAAAGGTAAGTAAAGCCGAGGCACACGCCTCGGCTTTGGCTGTTAAGCTGTCATAAGGAAAACAAATCTGTTTATTATTCCACACATAATCTCTCATATGTTTTCCTAAATCGTTCTTCGTTTCTGACAATATCAAAATCAGGATTCTTATCAATTTTTTGTTTATACAGTTTTATACTACTGTAATTGTGACCGATGTTCTCAGAAGTATACGGTCTATGAGTCATAAGAATGTTTATGTATGGCTCATGGTATTCCTCCAACGGTATTTCCCCATTATAACACATTTTATAAATTTTAGCAAAACAAAATCTAATATCGCTGTTACATAAAAAGCTGTCCCTATTATCTATCAGGCGTATGCTGATGATTAACGGGGACAGCACAGTTATTATTCATTGTAGAGAACTGAGTCGTTTATAACTCGATAAAGTTCATTGTGCCACATCACATATTCATCTCGAATTTTGTCATTCCATTCATATGGTCTGTTATTTAGATAATCGGAAATGAACTGAAATATTTTTTCATTTGTCAATAAAGGTTCATTACATTGATATAGACCAATAACCTTGAATTTGTTAAACTCAATAATATGATGTTTTAATAGCAGATATCGTTTTAATGCAATCAATGTTGAATTAACAAAGGAAGTTACACTGTGTTTGAAAGGCGGTTGTGAATCACTCCATTCTTGAAAATACAAAATATCATCCTTAATTACTTTCCAATTTGGAAATGGTACAGATGTTATATCATATGTACCGTAAACTAAGCGACTTTGTGTTTTAAGACGTAATATTTCCTGAATAAGTTCTTCTTCTATAATATATGGAGGAAATAGTTGTTCATAAGAAAACACAATGGCGCCAAATCCTTTCGGGACATCATATTTCTTTTGGAGTGTAGCAGCTATTTCTTTGATCCCAATAGAGATTTCACCAATATCGTTTCTTGATAAATCTGTTATTACAGCAGTATCTATATCGCTTTGTCCCGGACGGTAATAATCGCTACCGAGAGACCCTATTGCATAAACAGCTTTTACTCTATTTGGAAATTTTTCATTGATTAATTGAGAGAACTCAACCACAATATCTATTGCTTCGTTAAATGAAATCATATTTAGTCCTCCGTCATAAATAAAACTATCAACAAATGAATTATATCATGATTCTATGAACTTTTCAACCTAAGATATATTTGGGTACAACATTTTTCCTTTATTCGACACATAGTCTTTTGTATGCTTTCAAATAACTTTCGTTTTCTCGAACAAAATCAAAATCAGGATTCTTATCAATTTTTTGTTTATACAGTTTAACACTACTGTAATTATGACCGATGTTTTCGGAAGTATATGGTCTATGTGTCATAAGAATGTTTTTGTAAGTATACTCCTTCGGCAATGTGTCATACGTAAGCCATCCTTGTACCGCTTTTTCAAAATAATATATCGTTTCTTCAACTTTCCCGAGAGCTGCATATTCTCTTGCAAGATATTCGTTGTGCTGACCAATATACCATGTGTATTCGCCGTAATCATTATCATCCATTACGGCGGCAAGGATTTTTTCGCATTTCTTGATCAATGCTATTTTTTCTTCATGAGATACGCTTCTTTCAGGCGATTCATTGAATAAATCTCCGTAAGTATAAATATACATATTCAAATGCCACCATTTATCCAGAATCTCATGTTGCATCATGATCTTGCCTTCTTCACTGTCACGGGGATATACCTTGAACCAATTCCAATCCTGTCCGTAATCAATATACTTTTTCAAAAAAGCCATTCTGTCGTCTGCATTTCGGAATCCGCAAAGGAAATAGGAAGCATCCGCGCAAAGAACGGGATCATCACAATTCTGCAGTACGGTTTTACAAATGCGTTCAATTTCACTTTCCGAATCTGCAGGATGAAAGATTTTCAGCGCATTTACATACAGCATCATAATTCGATAATCATAGGAAAACTCTTCATACGCATTTTTAGCAACCGGAAAAGCCGAGTACCATGTTGAGTCATCTGCGGTGAGCCGTTTGAATTCTGAGATATAATTCTGAATTCTTTCTTCGGCAATAATCATGTCGTTTCCAAGCAGTACGTCAACGGTCACGCCCAGACAATTTGCAATAGACGGAAGCATGGTTATATCCGGGTATCCTTCACTCCGTTCCCATTTTGAGACCGATTGAGGAGTAATTGAGAGAAGATTAGCGAGCGTTTCCTGAGTGAGATTCTTTTCTTTACGTAGACGGCGAATATTATCACTGATTCTTATTTTCATATGTAACCTCGATAAAATTGATTTTATGCACGTGCTGTGATTATATTATAACAAATTTACTATTAAATTCAATAACTGTTCCGTTGTAAAAAATTCAACTAAATCAGTAACAAACAGAAATGCTGTCCCTATTATCTATCAGGTGTATGCTGATGATTAATGGGGACAGCGTTTTGGTATAATCTTTCTTTCACTCCGCCGCTTTTATCATATCCTCTATAAAGATACCGTAACCTCTCGTCGGATCGCTTATCATAACGTGTGTGACCGCACCGACGAGCTTACCGTCCTGAAGTATGGGACTGCCCGACATCCCCTGAACGATTCCACCCGTTTTCTCTATAAGCTTACTGTCCGTCACACGTATTTCAAAGCTTACCTTTTCTTTTCCGTCGGGAAGCTTTTCTATCATGATCTCATATTCTTCCGTCACACCGTCGCAAATTGTGGAAATGATGGTCGCCTTGCCTTCGTGAACTTCGCCCCGTTTGGCGAGCTTCACCTTTTCACTTGAAGTGCCTGAAACGGGAATCTCACCGTAAATACCGAAAACTCCCTTGTCGGTGTTCTTTAATACTGTGCCAAGCTCGTTTTTTGTAAAATATCCTTTCAGCTCTCCCGGTGTACCCGAAACGCCCGGTTTTACTCCTGTAAGCTTTACCTCGGTCACGATACCGCGCATGAGTGGGATAACCTCACCCGTTGCACTGTCGCATACACCGTGACCGAGACCCGCAAACTCTCCCGTTTCGCACTCAACAAAGGTAACAGTACCGATTCCCGCGGCGCTGTCACGAAGCCACATACCCGTCTTGTACTTGCCGTCAATGCTTGATTTTTCAGGGTTTATCTCCGCTGTTGCCGTCTTGCCGTTTCTTAAAAACTCAACGCTCAAGGTTTTTCCGTCAGTATCATATACAGATATAAATTCTTCGCAAGTCGTGACCTTGTTACCGTTTACTTTGGTAATTACGTCACCCGGCTTTATTCCAGCGTCTGTTGCAGGACAAACACTGCCTTTTTCACATTTTACGTCTGCAACTCCCACAACAAGAAGTCCCTCCGTGAACAGCTTTATTCCGAAAGGGAAGCCTCCGACGTAAACCTCGCTTGCATTGGTGAGCGCTGACAGATCGTCAGCGGCAAATACATTTAACGGTAAAGCTACCGAAAATATAACTGCGAGAATGACAGTTAAACATTTGTTAAATATTATTTTTCTTTGTGTCATACTTTTCTGGCTCCTTGATTTTTTCGCACACAACTATTTTTTGCGTTCAACACGTTTATATGTCAAGCAAATTTGTTTCGTATTTACTTTTATTGGATTATTGACAATTTTCTCATAAATTAATTAAATTTTCGAATATGTATTGAAAAAAATTGTGAATTTTGATATAATCAGATTAATGAGATATATCTCAAATTCTGATACGTTTAGGAGAAATCAAAAATGAAAAGACGCATTGTAAGTGTACTTCTCATGCTGTCAATGCTCGTCAGTCTGCTGGCGGTCACAGCGGTAGACACATCCGCGGCGCATCCCTTTACGGATGTACCCGACTGGGCAACAGAATACGTAAATGAAGTATACGAAAAGGGAATCATGAACGGAACCGGTGGAACTACCTTCGGTTCAAATCAGACACTTACCCGTGAACAGCTCGTTGTAACTCTTTACAGAATCTCGGGCTCTGAGATCACAGGTACACTTGACAGCCTCAAGGCAACCTTCGCCGATGCCGCTGACATCAGCGATTGGGCGTACAACGCAGTTGAGTGGGCAAGCAAGGAAGGTATCACCGCGGGCGTAAAGCAGGGTGACGACCTTTACTTCAAGCCGAAGAACGACGTGACCCGTCAGGAAGCTGCAAAGTTCTTTATCACATTTATCGACTACATGAAGCTTGATGCTCCCACAGACAACACTGCAAACCTTAAGGATATGGACACCGTTGCGGACTGGGCGCTTCCTTACGTTGAAAGATGTATCGCCGCAGGTATCATCAACGGTGACGGCAACGGCAACTTCGATCCCACAGGTAAGACCATCCGTATCGCGGCGGCTAAGATGCTCGCTTGCCTCCCTGAGGCATCTGTTGCTGTAGAGCGCCCCAATCTTAAGCTTCCTTCCAAGGACATTTATGACTTCAATCCCGATTCTGTAGGCAGCATCACACTCACCGGCGGAATCACAACCACAACAGACGTTTCTATTTCTCCTGCAGTTGTTATTGACAGCGGTGATGCCGAGAACCAGTTTACAGCAACCGGTATGGGCGTTCACGGTTGGCATGAGACACGTATCGTTCGTACTGAGTACGGTACATACGTTGTATTTGCTCAGGACGAAAGACTCGGCGACAAGTACGAGGCTTATTCTTCAACTCCCGAAAAGCCCCTTTGGAATATTGAAGCTATCGGTAAGTTCTTCCTTGTAAAGATTACCGCTAACGGCTTCAAGAAGGTTCTCGAAGGTGAGTATCCTGTTCACGCAGGAAGCTGTGCTCCCAATGTTCTTGCAGGCGAAGACGGTATGATCTACGTTACAACCTTCTCTGATGACAAGGACACCTACTACGGTTCTCTTGACAGAACTCAGAATCCTCCTTTCACAAAGGAAGGTGCTTACCTTACGGTTTACGAGTTTGACACCAAGACAGATACTCTCGTTCATTCAGAGCATGAAGTTCTTGAGTTCAAGAAGATCGGTGTACACGGATACGGCTACTATCAGCCTATTCTTGACCTTGCATCCGGCAAGATCTACGCATTCTTTACCGGCGGTCTTTGCCCCGGATACTTCTCATGGTTCATTTATGACCTTGAAACACACAAGTGGGAACCCACAAACTACCTCGTTGAAACAACCTACCGTTGCAGCTACTTCCATGCTTATACCGACGGTAAGGGCGGTGTATTCTTCCTCGCTCAGGCTAACCCCCACACATCCGAGGTTGAGGCTCACTATAACAATGAGATCAAGTTTATGAGTAACGGATACATCTTCGACTCTATCTATTTCTACAGAATCCCCGATATGTATAAGGAAGAGTACATTGAAGACGGTATCTACATTCCCGATTACCTTGACAGAAAGACATTCCCTGAAGAGGGCGGTCTTATTAAGCCTGCTCACGCAGCATACTATACTGGCGGTGTATCCTATTTGGATTCCAAGGGTTATCTCTATGTATTCTATGAGTATTCCGATCCTGCTTCTGAAAAGAAGAATAAATCACCTTACAGATATGTAGTATATGACACCAATAAGGTTGATGCAGATGGTAAGTTCGTTAAGGTAAGACAGAATAAGGAAATTTCCTTCAAGACTACTACCAACATGGAGTACCAGTTCGCAATGACTGAAACTATGGAAGGTGATATTTACCTTATTGCTATCAACACAAAACCCGTAAAAGCTGAACTTGAGATATACAAGCTTGATATTTCTCAGAGTGTTATCCACTCAAGCGTGCTTAAGGATAAGGATGGAAAGACTGCAAGTATAAACATTCCTTACAAGGGAACAAAGGATTACGTAACTCATGCACGTCTTGCATTTACCACTACGAGAAACTATTCTATCCAGGATAACGTACTTGGTATTCTCACTCACGACGGTGACGGCGGACGCAGTATTTCACTCTTTGATGATCCGGAATACATCCAGATGAATAAAGAAGGTTCAATCTCTACTATGAACACCAGTGGAGGAAGCAGTACAGATAACCTTGTTTATTACACAATTAAGTTCGGTAAGTAATTCGTAAAAAATGCGGACTGATATTCGGTCCGCATTTTTTGTATGCACTTGAAAAGACATCATATATATGATAAAATATAAGAAGTAAACAAAACTATTTTTCAGGAGGAAAAAATGAAAAGACGCATTTTAAGCATACTTCTTACACTTTCAATGCTCGTCGGAATTATGGCGATGACCGCAGTACCGTCATCAGCGGCGCATCCCTTTACAGATGTTCCCGAATGGGCAACAGAGTACGTAAACGAAGTATATGAAAAGGGAATCATGCAGGGTGTCGGCGGAACAAACTTCGGTTCCGACGCAACTCTCACAAGAGAACAGCTTGTAGTAACTCTTTACAGAATCTCAGGTTCCACCGTAACAGGAACACTCGAGTCTCTTAAGGCAACATTTGCCGATGTCGCTGATATCAGCGACTGGGCATACAACGCTGTTGAATGGGCAAGCAAAGAGGGAATCACATCCGGCGTAAAGCAGGGTGATGCTCTTTACTTCAAGCCGAAGAACGACGTGACCCGTCAGGAAGCGGCAAAGTTCTTTATCACATTTATCGACTACATGAAGCTTGACGCTCCCACAGACAACACTGCTGATCTTAAGGATATGGACACCGTTGCAGACTGGGCGCTTCCTTACGTTGAAAGATGTATCGCCGCAGGTATCATTAACGGCGACGGTAACGGCAACTTTGATCCTACAGGTAAGACTGTTCGTATCGCGGCGGCTAAGATGCTCGCTTGCCTTCCTGAGGTCTCTCAGGGAACAGCACGTCCTGATCTTAAGCTTCCTTCACTTGATAAAAACGATCTTACCCCCGATCACTTAGGTGTTTCTCCTACAGGTGGCGCTGTGTTTACCGATAACATTAGCGTTTCTCAGGCTATTCTTATCGACGATGCAGGAACAGGTAATCAGTTTACTGCAACCGGAATGGGTGTTCACGGCTGGCATGAATCACGCATGGTTCGTACTCAGTACGGTACCTACGTAGTATTCATTCAGGATGAAAGACTTGGAGAAGAATACGAAGGATACCGTGGAGCAATCAATGCAACGATCTGGGGTAAATTTTACCTTGTAAAGATAACAAATAATGGCTTCAAAAAGCTTCTTGAGGGTGAGGTCCCGATCCATTCAGGCAGCTGTGCGCCTAACGTTCTTGCAGGAGAGGATGGAATCATCTATATTACAACCTTCTCTGAGGATAAGGACACCTATTACGGCTCATATGATAATGTTGCTGAAAAATTCCACAGAGAAGCAGCTTTCCTTGGAGTTTATGAGTTTGATACCAAGACCGATAAGCTTGTAACTGATCCTCAAGTCACAGTTATTGATTTTGATCTCGTCGGAATCAGCGGTTATGGATATTATCAGCCCATAGTTGACACTACGATGAACAAAATATATGCTTTATACGCAGGAGGACTTACTCCCGGATACCTTTCATGGTTTATTTATGATATTACCACACACTCATGGGAGAAAGAAAACTATATAGTGGAGCTTGATATAAACAGATGGGGATATTTTAATGCATATCCCGACGGTAAGGGCGGAATCTTTACCATCGCTAACAGAATTGCTCATTCATCGTCTCTTGAGCATTCCTACGATAACAAAGTTCAATTCATGACAGAAGGATACCTTTGGGATGCGCTGGCTATCGTCAAAATACCGGATATGTACAAAGAGGAGCTCAGCTTTGTAACTGATATAGTCAGACCCGATTATCTGAATGAGAAGGAATTTCCCATAACCGGAGGATCAATTGGCATTGCAGGTGCCTCACACTATAACGGCGGTACGTCTTACCTTACCTCTGATGGTCTTCTTTACGTGATTTACCATTACTATACGCCTAAGACTGATAAGTACTATTACGCTGTATACGACACTAATAATAATTTCAAGCCTGTCAGAATCAGCAAGGAATTGAAGCTTTCAAAGGATAAGAATTGCGAATATCAGTTTGCCATTACCGAAACTACCGGCGGAAGTATCTATCTCGTTGCGATAGACACAATTTCTAAGGAAGCTGAAATTGAAATGTATAAGCTTGACGTCAGTGCATCAAAGATCAATACACCTGTATTGGTAGACGATGACGGTAAAGCTGCGACAATGAAGCTTAAGCTGAACGGTTCTTCAAAGAATCTTGCACATCACCGCTTGAGTTATACGGGAACGAGAAATCTGTCTATCCAGGATAATATCCTCGGAATACTTTCTTATGAAGGCGTAATTGAGACTGACAATCGCAAGACTACCCTTGAACTCAATGGTTTTGATATTACAAAATACGGTGCCGCTAACTGCAGCGGATTCGGAACCTACGAATTATACTATTACTCTATTCAATTTCCCGAATAAA
>JAFXKJ010000113.1 GCA_017531765.1 Clostridia bacterium
AAACGACCCGAAGGGGACTCGAACCCCTGACCTCTAGCGTGACAGGCTAGCGTTCTAACCAACTGAACTACCGGGCCATTTGCGAAGATTTTTTCCTTCGCGATGGAAACAATAGGGCTCGAACCTATGACCCTCTGCTTGTAAGGCAGATGCTCTCCCAACTGAGCTATGCTTCCATATAGACTTGCCTCATCAGCAAGCCTAAGTATTATATCACTACGATTTTGATTTGTCAATACCTTTTTTGAAAGTTTTTTGAGATTTTTTTCATTTTTTATAGATATTCAGACGTTCTTCTTTGCACGTGCCACAACGTGCCATCTTTCGCTCGTTTCCGCGGGCTCGTCAAAGCTGAGAGCCTCGAAGATACCGATCACCTCAAATCCCGCCTCCGTCAGCATCTCACGCAGTGCGGTATTACTGTAACATCTCTCACTTTGAACTCCGTCGCGGCGGCGGTAAAGCCCCGTGCGTCCCTTCTCAAACACCGTAAGGTGGAAATCAACCTGCTCACCGTCATCGGACAGACGGTTTCTCCACGCACAGAGCGCTCCGTCCTCTTCGAGAACGTAATCATTGTCAGCGTAAACGTGACGGAACTTATAAGGAGTATTCACGTCGAATACAAAAAGTCCGTCGGGATCGAGATAGTTATGTACCAGAGCAAAGCATCGCTTCACGTCATCTGCTTCAAGCAGATGATTGATCCCGTCGAGACAGCAGACCACAGCTCCCACCGTTCCGTAAAGCTCAAAATCGCACATATCCCCCTCAAGGAACATTATCCCGTTCAGTCCCTCGTCAGCGGCACGGGTATATGCCTGAGAGAGCATTTCGGGGGAGATGTCGAGTCCCGTCATATCGTACCCTCTTCGAGCCAGAGGCAGAGTTACGCTTCCTGTACCGCATCCCATGTCAAGGACCAGCTCCGGCTTTGATACAAGATACCTTTCAAAGCACATTTCCATATAATCTGCGAAAGCCTCGTAATCAACGCTTCCGTTAAGTCTGTCGTACACTTTTGCCAGTACCGAATATCCGCCCGTCATAATAATCACCTTTTTATGTAAATTTCTACGTTATATTATAAACCGAAACGTGGGAATTTGCAAGACCTCTTTCACTGTTCACCGCAACTCTGCCGTGATTTTGCATTTTGCACTTTGCATTTTGCACTTCCTCCGCCCCTCTCAGTCAGCTTGCGCTGACAGCTCTCCCGAGGGGAGAGCCTATGGTTACCTTCCAATTTGAAATCGGCTTTTCGCGTGGCGAAAAGTTAGCGGAATTTTACATTTTGCATTTTTCATTCTGTTTGCTTATTTTATCTTGAAAACCCACGGGTTATATGATATAATGTATCTGTATATTTCTGTTTACTTGCAGAAAAACTTTATTTTGCAAATTCGCCCCCCGCACGAACGGGAGAAAGGATATTTGACTATGGAAAAAAAGATAACAGTTGCATTCGCCGGCCTCGGCTCAAGAGGTAATTCCTACGCAGACGCCTGCGAGCTCCTTAAGGACAAGATCGAGATCGTTGCCTGCGCAGACATCGTTCCCGGTAAGCTTCAGAGATTCGCTGACAAGCACGGCGTTCCCGCAGAGGGCCGTTTTAACAGTGCTGAGGAAATGCTGGAGCAGCCCCGTCTTGCTGACGTTATGTTTATTTGTACCATGGATAAGCAGCACTACGGTCACGCGATTCCCGCACTTGAAAAGGATTACCACCTCGTTTTGGAGAAGCCCGCGTCCACCGATCCCCGCGAGTGTGTTGAGATAGCCCGCGTTGCAAACGAGCATGACCGCCACGTTGTTGTCTGCCACGTTCTCCGCTATACTCCCTACTACAGAAAGCTGAAGGAGATCATCGACTCCGGTGTTCTCGGAAAGATCTACAGCATCCAGGCTTGCGAGGGTGTTGGATATTGGCACATGGCTCACTCCTTCGTTCGCGGAAACTGGAGAAACAGCGACGAGACATCTCCCATGATCCTTCAGAAGTGCTGCCACGATATGGACGTATTCCTCTGGCTCACAGGTAAGCACTGCGAGAGCGTATCTTCCTTCGGACACCTCTCTCACTTCAAGTCCGAGTGTGCTCCCGAGGGTGCGCACGACAAGTGTACCGAGGCTTGCCCCGCATACGCTAAGTGTCCCTACAGCATCGAGAGATATCTCCATCACGCAAAGGAGGGCAACTTCGGCTGGCCTCTTGACGTTGTATCTCCCGCAACAAACTACGACGACTTCAGACGCGACCTTCTTGATGGTCCCTACAGCAGATGTGCATACAAGTGCGACAACAACGTTGTTGACCATCAGGTAGTTAACCTCCAGTTCGAGGATGACCTTACCATCAGCTTCTCCATGAGCGCATTCGACCAGAGAGGCAGAAGCACTGCAGTTATGGGTACCGAAGGCTTTATCAATACTGCAACCGACGAATCCAAGATCACGGTAACACTCTACAACCAGGGTATCGAGTCTACCATTGAATACGATACGCACGCTGAAACTGACCAGTTCGGTCACGGCGGCGGTGACTACATTCTCGTTAAGGAGCTTATCGATCTTCTTGAGGGTAATGCAGGCGTTGCATCCACATCCATCAACGACTCTGTCGAGAGCCACGTTGTAGCTCTTGCGGTTGAAGAATCCCGTGTACGCGGCGGTCAGCTTGTGACAATCGAAGATTATTTGAAGAGTATTGAGGCATAAGCCTTAACGGAAAAAGTTTATAGTTTATTTAAGGGCAATTAATAAATTGCCCTTAAAATGAATATAGCGAAATTTGTTTAAATGCAAAATGCAAAATGCAAAGTGCAAAATTAAGGAAACTTTTCGCTGTGCGAAAAGTCGATTTTATCGAAATTAATTTTGCATTTAATCGGTTACAGGTGCGATACCTCCGTCAGCGGACTTTACTTTGTCATCCTTGAGGGAGCAAAGCGACCGAAGGATCTAATCCCGCAACGCAAGGCTGAATCTACACGAACGGGAGGAGCAAGCCCTTCCCCTACCATGTGGTTGGACGTTACCCTTCACCCTCACTTCACCTCCGTCAGTGGACGGAATTCCACAGATTTCCGTAGGGGAGAACTGTGTTCTCCCGCAAAGTACGCCTGAATCCTCACGAACGGGCGAACACAGATCTCAGCACATTCTGCGAATGTGCGACATCAACCTTTGGTTGATGCCCCTACATCGATAGGCGAGGCTGCACGTTACCCCCGTCACCGTATGAACAGCGAATATAAGCCTTCTCCAGCGGAGAAGGGTGGGACCATTCATTCACTTCGTGAATTGGAGTGGATGAGGAGAATCGGACGAATGTCCGATAAAAATTCAATCACCCGCAACGTAAGGCTAAATCTTAACGAAAACGGCGGGAGTAAACCCCCGCCCTACAAAATAAAAAAATCATTTTGCATTTTGCACTTTGCATTACATTTATGTTCCGAGGTGCTTATGACTTATGTATTCTCACCCAATAATATTCCCGAAGTGTTTTCTCTTCACGGAGTTCGCCGTGACCTTAAAAGAATGCCCCTTGATGCTGCCGCGGCTGTCAGCGAAGCTGTACTTGGACTTGTAAAATGTCCCGCGGGCGGAAGGATCCGCTTCAAAACAGACTCTTCATGTGTCCGCATCGGTGCCGACTTCCGCGAGGGGAATGTAAACTCTGCCTCCGACGTCCTTTGCGACGGCGTTTTTCTCGGTCGCGTAGGCCCATACGGATTTGAGCATGAAGCGGACTGCCTTGACGGCGAAGTGGAACTCCCCTCGGACGGAAAACTGCACAGCATCACCGTATTCCTCCCGCGCACGGTAGAGCTTCTTGAGTACCGTATTACCCTTGATGACGGGGCTGCCCTTGAAGCGGCTGAACCGTATAATATCACAAAGCCCATCGTTTTCTACGGCTCGTCTATCACCATGGGCGCAATATCAACTTCTCCCTCCCATGCTTATACCGCCCTTGTCGCCGAAAGACTGGGCGTTGACCATATAAATCTCGGCTTTGGTGGCAGTGCCAAGGGCGAGAGGGCAATGGCTGAATATATCGCGGGGCTTGAAATGAGCGCGTTCGTTCTCGACTATGAGCATAATGCTCCCACTCTCGACCATCTTCGCGAGACACACCGTCCTTTCTTTGATATAATAAGAGAGGCGCAGCCCGATCTGCCCATACTTATCGTGTCCCGTCCCGATACCGACGGCGACCGCATTCGCGTCTTCCGCGGAAGACAGATCATCATGGATACCTTCCACCATGCCCTTGACAAAGGAGACTTGGCGGTGGATTTCGTCGACGGATCTTTCCTGTGGGGAAACGACGACCGCGAGATCTGCCACTACCCCGATGACCCGCACCCCACAGACGAGGGCTTTCGCCGCATGGCAGATGTCATCGCTCCGAGACTGCGCCGCATTATGGAAAGCGCGGGAGTCACGGGTCTCCGTGAGCCTGACGGCAGGGACGACGGGTATCTCAAAAGATTGTAACAATAATTGTATTGAAACAGTAATTATTAAGGAAAAATATAAGGAAAACTGAGAAATGGCTGAAAGAAAAACGGCTCCTACGGCAAGTGTCGCGGAGTTTCGAGAAGTTTACGAAAAAGTCGCCCGTGAAGCGGGACTCGACGAAGGCTTTTTGACTCCCGCGCTTGAGTCATCCCTTTACGGAGTCTACGAGAATCTCCTTGACGCTTCCCGCCGCTTCAATCTCACGGCTATAACCGACCTTGAGGGCGTAGCGGAAAAGCACATCGTCGATTCTCTTATTCCCGTAAAGCTTTTGTCCGACGGGGGATACCTGAAGGAAGGCTTAAAACTTCTCGACATCGGTGCAGGCGCGGGATTTCCCACTTTGCCCATCGGTGCCGCGGCAGAACACGGTGCTGTGGCAACTCTCACAGTTCACGCGGTGGACAGCACCGCAAAAAAGATCGGTCACATCAAGGATACTGCCGTAAAGCTTGGACTTCACGGAGTTACCGCTGAGGCGGCTCGTGCGGAAAATCTTGCCTTCGGAAGACTCCGCGAAAGCTTTGACATTGTAACAGCCCGCGCCGTGTCGGCGCTGCCCGTGCTCGTTGAGCTTGCCGCGCCTTTCGTGAAGGTTGGTGGCATCTTTGCCGCAATGAAGGGTAACAGTGACGAGGAAGTGGCGGCTGCGGCTCGTGCCGCCGAGATACTCGGCTTTGGGGCGCCTGAGATCATAAAATATGCTCTCCCCTCAGGTGACACGCGGAGCCTCGTTATTTACCGCAAGGTGCGTCGCACTGAGAACAAATATCCCCGTCAGTATGCAAAGATCACCGCGAAACCGCTGTGATGGTCTGCGGGGGAATAAAAAGGAGATAAACGACATGAAAAAAATACTTGCGATCTTACTGTCACTTATGTTTATGCTGTCCCTTGCATCCTGCGGTGACGATGAAAATGAGAAGGACGGAAAGGGAACGGGCAGTGAAAGCACCGAAGAGGTACACACCGTGCCCGAAGAGCCCGATGTTCCCGTCGCGGAGGATTTTGCGTGGGAGCTTGTTGACGTGGCGGTTGATTTTCAGACCAATGCCTCATCTCCGAAGATACTTGTTGTCAGCGGTCACGGAAGAATGCCCGATTTCAACGAGGACGAAAACAATTATCTCAGCCGTCCCTGGGAAGAGGATGCGGACAATATCGTGTATGTTTACGTAAGAGACGGCATTGTGTCGGTGAGTGACCATGCTTTCATGCTTTGCAGAAACCTCAGGGCAGTGACCTTTGAGAACAAGGAGGCAAAGAACGGTAAAATGACCTCTGACGTGGCTTACGTAGGCGACTGCGCTTTCTACGGATGCTATAAATTGGGATACATTGACGTACGCGGAGAAAAGACGGCTGTGGGTGAGGACGGAAAGACAGGTCCCGCGCCCATCACAGCGGAGGATATGCCGAACTCAGAGCTTATAGACGGTAACGTGGCGCTCCCCTCGGGAGTTACGTCCGTGGGCGACTATGCTTTCAGAGCCTGCACGTCCATGAAGCAGCTTACCCTTCCCGAAAGTATCGGATATATAGGAGAATACGCTTTCAGAGGATGCACTTCACTTGAAGGCGTGATAATGAAGAGCGCTCTGCGTAGCATCAGTGAAGGTACCTTCTACGACTGCACCGCGCTGAAGGCTATTGCAAAGGAGTCCCCCAAGAGTGCTGACATTCCCCTTCCCGAAACGGTGAATCTACCCGATAGCGTAACCAAGATCGGCGATAGCGCATTCTTTGGATGTACATCGGTCACATCCGTGGTCCTTCCCTCGTCGGTTACGTCTGTGGGAGACTATGCGTTCTGTAAAATGACCTCGGTGACGTCGATAAATCTTCCCTCGAAGGTGAAGACTCTTGGTAAGGGTGCATTTTTCGGATGCACTTCCCTCACCGGAATAAGTCTTCCCGCATCCATTACAAGTGTGGGTAACAATATAATAAGAGAATGTCCCGCTGTTCAGAGCATTAAATTTGCGGGAACGAAATCTGCATGGAGCTCGGTTTCCAAGGCGGAAAGCGGAGTGGCTCTCGTTAAGGTAAACTGCAGTGACGGTACGATCGAATGGAAAGAAACACCCAAAGAGACCGAGACTGTGACCGAATCTCAGCCGACAGAGGGATAAGAGACAACGGTATCTCCGTCGGCGGACGGAATTCCACAGATTTCCGTAGGGGCATCAACCAAAGGTTGATGTCGCACATTCGCAGAATGTGCTGAGAACTGTGTTCTCCCGCAACGTACGCCTGAATCCTCACGAACGGGCGCACACGTAGGTACGCCCCTACATCGATAGGCGAGGCTGTACGTTACCCCCCGTCACCGTATGAACAGCGAATATAAGCCTTCTCCAGCGGAGAAGGGGGACCGC
>JAFXKJ010000114.1 GCA_017531765.1 Clostridia bacterium
CATCCACTCCCAATTCACGAAGTGAATGAATGGTCCCACCCTTCTCCGCTGGAGAAGGCTTATATTCGCTGTTCATACGGTGACGGAGGTAACGTACAGCCTCGCCTATCGATGTAAGGGCGAACTGTGTTCGCCCGTTCGTGAGGATTCAGGCGTACGTTGCGGGAGAACACAGTTCTCCCCTACGGGAATCTTAGAAGATTTCGTGCTGTGACGGATATAACGTACAGCCTCGCCTATCGATGTAGGGGCGAACTGTGTTCGCCCGTTCGTGTAGATTTAGCCTTACGTAGCGGGATTAGATCCTTCGGTCGCGTTGCTCCCTTAAGAATGACAAAGTAAAGTCCGCTGACGGAGGTGAAGTGAGGGTGATTGAATTTTTATCGGACATTCGTCCGATTCTCCTCATCCACTCCCAATTCACGAAGTGAATGAATGGTCCCACCCTTCTCCGCTGGAGAAGGCTTATATTCCTTAATTTTGCATTTTGCATTTTGCATTAAAAAATGAGCCATCTTTCGATGACTCATTTTTGTTCGTTTTACTTTACGAAGGTGTTGATTCCTGCAGCCATGTTTTCGAGAACCTTCTGAGGATCTGTAAGCTTGTTGAGAATGATACAGCTGGGTCTGTCCTTGGTGTTGTTGTCCCAAGAGTCGTCGCCGCGGATTCTCCAAAGCTTGATGATCTCAAACTCGCAAAGCTCGGGAGTATCGAACAGTGCGGGAGCCGCAACGTCCCAGAAAATGTGCCACCAGCCGTCGGGATCGGAGTTGAATCCGCCGTCGTGGCCTGCGGCAAGCTCACCGCCGAAGCACTTGCTTACGGGGTCACTGCCGGGGAAGCTGTCCTCAAGGAACTTTCTGCCTGTCTTAAGTGTCTGAGTACCCTTTGTGGAGTCGCTGCTGATAGCGGGGAGCCATACAAGCTTAACACCGCTGTTCATCATGTAACGGCCTGCGGTTCTGTCCTGACCGAAGTTGAACTCACCTGCGCCGCTGTCGTAGAAGTTGGCGCCCAGCCATACAACGCACATATTATCCTTGATGGAAGGATCCTTTGCAAGTGCGCACGCTACGTTTGTAGCACAGCCGGTAGTCATGATGTAAACGATCTCGTTTGAGTTCTTTACTGTGTTGATGATGTTGTCAACCGCTTCCGCATTCTTCGGCTTTACCTCGGGATAACCGATACCGCTGTCGTCGGGCTTGGTAACGGTGTCGCCTACTCCCTTGTATACGGGAATATCTTCACGGCCGAGGATAGCGAGGATCTCCTTGATCTCATCATATCCCTTCATCATGCCCGCTTCTCTTGTGGGAACGAGCGCCTTGTTCTCGAACTGGGAAGCGTTGATGGAAACGACGTCAAGCTTTTCGCAGGAGAGTGCGTACGCGATAGCGTACTGATCGTCGAACTCGTTACCTGCGTCAGCATCGATGATGACCTTCTTTACTCTGTCGGACTTGATGTCAGCAAGGACTTCTTCAAGGGTCATAACGTCAGGAGTTGGTGTGGGAGTTTCGGTATCTTCCTTGAAAAGCTCATACTTCTCGCAGAAGCGCTGGAAGATGGTCGCCATCTCGCATCTCTGAGTGTTGCCGAGAGGAGCGAGAAGTACCTTGCCCGACTCGTTTCTGCCGTTGAGAAGTCCTGCGCCGAGAGCCCATACTACTGCCTCGGATGCCCAGGGTGCTACGTCAGCCTTGTCGGAGAAGGAATCGGTTTTACCCTTGTCGGCGGTGTCAAGCTTCTTGTACCGGGCAAAGCGGTAAAGCATCGTCACGATCTCCTGACGGGTGATGTTTCCGTCGGGATTGAAAGTGGTGTCAGAGCTTCCCTTGACTACGCCTGATTCATACGCCCACTCAACTGCGGCAACGTACCAATCCTGTTTAAGATCAGTGAAGGGAGAGTCCTTCTTAGCCGCAGGCTCACCTTCAAGACGGTGAAGGATAACTGCGATCATTGAGCGTGTGGAGAGGTCGGCAGGCTTAAAGGTAGTGTCGCTGCCGGCACCGCCCATAATACCGTTGCTTGCCACGTAGTTTACGGCGTCACGGTACCATGCATCGCCTGCAACGTCAGTAAACTTGTCCGCAGAATCGGCTCCAACGGGAAGAACCGTGCATACGGTTGTCATGAGCATTGCGAATGTGAGTACGAATGAAATCAGTTTCTTCATAATTTCACTTCCTTTCAAATAAGTATAGGTTATGTGTACTCTATGGTATCAGTATACAGCACGAAAAATATCTTGTCAAGAAATATTTTTTCGTCCGCGGAGATTTTTTACCAATACAGAACACTACGGTAAATTTCTCAAAAAGGAGAAAAAAAGTCTTTAAAATGCATAAAAAATCTGCATTTTGTCCGAAAATAATGAAAGCTTCTGTCAATAGATATTCAGTCGGAATGTATATTATTTTCACAAAAAAGGGCGAAATATGGTTTGAAATTCTCCATTTAGGCACGGGCAAAACATCTCTTTTTTGAGTTTTCAATAGGTAAAACAGCGAGTTTTCAACAGCCAAACGTGTGGAAAACGTGGAAAACTTTTTAATAAATTCCTGTAAAACCCTTGTAAATATTGAATTTTAACGACTTTTTCAAAAGGGATGTTGAAAACTACTGTTGAAAAGTCATGTTTTCACCGTCGGATTTCCGCAATTTAGCAAGAAAACCGCCTTTTTTGGTGCTAATGCCAAAATATAGTTTTGTTTTCAACAATATTTGTATATTCACTGTGAATATACACGGGAAATGAAGAAAGTGCAAGGTGTATACCGAATTTGATTTAAAAAGTCCGTCCGCCACACCACGCCGCAGCCGTCGGCACGCGAACTTACGTACCCGATCTCGCATTTTACATTCTTCGTAACTCACACACTTCACCTCACGCGCATACCATTTAAGTAGTCGGAGAGCACACGTCTTACCGACGAGAACACAAAAATATCCACGTGGACGCAAAGGTCGTCGTCCGCGCGGTAAAAGGTCGAAAAAATGAAAAAACAAACAAGTCTATCGTCCCTCTCGCCGGGGCAGACGGGGACAGTGCTATCGCCGTCTCATCCGTCGACGGGGATGCAGCTGAGACTCCGCGAACTTGGTTTTACGGAAGGCGAAACGGTCAGATGCGTGGGAGTAAGTCCCGGAGGCGGTATGAAAGCATACAGCGTCATGGGTGCCGTCATCGCTCTGCGGAATTGTGACGCCGTGTTCGTAAAGGTGAAAGTCTGCGGAGAAACTGAGATCCAAAAGTAAACCGAATGGAGAAGTGTACGAAAATGGATGACAAATCAGCCTTCACGGTGGCTCTTGCCGGAAACCCGAACGTTGGAAAGAGTACCGTGTTCAACGCGCTCACGGGGCTGAGACAGCACACGGGAAACCGGCCCGGAAAGACGGTTGAGAGAAAAAGCGGCACCTTTGCCGTTTCCGGCTTCAGGTTCACCCTCGTCGACGTGCCCGGAACATATTCGCTGGAAGCGAAAAGTCCCGAAGAGGCTCTTGCCGCAGAGTATCTTACGGGTGAAGCGGAAGACGGTCCCGACTGTGTTATCGCGGTGTGCGATGCCTGCTGTCTGGAGCGCGGACTCGACTTCGCCATGAAGCTGGGCGAAAAGTGTCCGCGGCTTCTGGTGTGCGTCAACATGATGGACGAGGCGGCTCGACGAGGCATCTCCGTAGACTGCGAAAAGCTCGCAAGCCTCCTCGGAGTACCCGCAGTCGGAACAGCGGCAGGCACCGGCGAGGGTCTCGACGTACTGAAAGAGGCTCTGTGCAATCTGCTCACCTCCGAAGAGGTGTACGTCAAAGCGGATCTTACTCCGAAGGAGATCTGCCGCCATGCCGTCTCCGTCACGGGAGACACGGAAGCAAAGGACAGACGTCTCGACCGCATATTCACGGGTAAATATACGGCATATCCCGTGGCTGCTCTCCTGTTGGGGTTGGTGTTTTTCATAACTCTCCGAGGGGCAACTCCCCTTTCCGACGGTCTGAGTTATCTCCTCGGTCACCTGGAAAACTGCGTGAGACGTCTTCTTGAGCTGACGGTCATTCCGCAGACCGTCACTTCCCTTATCTGCGACGGGATACTCAGGGTTCTTTTCTGGGTAGTAGCCGTGATGCTTCCCCCAATGGCAATATTTTTTCCGCTGTTCACACTGATCGAGGATTTCGGTTATCTGCCGCGGGTAGCGTATAATTTCGATTCATGCTTCAGGCGTTGCGGCTCCTGCGGAAAGCAGTCCCTTACCATGATGATGGGGCTCGGCTGTAATGCCGTGGGTGTGACGGGGTGCAGGATCATCGACTCTCCTCGGGAGAGACTGATCGCCCAGCTCACAAACGCCTTCGTGCCTTGCAACGGCAGGCTCCCGGTGCTTTCGGTGTTCCTCACCGTAGCGGCACGCGGGACGGGGACTCTCGGCGGACTCCTTCTGTGTCTTGCCGTAGCGGCGGGATTTTTTATGACACTCGCCGTCTCAAAGCTTCTGTCCGTCACTCTTCTGCGAGGTGAAACCTCGGCATTTACCGTAGAGCTTCCGCCGTACCGTGCACCGAGAGTGGGTAGCGTGATCGTGCGAAGTGTCATCGACAGAACGCTGAAGGTACTGGGCAGAGCAGCAGCCGTAGCCGCGCCTGCGGGAGCTGTCATTTGGTGCCTCGGCAGTGTGAATGTGGGAGGTGGAAACCTTTTCACCGCAGCGGCAGATATTCTGTCTCCCGTCGCTGCCGTCATAGGAATGGACGGCGTTATGCTCCTGTCCTTCATTCTTGCCCTTCCCGCCGCCGAGATCACAGTTCCGCTGATGCTGATGGGATATACCGCATCAGGCTGCCTAACCCCTACACAAGGTATCGCGGACAGCGCACGGATATTCGCAGAATGGGGCTGGAACGCGAAAGTCGCCATTATCGCCGCCGCGTTCACTCTGTTCCACTTCCCTTGCTCCACCACGCTCCTTACCGTCCATCGTGAAACGGGCAGTTTGAAGTGGACTTTTGCCGCGGCTCTTATACCGACGCTGGTGGGCGTTCTCGTCTGTGCGGTGATAGATCTGATCTTCCCGTAATTCCGTAAGTCGAGGAAAGCTATTGACAAATCGTGAAAAAACGTGTATATTTGTCTTATAAGACACGCGGTGCGAAGCGGACAGACCACGCCGCGTGTCACGGATAAATATCACGAAAGGACTGCAGTGAAGAAGTATTTTCCGAATAAAATTATACTTTCACCGCGGATAGATGAAAAAATGACCATTGAACAGATACTTGCCGACGTTAAGTCCGACAGAAAAAAGAAGGTTATCTTCGACTGCGATGCGGGAAACGAGATCGACGACCAGTACGCCCTCGCTTATGCGCTCTCGTGTAAGCGATTTGACGTGATCTCGATCAGCGCGTCACAGTTTAAAAACACAGCTCTCGTTCCAAACAGACACGAGGGAATGCTCGAAGGCTACCGCGAGGTAAAGAGAGTTCTCGCCCTTATCGGACGTGAGGATGTTCCCGTTTACCGCGGTGTCGGAGGCAAGCTTTCCGCCTTTGATGAGGATGCGCTTCTCCCCGAGGTGATCCCCGTTGACTGCGAAGCGGTAGACAACATCATAAAGACCGCCAAGGAGTCCGACGAGACAGTTTATATCATGGTAACGGGATGTGCGACCAACATCTCCTCCGCTATTGCCAAGGATCCTACAATAAAAGATAACATCTGCGTTATGTGGATGGGATGCTCATGTCCCGACATGGGCGGAGCCGCTGAGTTCAATCTCGGTCAGGACAGATTTGCGGGCCGCTACCTCATGAACTGCGGAGTTCCGCTTGTGTGGCTTCCCACGGTGAGCGTTGACGAGACCAAGGGTACGCAGACGCTCAAGACAGGCAGAAGATTCCTTGAAAACGCTTTCACGGGAGATGATGCGGCAATCAGATACTTTAGAAGCGAGCTTCCTCTTGAGCACGACGGAGGGTACGACGAGGATCCCGAGGGCTGGTGGCACATTTTCTGGGACGTTGCGGCACCTGCAGTGCTTGAAACTCCCGAGCTTTGTGAGTTTGAGGAAGTGGAGATCCCCCGAATCCGCGGAGACGAGATGTACTCTTTCGGAGAAACGGGCAGACCGAAGGCTCTCATGTTCGTGAAGTTCAAGGATCCCATGAAGGTACTTGATAATATGGCGAAGGGAATCAACAGCTTTGCTGAGTAAAGCTGTGACAATGTAAAAATGAGTCATCTGACGATGGCTCATTTTTTAATGCAAAATGCAAAGTGCAAAGTGCAAAGTGATGTTTTATTAAATGTGGAGTGAGTTATTTTGTAGGGCTTGGGTTTACTCCCGCCGTTTCAAATGTTTTAGCCTTACGTTAAGGTGATAGCAATAACGCAAAACGTGAAAATGCACGTCACCCACCTTTGGGCAGCCAACTGTTTGCTCTGCAAACGAGGGGCAGCCCCTACAGGATTCTGTGGAATTCCGTCCACCGACGGAGGTGAGGTGCAGGTTGAAGGGTAACGTCCAACCACATGGTAGGGGAGGGGTCTCCCCTCCCGTTCGTGCGGATTAAGGTTTACGTTATGGAATGA
>JAFXKJ010000115.1 GCA_017531765.1 Clostridia bacterium
CATGGCGACCGAAGGATCTCATTCCATAACGTAAAGCTTAACCCGCACGATAACGGACCGCCGGGGACGTCGGTCCCTACAATATCTGATTCCGTTCCGTCTTAACTCCGCACGAAAACCGACGAATATAAGCCTTCTCCAGCGGAGAAGGGGAACCGCGTCAGCGGTGGATGAGGAGAATCGGACGAATGTCCGATAAAAATTCAATCACCCGTAACGTAAGGCTAAATCGTTTGAAACGGCGGGAGTAAACCCCCGCCCTACAAAATAACTCACTCCACATTTAATAAAAAATCATTTTGCGTTTTGCGTTTTGCATTGCCCGTTGCCCATTGCCCATTGCCCCTGCCCACCACCTGTGCGTTTTCTGTGTTTTTCCTTTCGCTCTCGCTTGACAAATCGCCTTTCATGTTGTATCATTATTATAGGGGGAGTGTCAGCTTTTCTCCCCCCCTGATTGAACGTAACATTACCTCAGATGTAAGTCTGAAAGGAGGATTTTTTATATGAGAAAACTGTTATCCGTTCTCCTCATCCTTACCTTACTCTTTGGTGCATTGTCTCTCGCGGGTTGCGGGGATGCCGAAGAGGTTAAACCTGTCGAAAATAAACCTGCCGTCATTACCATCGGCGGTATCGGCCCGCTCAGCGGCAACATGGCTAAATACGGTACGTCTGTGAAAAACGGTGCCATGCTCGCCATTGAGGAAATAAACGCCATGGGTACCATTCAGTTTGAACTAAACTTCGTCGATAACGGCGGAGACGAAAATAAAGCAAGAGAGGCTTACGAATCCCTTAAATCGGACGGTATGCAGGTGCTTCTCGGCGCCACTACCAGCGACTCCTGCCTTGAGATCGCCCACATTGCGGACAGCGATAAAATATTTACCGTAACTCCCTCTGCTTCTGCTCCCGAAATAGTTGAGGGACACGATAACGTGTTCAGAGTTTGCTATAATAACGACGCTCAGGGTAAAGCTTCCGCGGATTATATCGCTTCAAATGCTCTCAGCCAGAAGATCGGTATCTTCTATACGGAGGGCGACAATTATTCCGAAACTGTGTGCAAGGCATTCAAAAAGGAAGCGGCAAGACTTGAGCTTGACATTGAATTTGAAGCTTCCTTCAAGGAAGGCGAAGAGTATGATTTCAAAGAGCAGCTTGAGCTTGCCATGGAGCGCGGTGTGGACCTTCTCTTTATGCCCATATACTATACTCCCGCCGCTGAGATCATCGAGCAGTCCTATGCTATAGACTATTACCCCATTTTCTTCGGTACCGACGGCCTTGACGGTATTCTGACTCTCGAAGGATTTGACCCATATCTTGCCGAAGGCGTTCACCTTCTCAGCCCCATTCCCGCCAACTTCACCGACGACAGAGTGAGAGGCTTTATGGAGCAGTATCAGGAGAAGTACGGCGAGAGAGCGACACAGTTTGCCGCCGATGCGTACGATGCGGTTTACGCAATTTACGAGGCTGTGAAGAAGTCGGGTGTCACCGCTGACATGAGTGCCTCCGAAATGTGCCCCAAACTGACGGCGGCTATGACGGAGATTTCCGTGATGGGTATCACCGGCGGCTCGTCTCCCCTCACATGGAACAAGAACGGAGAAGTCAACAAGGAACCCGTGGTAGTTGTCGTACAAAGCAGCTCCTACGTTGTGAAATAACCTGGGTCTCTGCAAATTCGGCACGTGAAAATCAAAGAAAGGTATACGCGATATGACAAAAGACAGAAGAATCGACCCGTTTGTAAACGGTTTTTTGGAGCATCCCGAGCTTTCCTATGAGGAAAGAGTGGGACTTGGACTTATAGAACTGGCGAAGTACACCGAGATCTCATTTGAGTCTTACCTGCTTCCCACGGTAAACCCCTATCCCGAAAACGGAGGCGTGGGATTCATGCACGCGGCAGGTATAAAGGTCCTCCCCCACAAGTATCCCGAGCTTATTGAAAAATTCCCCGAGGAGGCAGAGGCTCTTCGCGAGCACGAGGAGATAATGCTGTCCTACCTTAACTCCGAATTCCACTACCCCTCAACGGATATCGGCGGCGGTATCGGTCATACCCGCGCCGGCTGGGGCGGCGGCTGGGGCGGTCACGCAAACCCCGACTTCGGCAGGATCATCAATTACGGAACTGACGGTATCCGTGAGATCATCGCCGAGGGAAGACGTAAAAATCCCCATGCCGAAGGCTTCTACAAGGGTTGTGAATACTCAATGGACGCTCTTGACATCCTCGGCGAGAGATTCCGCGTTCTCGCTCACGACATGGCAGAGGCGGAGGCGGACCCCGAAAAGAAAAAGCGTCTTTCAGCCATCGAAAAGGCATTTGAGGTGATCCCGAAGAAGCCGGCTTACGACTTCACCTCGGGAGTTCACGCGTTCTGGTTCCTCTTCTCCTACGATGCCATTGACTCACCCGGCAGGCTTGATACTATGCTCCGCCGCTGCTACGAGGCGACACATGACAGAGACGAGATCCACGATATGCTCTCCCGTCTGTGGGATGCTTTTCAGGCGACGAGAGCTTGGCACGCCACCATCAGCGGCTCCGACGAGATGTGGAACGACGAGACCTTCGGGCTCACCTACGACATACTTGAGATCTCCCGCGAGAAGGGGTACAATACGCCCAATCTCTCGGTGAGAGTTCACAGAAATACTCCCGAGGCTCTTTGGCGGGCGGCGGCAGATTGCCTTGCGGCGGGAGGCGGACTTCCCACCATATACAACGACGAGGTCATGTGCAAGGCTCTTGAAAAGATCGGTATTCCCCCCTGCGACAGCCACGAATACTGCATGAACGGCTGTAATCAGGTAGATATTTTCGGCAAGAGCCACATGGGACTTGAGGACGGCGAGGTTTGCCTTGCGAAATGCGTGGAATTTGCTCTCCACAACGGATGCGATCCCATGGATCCCGTAAAGACCCGTTTTTCCGTTGCTTCGGGAGATGCGAGGAAGTTCAAGACCTTCGACGAGTTCATGCGCGCTGTGAAGCGTCAGATAGACTGGGTGGTCTATGCGGTTGCAACCTCTGCCAACGCAAGTCAGCACTCCAAGTGTCGCTTCGGCTACAATCCCTTCAGATCATGCCTTACGGTGGGCTGTCTTGAAAAGGGTATTGACTACCGCGACGGCGGACCGCTTTACAATCACGGGCAGATCCTCGCCGAGGGAATTGCGGATGCGGGAGACAGCGTATACGCCATAAAGAAGCTGGTGTTTGACGAGAAGAAGTACACCATGTCAGAGCTTCTCGATGCACTTGACGCGGATTTTGTGGGATATGAGGAGCTTTACCGCGACTTCAGCAGATGTGAGAAGTTCGGCAACGACATTCCCGAGGTAGACGAGATATGCGCCGAGCTTACCAACCACTACCTCCGTGAGCTGAAGCGCCACCGCACCTACAGAGGCGGCATCTACACAGGCGGATGCTCACCTGAGTCGAGAATCGCAAGCTACGGCAAAGCGCTGGGGGCTCTTCCCAACGGTCACCGCCGCGGGGAGCCCATGCTTGCCGACAGTATCTCGGCAACTCCGGGAAACGATATGGCGGGACCTACAGCGGCGATCAAATCCGCGCTCCATTACGATCAGAGCGAGGCGTGCAGCGGATTCATCTTCCAGATAAAGTTTGAAAAGAAGGCGTTTGTCACCGAGAAGGGCAAGGAGAGCTTTATCGCCCTTGCTAAGAACTACTTTGCGGGGGGCGGACAGCAGATCACCACTACGGTAATTTCCGCAGAGGAGCTGAGACGCGCCAAGGAAAATCCCGAGGGCTTTGAGAGCCTGAAGGTGCGTATCGGCGGCTACAGCGGATACTTCACCGAGTTTGAGCCCGAGCTTCAGGACAACATTATCGCAAGAACAGAGCATATGATGTAAAACACGGACCGCCAAAAAATCGGCGGTCCTTTTTTATTGTCGCCGCCGCGACGTGAATTGCGCCAACGACGCAATTCAACAATTTTCCCGTCGAAAACTCTTTACAAAACGGAAACTTTGTTATATAATAACTACGTATTTTTTATTTTCCCCAATCTATTATTACGGAGGATTTCTACCGTGACAAATCAGATTCTCGATATGTTCGGCAGTATGGTCTTCAGCGATGAAGTCATGAGAAGCCGTCTCCCCGCAGAGACCTACGCCGCTATGCGACGTACCATTGACGATGGTCGTCATCTTGATATTTCCGTTGCTACCGCCGTTGCGGATGCCATGAAGATTTGGGCTATGGAGCGCGGAGCAACTCATTTTACCCATTGGTTCCAGCCTATGACGGGAATCACCGCCGAAAAGCACGATTCCTTTCTCAATCCCGCAAAGGACGGTAAGGCGATCACGGAGTTTTCGGGACGTGAGCTTGTAAGAGGTGAGCCCGACGCTTCATCCTTCCCCTCGGGCGGTCTGAGAGCCACCTTCGAGGCGCGCGGCTACACTGCGTGGGACCCCACCTCCTACGCTTTTGTAAAGGACAACACCCTTTGTATTCCCACAGCTTTCTGCTCCTACGGCGGTGAGGCTCTTGACAAGAAAACTCCTCTCCTTCGTTCCATGGAAGCGCTCAACCGTCAGGCTATGCGAATTATCCGCCTTTTCGGTGACAAGGAAACAAAACGAGTTATCACAACTGTCGGCGCCGAGCAGGAGTATTTCCTCATTCGTCAGGAGGACTACGACAAGAGACGCGACCTTATCTACACGGGACGTACCCTCTTCGGCGCTCCCGCGCCCAAGAGTCAGCAGCTTGACGACCACTACTTCGGCGCCATCAAACCCAAGGTAAAGGCGTACATGGAGGAGCTGAACGAAGAGCTCTGGAGACTCGGCATCTTCGCCAAGACCGAGCATAACGAGGCGGCTCCCGCACAGCACGAGCTTGCAAGCGTGTACTGCGAGGCTAACCGCGCCTGCGACCAGAATCAGATCGTAATGGAGACCATGAAAAAGGTTGCATCCCGTCACGGTCTCGTGTGCCTCCTCCACGAAAAGCCCTTCGAGGGCGTAAACGGCTCGGGTAAGCACGACAACTGGTCACTTTCCACCTCCACAGGAAAGAATCTCTTAAATCCCGGGGACGATCCCATTTCAAATATGCAGTTCCTCGTCTTCCTCTGTGCGGTTATCGCCGCGGTGGACGATTATCAGGAGCTTCTCCGCGCTTCCGTTGCCACAGCGGGCAACGACCACCGCCTCGGTGCGGCTGAGGCTCCCCCCGCCATCATCTCCATCTTCCTGGGGGACGAGCTTGAGGCTATCCTTAAGGCTATCGAAAAGGGAGAAGAGTACAGGGTCAACGCGGGCGGCGAGATGGGAGTGGGCGTTCACGTTCTTCCCAAGATTCCCCGCGACAACACCGACAGAAACCGTACCTCACCCTTTGCATTCACGGGTAACAAGTTTGAGTTCCGTATGCCCGGCTCCAACTGCTCCGTTGCGGGACCCAACATCTTCCTGAACGCCGCTGTTGCCGACGAGCTTGCCGCATTCGCCGACGAGCTTGAGGGCGCGGCTAATTTCGACGAGGCTCTTCGCGAGCTTCTCCGCCGCACCGTAAGAGAGCATTCAAGGATCATCTTCAACGGCGACGGATATACCGAGGATTGGGAAAAGGAAGCTGAGAGCCGCGGTCTTTCAAACCTTAAGACCACCGCCGACGCCATCCCCCACATGAACGACAGACGAAACGTGGAGATGCTTGAGAGAATGAGAGTCCTCTCCGCAAAGGAGATCGCCAGCCGTTCCGAAATTCTTCTTGAAAACTACGTAAAGATCATTCAGATCGAGGCGGCGAGCATGGCTGACATGATCAACCACGACATTCTCCCCGCGGCGCTTAAGTATTCGAAGGTGCTTGCAGACGGTGCCATGGCTAAGAAGAATATTTCCGCGCGTCTTTCCATCTGCATGGAAGAAAAGCTGCTTTACAACCTCTCCGACCTGACGGATGAGCTTTACGAAGTAGGCATCATCTTAGAGGACAGAGTCAAGGAGGTGTCAGGCATTAAGGGAAGCTTAGAGGGCGCGAAATACTGCCGCGACATGATCCTTCCCGCAATGCACCGCGCAAGAGTCGCCGCTGACGAGATCGAAAAGATCGTCGGCCGCGAGTATTGGTGCTACCCCACCTACGGTGACTTGATGCTGGGCGTGAGATAAGTGAAAAATATTAAGACATACTATTGATAAATTGCCAAAATACGGCAGCATTGTTTGATTTGCGAACAATGCTGCCGTATTTTTTTAATAATAATGTCGAATCGTGCCATTATTTTTACATAAAGTTAATTAATTGTCAACAAATGGAACGCGGTTTCCACTTATAATATTGACGTGAAGTTTGATTCATAGAGTAAATCACTCTAAGGTTTGTCCTGCCATCGGTCGCCGCTGATGTGATAATGAAAAAAACTTATTCGCAGAGTAAATCACTCTAAGAATAAGTTTGCAAACGAAAATCGAGTGGTACAATCAAAAGACACCCACGGCGACACAATATATTATTATCATAGCAATTATACTACAATTCTCTGCACTTTGCAAGTCTTATTTCTAATTTAGTTGAAATTTTAACAATTTATTTTCCTTGTTGTGAAAAATCATCAAAATCAACAACGCTTCAAACATCGCCGTTGGTTGTTTGTTGGAATTTGCACATACTTTTTTACTGTACACTCAAAAAACACTTACGTGCTGTATTTCACACTTCATGACATTATCATATTTTTAAGAAAGGCAGGGCTGACTTATGAACAGGCCGCAAGTTGAAACCGAGATCCAAAACAAAGGTGAACTTTATGAGAATTGTGTTGAAAAAACGTTTCCGAGTGACGGACAAATGCTGTGTGAATCAGATGGGAGAAATGCACATGATCCCATAAAATTTCTTTTTGTTGCCGAAGAGTGGCTAAGTGACAAAAAACTGTTTGTGAAAGAGAGCACTTATGCGAGATACCGTTATCTCACCGACAAACACATACTTCCCGAGCTCGGAAATGTGGATATGGGGGAGCTCGCCAATTCCCATTTGGAAAGTATGCTTCGAGACAAATTCGCAGGAAAGGGAGATAATTTGTCGCCTAAAACGCTGAGGGATATATTGTCGGTCTTCCGTCTCATCGTATGCTACGCGGAGGATAAAGAATATATTACTCCCGGAAGACTTGGAAGGGATATTCCTTTGTTCCTCAGCAAAAAGAAAGACTCACGAATAGTTGTAATGAAAAATAACGAAAGAGAAGTCTTGGAGAAGCATCTGATGAAAAATGTCAGAGATCCTAAAGCCTTCGGGATACTGCTTGCGCTGTATACGGGACTTAGAATAGGCGAGCTGTGCGCCCTCAGGTGGCAGGATGTAGATTTAAGAAACAGAGTATTGTACGTCAGACATACACTTCTCAGACTTCACGACTATTCGGGAGGTGAAAACAAGACCAAGATCGTGATGGATACCCCGAAAACCGAAAGCTCGTGCAGAGAGATCCCTTTGACGTCGTTTTTATACGATAAACTGACAAAGCTTTATGGAACGGGCAAAAGCAGTGACGTTTTTTTCGTCAGCGGAAGTGAAAAGCCGCAGGAACCGAGGACATATCTCTACTATTATAAGCGTCAGCTTAGTTTATGCGGACTTCCGCCATATACTTTTCATATTCTTCGGCACACCTTCGCTACAAGGTGTGTGGAGGCAGGCATTGATATAAAGGCTCTCAGTGAAGTTCTCGGACACTCAAGCATCAAAATAACCTTAGACCGATATGTGCACCCTTCCGTTGAATCAAAAAGAAGACAGCTTGAGCTTATCTGTGGGGATTTTTTACAAAATTATTCTTAGAGTGATTTACTCTATGAAAAAGCCGGCCGTACTCCTATATATATTTTACTAAAAAACGGTGCGGTATGCAACAGTAATTTTGCGACAAAGAGGAATAAAACGGATAACGGCATGATATAAGCTGTGAGAGGTGAGAAAAGCAGACTTAAATCAGAAAAAGCGCATACCAAACCAAAAAACAAAAAAATATGGAGGAAAACATGAACACAAGAAGAATTATCGCATTTTTGCTTGCTTGCATGATGATTCTCACACTCGTTCCCGGTGTTTTTGCTGAAGAAGAGCATACTCATGAATGGGTCGAGACGGTAATGAAAAAAGCCGATTGTGAGCATACGGGTGTTCTGAAAAAAGAATGCGAATGCGGGGAAGTGATCTATGAGCTTATTGATTTGGCTCATGAAAAGGAAGAAAGAATCGTGGAGGCGACCTGCACGGTTGAGGCTTCCATCGAAGTGGTATGTATCCTTTGCGAAAAGGTACTTGAAACCAAAGTTATCGACGACGAGAACAACGTGCCTCTCGGACACGATCTCGTAGTTGACAAGGACCACGAGGACTATAAGGGCGAGACCTGTACTGAGGGCGGTGTAGCTCCCATGAAGTGTACCCGTTGCGATTACACGGAGACACAGACCCCGAGTGCACACGGTCACAAGTGGAGCGAGGACGGCGTACACACCGACGCTCACTGCGACCACGGCGCAGGATTAGAGTACATTTGTACCGTCTGCGGTGACACAAAGGTTGAAGAGTACACCGAGGGCGACAAGGTAGAAGAGGCTATCGGTCACGAATTCGAAGAAGAAGTGATCGCTCCCACCTGCGAGGACGAGGGATATACTCTCGTAACTTGTAAGAATTGCGATTATGAAGAGAAGAAGGACACCGTTCCCGCTGATCCTACAGCGCATTCTTCCGTACTTGACGTAATGCTCAAGGCCCCCACCTGCACCGTATCGGGTACGGGTAAGTACAAGTGTGAGCTTTGTGAGGCTGACCTTGGCTACAAGGTTATCCCCGCAGGTCACACATGGACCGAGGTTGAGGGAACAAAGACCCCTGCAACCTGCGGCAAGGACGGTAAGGTAGACGTTATCTGCTCCGTCTGCGGCGAGAGCGAGGAGCAGGTGCTTCCCGCACTCAGCGACAAGCACAATTTTGTTGAGACAGCCACCGACGCAACCTGCACCGAGCCTTCCATGATCGGAATGATCTGTACAAACTGCGGTGCGGTTGACGGCGAGCTTACAAAGGTTGAGGGAGGAAAGCCTCTCGGACACGATCTCGTAGTTGACAAGGACCACGAGGACTATAAGGGCGAGACCTGCACTGAGGGCGGTGTAGCTCC
>JAFXKJ010000116.1 GCA_017531765.1 Clostridia bacterium
AATGCAGGTATCGTAAAGGGTATCGGCAACAACGAGTTCGGCGGCGGTCGCGACATCACCCGTCAGGAGCTGATGGTAATGACTCAGCGTTATCTGAACTACGCTTGGCTTGATTTCGGCGCGTCAAGCGATGCTGTTAAGGAATTCTCAGACAAGAACAGTATTGCCGATTGGGCGAAGGAGCCCGTGGACAAGATGCGCGAGATGGGACTTGTCAAGGGTGACGAAAACGGCGCCTTCAATCCCACCGACGTTGCAACCAGAGCAGAGGTTGCAACCATCATCGTGAGACTCCTTGAGCTTAAGAAGTCCTTTGACACCACCCCCCGTATCGGTGACACTTCCCTCTCTGAATATTCTCTTTACAGCGAATATCTCACCGCGGACGAGCTGTCACAGATTTCAGACTCCATCAAAGGAAAGACGGGTGTGAGTCTCGGCGTAACTGACAAAACTGACGGCAAAGTCATCGTTTTCGGCGTTGACGAATCCCTTGAAAGACTCCGCTATTCCGTAAAGGAGCAGGACGGTAAGGTATATTTCAGAGTTTCCACAAAATATGCCGTGCCTTATTTCACCGATATTATTGAAACCATTGTAAATGATAACGATCATTTCGTTATCACCGAAGGCTTTACGGGCGGCGGCATATTCACACTCGATGAAGCTACTCTTTCAGCCGAAACATTTTCCTTCATATGCGAGACCGACAAGAATCCTCTTTCCTACAATATCGGCGAGAGTTGTACCTTCAGAGTAACACTTCTCTCCGACTACAGAAAGCTTGTTTCGGTTCCCCAGATGAAATGGATCTACGAGGATGACGAAAAGGTAACAAAATCCGGCATCGTTGACGGTCACAGCGGTCAGCTCATTTTAACCTTTGACAGTCTTAAGGCCCCCGGTGTAGTAAAGATCAATGTTGAGCTTCTGAACAAAAAAGGCACTAATCTTGCTGTTTTTGAAGGCGGTCCTTGCGCAAGCGTTGTGTACGGTTTTGACGAGATTTCCACCTACACCGAAGTTCCCGACGATTTTGAAAAGTTCTGGAGCGACAAGCTTGCCGAGCTTAAGACAGTTGAGCCCGAGGCGATCTCCCTCACGCTCTGCCCCGATCAGCGTGACGGTTTCACGACCTACGACGCGGAGATCAAGTCACTCAATACTGTAGCGTATGCACATATTACAGTACCCAACGGTGCTGAGGTAAAGTCCCTTCCCATTTATGCAAAGTTTGACGGTTACCGTTCTCCCATGCATGATAATCCCGACTACGACAGCGGAGCGATCGTTGTTTCGGTTAACGAGCACGAGGTAAGAAATCACGGGGACAGCGCTTATTACAGTGATTATAGTTCGAAGATCTGCAACTCATCAATAGCTCTGAACGGCGTTTGGGCATTCAGCAATCCCTCAAGAGAAGAGTCATATTTTCTTAATATGCTGATGCGTGACATTCAGGCTATCAGATTCGTTGAAACTGAGTTTGCTGATCTTTGGAACGGAAAGGATATCGAGGTATCCGGCGAATCGATGGGAGGCTTCCAGTCTATCGCAGTTGCGGCGATCTACAACGAAAAGGTAACGGTATGTAACCCTCTGATCCCGTGGATGTGTGACCTCGGCGGTATCACGCTGGGTGGCAAGCTTACAGGCTGGATCCCCGCTTACTCCGAAGGCGCAAAATACTACGACTCGACCTATTTTGCAAAAATGTTTGACGGTGAAGTCAGAATTGTTGCAGGTCTCGGCGATTACACCTGTCCTCCCGGCGGTATTGCAGCTCTTTATAACGCCTATGACTGTGAAAAGACCCTTGAATTCACCCAGTGCATGGGGCACGGTGTTGGTGTCACAGTAGGAATTTACAACGGCGTTTTCACAGTATCGTCTAATAACACCGATATTGATGAAATGAAAAAGGATATCATCGACACAGGCTGCTCTGTTTTGGTAAAGCCATACGACCCCGACCGTACGCTAAATGCAGCCGAGGAAGAAATGAAAGCCATCGCATCCAAGCTGAAGCTTGTCAACATGAGCTTTGCAACCCAGCCCGAAATGACTCAGGAGGCGGTTGCGGAGATTCTCAAGGAAGCTCTTGTTACAAAGTGCGGACTTGATGAATCAATGACGATTATTCCCGACGGTGAATCCCGTGCCGCAGCCGCAAAGATACTCTCGTGGTTTGAAGACGGAAAAAACACCTTCACAACACTTGAGTATACGATCAAAGACCAAAACGGAAACTACTATGAAGCAAAAACTCAGATACTTCTGAAAAAGCTTCCCGAATGATCTGAAAAAGAAAAAAATCCCGTCAAACCTTCACTATAAAAATTACTGCAAAATTGAAAAATTCATATTTTAGTGGTATAATAAGGATGTAAATACAAATCCACTCTGTACATAAGGAGGAGTTAATATGGAACAGAAATTTTATATTTGCGCACACTGCGGCAAGATCGTTGCACTCGTTAAGGAAAGCGGTGTGCCCGTAATGTGCTGCGGCGACAAGATGGACGAGATC
>JAFXKJ010000117.1 GCA_017531765.1 Clostridia bacterium
CTCGTGGCGCTTGATGTTCTCAACAGCTTTCTCAACTCTGCCGGGAAGCTCGAACTTGTATCTGTCAGTGTAGAGGAAAGTACCGCTGAGAGTGATCTTATTTCTCACAGCCTTGGAGTCAAGCTTGATCATAATATCTTCTGTAAGACCTCTGTATCCGCCGATAACGCCTAAAACCTCGATACCGCGAGAAAGAGCAGCCTTAGCAACAGCACGAACAGCAACACCCATACCGGGAGCATCTCCACCGCCGGTAAGAACAGCAATTCTTTTGAATTCCTTAATAATCATAATATCCTCATTTCCGTGATTCTGAAAAGGAACCACAATATTATATTTGTATTTCTCGGCACTTTAATTGCCTCTATATATTGTAATATATTTTATCGGAAAAATCAAGATAAATAAAAATAATTATAAAAAATAATATAAATAAAAGCAAAAAAAGGTATCATCGGACATGAGTACGGTGATACCTTTTTAGTGATTTGTTAACTGATTGGTATGTGCGATGCTTTATGAAGTTTTTTCAGTAGTTTTGAGAGTGGCAGGACGAGTATTCCGAGACAAAAATTGCCTATGCTGTGTGTTATATCGAAGGCAAATCCTGTGGAGATCCAAACCAGTGTTTGTTTGAAGGTAAGCCCAAACAAAATGGCTTGAGCCGGGGCATAAAGGATACCGAAGGTTATTCCGAATACTGCACACAGCGCGGGGTAAATGGTGATCGCCAATTTGTCACTGATCCTTTTGGGAATTAACAGAGTAATTAAACACTGCAATGGCCATATGTAGAGATACGGTACCCACCATAAATTAAATCCCGCATAAAGACCGTTCAAAAAAACGTAGATGTAGATGGGAATCAGCGCTTTTATTCCGTAAACTACACTAAGAGTTACAATAAACATCGTTAGCGGATGTATGTTAGGCAGTCCTTCCATCATCAATTTTGACGTGAACATCATAGCACCGTACATGGCAAACAGCACGTAGGTAGCAAGCTTCTTTCGGTTACTCATCCTTTAGTGTATGTCAGCTCAAAAGAATCACCGTCAGCGATTGTAGTTTCAGATGCACCTGTCATGAGCATTTCTCCGCCTTTGGAAAGAGACCAATATGCGCCATCAAGATCATAATCTGCACGGATGCCGTTTACTACCTTAATGTAAAGTCCGTAGGTACTCATTTCTCCTTCAACGAGTTTTGCCTCAAGAAGGGCATCGGCAAGGGTTTCTTTGTCGGTCTTTATTTCAAAGACTTCTGTATCACCCTTGTCGTCTATAACGGAAATACTGATGGTATATTTACCCTCAGCTTCGTTGGTTTCGGGAAGTTCAGCACTCCCGCCTTCAGTTGATGTGTTGATCTTACTGTCAACAACATCATCTTTTTTTCCGTCACATGAGAACATACACAGTGCCATAGCCGCAATAAGCACAAAAATGACGGAAAGCTTGATAATTTTTGAAAAATCATTCTTTCTCATTTGATTTTTCCTCCTTAAAAAATATAAAATATGCTTGCGTTTCCGTTTAGGACTTTTCTCCCGGGCACTCGCCGAAGTAAACGAAATTCAAGGCAGGTCTCCCGACTCATGTATACGCTGCAGCTTATCCCCGCGCCTTCTCGGGATGACCCAATGGCGTGCTTGCGGCAAAATTGCGGGGACTTTTATATACATTCACGGTGACGGGCTCGTACAGGATTTACACCTGTTTCCCTATTATGCGGCACGATGTAGTCTGCCACCACCTTTACGCAGTGATATTATATCATATAATGCTTTATTTATCAAGAATTTGTTGAAATTACGTTAATGATCTTATAATCAGAAATTAAATTCGAAGACGTTTTTATATTTCGCGGGAATTTCGTACTTTTCGGAAAGATGCGGACCGCAGGAATTGGAACCGATTCCTCGCATAGCAAGGTCTATGCAGACGTTTACGAAGTTGTTTTCAGCAAGGTCAAAGGCGTGATTTGTATCCCTCAGTTGCGCAGTTGTAAACGGGTTTACTGATATGGAGAACGGTTCTTTTGCACTTAGTGTAAAGAGATCTTTAACTTCAAGGTATTTGCAGGCATGGTGACTGCCCGATTCCTGGGGACGAATATACATGAAGCCGTAATTCTCTTCAGCCGTACTTTCGTAATATCCGTATTCACAGGCGATATGCTTGTCAACATAGCTTTCGTACGGACCAAAACCAACATATGAAAAGTTATTAAAAGCCTTATCAATACCGAACTCGATTCCAAAACGCGGGAAATTTTTTACGTAAGGGGCAAGCTCATATTCTGCAGTTATCAAAAGTCTATTGCGGTCTACCTTATAGGCAAGATCAAAATATACGGCAGGCATAAGACTGTTTGCCGCAAGGCAACCGTTGAATTTATAATAATCATCTTTCTTTTCGAATGAGAAAATATGCGGCTTGCAAGCATCGAGGTGGTAAGTATCGATCCAATGAGACATAAGTCCGCGGTCATTATCCGTGTAACGTGTTATGTTAAAGTGAATCGGTGTGCGAAGTATCTCTCTGCCATCAGCTTTAATTGAGATTATCTCCCCTGTGTGTTCATTTACTTTTATATCTATAGCTGAACTGTGATCAATAGTATTTTGCGGAATCTCAACTGGGTGCACTTCAGACTTTAGCTTACCGCCGTAAACCGCCATCATTTCAAGGGCACTTGACTTTAACTTTCGGTCAGGTGTTAACAGACCGTCTATGCAGAAGTTACCGTCGTGCTCGGTTTCACCGAAATCACCGCCGTAAAGAAATCCTTTGTCGGTCTTTATCCCGTGGTCAGCCCATTCCCAAACGAAAGCACCCATCATTTGATCATTATTATAGATCAGATCCCAATACTGCGCCAAGTCACCGCAACTGTTACCCATAGCGTGACTGTATTCGCAGATTACAAACGGACGGCTTTCTTCAGGATTTTCAAGGACTTTTTCTTTGATCGTATCGATGGAAGGGTACATCATACTGACTATATCCACCATGTCGGTGTAATAATATTTCGGGTCGGCATTCTGCGTGCCCTCATAATGAATGGGTCTCGTATTGTCACGGGACTTTATATACCTTGTACCGTCAAAGAAAGCTTTACCAAATGAACTTTCGTTGCCGAGGGACCATATTATGACACACGGTCTGTTTTTATCACGTTCCACAAGAGCGATGTGACGGTCTGTGATTCCGTTGGTGAAGAAATCGTTTTCCGCGTATTCGCTCCAAAGCTTACCGTCATAACTGCCGCTTCGACTGCAGGCACCGTGCATTTCAAGATCAGCTTCGTCCATAACATAAAGCCCAATCTTATCACAGAGCTGATAAAACTCAGGACAATTTGGATAGTGTGATGTTCTGAGCGCATTAACGTTTAATTTTTTCATCAGCAGAACGTCTTCTGCCATATTGTCAAGATTTACAGTAGCGCCCGTTTCACAGTTGAAATCGTGACGGTTTACACCCTTGAGTTTCACGTGGGCGCCGTTAATCTTAAACACTTTTCCGTCAATGGTGACCTTTCTGAATCCGATATTTTCAATGACTTTTTCACCGTTTGCATATAACTCAAGGGAATATAAATTAGGTTCTTCCGCAGTCCACAGCTTAATGTCCTGTATGTAAAACTGTACTTTCTCTTTTGGCTGTGCAATGGTGGTGCTGCCATCTATAATCAGCTTGATTCCGATATTACTTTCGTTTATAAAGGTTAGTATTCCGACATTCTCATTAAAATCCGTTTCGATCTTATAATCTGTGATATGTCTTTCGGGACGTGTAAGTATATACACGCTTCGGAAGATTCCTGAGAAGCGGAATTTATCCTGACATTCAAGGTATGTTGAGATACACCATTTGAGAACAAGGACATCGATGGTATTTTCACCGTCTATAACAAGCTCTGTAATGTCGAATTCACTCGTTGAATGAGAAATCTGAGAGTATCCTTTGAATTTTCCGTTAATATATAGGTAAAACGCGCTGTCAACACCTTCAAAATTGAGGTAATGTCTCTTACCGTCCTTTTTATTTACAGTAAAAGTACGTCTGTAGTGCCAGCACGGGTTGTCATAGGGTATATGCGGAAGCATAACGGGGAATGGATAACGGTAATTCAGATACTGAATGTGATCATATCCGTGCATCTGAACGCAAGAGGGCACCGTTATCGTTTCACAGAGGACATCACTTATGTTAAAATCTTCAACGTGGTCAAGTTGCTTTATATACCATTCACCGTCAAGGGAAGTGAATCTTGAACTGGAAGTGCGGTCTATGATACCGTACTTTGTGCCTATTACGTCGTTTTCGTCAAACGGAATATAATAGCTTCTGTGGGGAGTAGTACCGATACGCTCAAAACTCTCAAATTCTTTCATATTGTGATCTCCTTTTTAAAACTACTCCCCGCAGTAAGCGGGGAGTAGTTAATATTACTGCAATACACCGATCTTGTAGAAGTCGTACACTTGTTCAAAATCGTCAGCATTATTTACTATCGAGTAGTCACCTGTAGAGGGACACTTGAAATAGGGGTTTTCTGTAATCGGGTGTTCAATATTATCTGCTATGTTATCAAATCCACTGAAAGTATCAGCGGTCTCACCAAGATCGTACTCTCCTATTTTCTTGGTAGTAGAGTAAAACATTTTGTTTCGTTTAACGTAGTTGATAGTAGAGTAGAAGCTGTAGAAGTCACCTGCTGATTCCTTGGAATAATCGTACTTATACATAACTTCCCATCTTGAATACCACTTTTCATAGCCTTCCTCACCGGGCTTTACTATGTTATTCATGTGCCCTATAAGGCCCTCAACGTCTACCATCTTGCCTTCATCTGTAAGAGCAAGATAAGGACCGGGATTGTAGCTCATCAGGAATCCGCCGAATCCACCGGGCATTTTGTTAGCAATCGAAATATTGTCACTGACAACGTTGTCACGTCCGTCGTTATTACATATGTTATCGCCGCAAGAATTATAGAAGATATTAGAGTAAACTATCTGACCGTATGCACCGTCGTTATAAAAACTGTGTGTCATAGCGGCATCAGCCATGTTCTTAAAGAGATTGTAGCGGATGATGTTGTCACGGAATCCGCATCCGCGGTGAGTGTATACCGCGCCGTAGTCGGTTGTGCTGTGCATAAGGAAGTCAAAGATATTAAACTGAATGATGATATCGATTGAGTCGTAGTATGATATACCGCCGTGAGCAGCATTCTTGAACTCGTTATGCTCAATAAGTGTAGCAACGTCATTTGCGACTTCGACTGCATCTGACCAATATTCAGAGTTACCGTAGTCATGGAAATAGTTGTTTCGAATAACGTTTCCGGCAGGGATGATGTTATTTCTGTCAGCGTTTGAAATCATTCCGAGACCGTGACCGGGGAAATTGTAAACCTCGCAGTTCTCAAATCTGAAATTATTGACACCGTCAGCCCAGATAGCGTACATGCTGCTGAAGCTGCCGAAGCGGCAACCGTCAAAGGTAAAATGGTCACCGTAAAGGTTGATCATATTATCCTTGTATCCGCCTCTGAACTGAAGACCGATCATGTTAATATGATTAACACCTTCCTCAAATGTCATAAATGTACCGTTTCTTGTGTAAGAATAGTCACCGTAGGGATCGTATACGTAAAGTGTTTCAGTTTCGTAATCGATCCAGTACTCACCAAGTGCGTCAAGGAATTCAGGAAGATTATAGAAGAACAGCTTGTCTTCCATTCTGCCTTCGGTTGCCAGACCGTTGAAGCTTGTATGAGGCTGATACATATTTGCAGCACATCCGTGGTAATTCTCGGTATCAAGATAGAGAAGCTGAGTTTCGGGATCGTAGCCGGTTACTTCAAAGATGTCAAAGGTATATCCGGTACAAAGCTGACCCTTTACCCAGAGACCGTCATAAGTACTGAATGATTCAGCTGACTTTGCAAGTTTACCTTGAAGCTTAATACATGTTCTGAGGTCGCCTTCAGTCGTTGAATTCCATACGTACTTGTCTTCACCGCCGCTTCTGTTAAGGTCGCGTGCCTGCCAGCACATACCTGTTGATTCGCTGAAGAGGTAATTGTGAAGAGTAGGGGTTTCGGGAAGCTTACCTGTCAGATTTGCTTTTTTGATGTAAGGTGTAGCATCTGTAGGGAATTTTTTTGCTTCATCGTCAGAGATAGAAACAAATTCATTTGCCTTAACAGTAAATCCTCCGTTAAAGATAACGTCACCGTTGCCGTAAACGCGATAAGTGATCGGAACTTCAGCTGTACCCGTATCTTCGGGAGTAAAGGTGA
>JAFXKJ010000017.1 GCA_017531765.1 Clostridia bacterium
CGCGAAACCTTTGTCAGCAAACTGACTCCTCTTTGAAAGAGGCGTTTTTAGTTTATTCCGCAAGCATATCCTGCATTTTTTCAATAAGATTCGGTATATACTCTTCACATCGCGGGTACTGCTTGAACGTAACGTTCATGCCCGCTTCACTGTCTATCAACTTTATGACCGCTTCTCTGCCGATCTTACGTTCCAGTGCCATACATACCGCAAAATCGTTCAGTGCTTCTTTGAAAACGAAAGCTCTGAGAGACGGTGTCACACCATTTCCGTAAGGATATACGGAGAACGCATCTCCCGAAGGGAATGCCTTATCAGCGGATGTCGTTACGTGAGGATCTATTAGCTTGACCGAAAGCTGAGTATAGTAGAAATTGTATCCCCACTGCAAAAATCCTTTTATACCATACTTATACATCTGGAGTCCGATGATCCTTGTACGGTAAGATGGCATCGCCATAAATCGATTGCTCACTTCATACGCCTCACCGCAGCAGTAATAGCACCATTTGTTTTCTACGTTATTTTCAATGAATTTTTCAAGATGCGCTATTGATACAACAGGAGTTGAAATCAATCCGTTTTCGTAGAAATCGTAGTCAGAAATAGCATCAAGTGTTTGGCATCCGCCTATAAGGGGTTTTATGAGATTCGCGGCGTACTCGTATGCTTCCAGACTATTTGCAGACGGCTCGTCGGAAACGTGGAAGTAACATCTGTCCTTGATTCCCTCTTTTTCGAAGAAATCCACAAGAGATGGTAGGAAAGCTTCAAGAAAACGTCTATATTCGGGGTCCTGTGCATCGGTGTGCCAACCGAAGAGATACTTCTCTTCGCCGTCAATTTTAACTTTTACATTTGCCGAATGTTTGATTCCCCACTGAGAGAACAAATGAGATATCTCGTAATATTTAACTCCGTTTTTACGGCAAAGATCCACCCATCTTTTAAGAAGTGTGAAGTCGAAGGTGTAGTTTTCACCGTTTTTCTCGATTCCCACAAGCTGTGTACAGGGACGGGTCGTGCCGACTTTTGTGTCAAGCGGAGGAGTAATAACGGGCGTGAGGATCATGTTGATACCGAGGCTAACCGCAAGTGCCATGTACTTGTCGATGAGCGCCCAATGCTCCTCGCTGTATACGGGAACACCGTGAACGTCGGCAATACAGTCAACGTGGAACCACTGTGTAACCTTCAGGGGATTCTCGGGGACTGCTTCATCCGAAATATGTAGCGTCATAGTCTTGGTAAGTTTTACTGTGCTGCCATCCTCGCTCCAGCCGTCAAAGCTGAGCTTTACATCATAATCTCCCGCAGCGGCATCTTCGGGAATTCGCACGTATACCCACAAAGATGCACTTTCTCTGACGAGACGCAGCTTATAGCGCTCATCTTCAAGAGGCACCAGCATATCAGGCATAAGGCATGGCGTTTTTGTTATGTAATCGTCACAGCCCCAATCATATGTGGGAAAATCTACGTAACTGTTCTTCACGGTGTATAGCTTGATAAATTCGCTTATCGGTGACTCAAATGTCACCTCAAAATCAGCCTTGCGATCGGTCCATAGCGTTATCTGATAGGAGAACACCTCTCCCTTCATCATTTTCTTAGACGTTATCTCACGGGAGGTACAAATCTCCTCAGGACGAGTCTTGACAAGACTTGACACCTGAACTGCGGTTGCTTTCATGACGTTATCTCCTTAACTTGCGGACTTATATTACTGTTTTCTTCCTTAATTATATAACAAAATCCGCAGAGACGCAAGCATCTCTGCGGATTTTTGGTTTAAATTAAACTCAGAACATGAGAATAAGGAACTGTGAAACAAGAACTACTGCGATGAGCGCAATAGGATATGTTGCAGCGTAAGCCGCAGCAACGTCCTCAGTCTTTGCCACGTTAATAAGTGTTCCGAGAGCAGGTGTACTTGTCATACCACCGGTAAGAGAACCGAGGTTGTTGAGGAGCGGGAGCTTCAGAACGTACTTAGCGAAGAAGAAGCCGCCGATCATGGGAACTACGGTCATGATGATACCGTATACGAAGTACATACCGTTGAAGTTTGCAACGAAGTCTGCACCGCCGGGGATACCTGCACCTACGAGGAAGAGCACGAGACCAAGCTCACGGAAGAGCTTAAGTGTGGACTCAGCAGGCATAAGGGAGATCTTACCAACTCTGCCAAAGTGACCGATGATAAGAGAAACAAGGAGGCATCCGCCCGTTGTTGTGAGTGAGAAGCAAGTACCGTCAAATCCGTCAGCGGACATGGGGATCTTGATCTTACCAACAACAGTACCGAGGATAGCTGCAACGGAGAACGCCGCAACGCCCATGTGGTCGAGGTGGAGAAGCTTTACTACCTTCTTAACCTTACCTTCGGAATTCTGTGAACCTACGGAGATCTTAGATCTCTCAACGTCCATATCAGCCTTCATGATCTTGGGAATGAGCTGTACGAAAAGTACAACACCAATTACACCGAAGATGTAAGCGATACCGTGACCTACGGATACAAGGCTCTGAAGCTCGGGAGCAACAGTTGCCTTAGCTGCGCTGAACGCGGGAGTAGATGTAAGAGAACCGGAGAGAAGACCAACGATCATAGCTACGAAGCCGTCGATGTCGGTGATGGTGGATGCACCCCAACCGAAAACGTGCTTGCCGAGCATGATACAGCCGAAGGCTGCAAGACCGCCTGCGATGATGATCACAAGTCCGAGAAGCACGTAGCTCTTGAAGTTTTTCTTCATGTTAGCGAAGAACTTGGGACCTGCGATAAAGCCAACGCTTGTTACAAAGAGGATAAGTCCAAAGCTTTCGATGAGGTTAAGCCAGCTTTCATCAAAGGAGATAGCCTTAACACCGAAGGTACTCGGCATAAGATCACTGCAGAACAAAGCGCCGAACAAAAGTGCCATGATAAACACTCCTGCGTCACCGAGAGAAACACCCTTGACGGTGATTCTACCGAATGCGTAACCTGCGAAAAGGATAGCAAATACGCAGAAGAGGAAGAATGATACTCCCGAAATGGGAATGAGATCCTTAATAAATTCCATATTCCTTTACTCCTTTAAGCTTAACCGTTTACCTTACGGGTATAGTCGGGGAGAAGCTTGGGGGATACTACGTCCGTTTCGATACCGCTTTCAGCGATTTCAGCCTCGAATTTTGCCACATGATCGAGAGTGAGTGCGCCAACAGTTACGTCCTTAGCAGTTGCAGCCGCATTCTGACCTGCATTACGTCCGAATACGATGATGTCAAGGAGGGAGTTACCCATGAGACGGTTTCTACCGTGGATACCGCCGACAGCCTCACCTGCTACGAAGAGGTTCTTAACGTTGGTTGTTTCACCGTTTACGTTGATGTCAAGACCGCCGTTCTGGTAGTGGAGTGTGGGGTAAATGAGGATAGGCTCTTTTCTGATGTCGATGCCGTACTTACCGAACATTCTCATCATAGCGGGGATTCTCTTTTCGATTGTACCTTCACCGCCGATAGCCTCGATCATGGGAGTGTCGAGCCATACTGCGAGACCTGAACCTGTGTCAACACCGTTGCCGCGAGCGTTACACTCACGGATGATGGAAGCCGCGGATACGTCACGGGTCTCAAGGGGATGCATGAACGCCTCACCCTTTGCGTTGATGAGCTTTGCGCCGAGAGAACGAACCTTCTCAGTTACGAGAGCACCGAAGATCTGCTCGGGATAAGCCGCACCGGTGGGGTGATACTGAAGTGTTTCAGCATAGAGGAGCTTTGCGCCGACTCTGTAGCCGAGAACAAGTCCGTCTGCTGTAGCACCGTAGTGGTTGGAGGTGGGGAAGCCCTGGTAGTGCATACGACCTGCACCGCCTGTTGCGATGATAACGGTCTTAGCTCTTGCTACGAGAAGCTCCTTTGTTTCCATATTAAGGAGAACAGCGCCTGCCGCGTTGCCGTTCTCATCAAGGATAAGCTCGATAGCGGATGTGAAATCAACTACATTGATACCGCGGTTGAGAACCTCGTCACGAAGAGTTCTCATGATCTCGGCACCGGAGTAGTCCTTAGCAGCGTGCATACGCTTACGGGATGTACCACCGCCGTGAGTTGTAACCATTCTGCCGTCTTCGTCCTTGTCGAACTCAACGCCAAGGTTAGAGAGCCACTGAATAGCCTCGGGAGCATCGCAAACGAGCTTAGCGAGAAGCTCCTTCTTAGCTGCAAAGTGACCGCCGCCGAATGCGTCTACGAAGTGGATAGCGGGAGAGTCGTTCTCCTTATCAGCCGCCTGGATACCGCCCTCAGCCATCATGGTGTTAGCGTCACCCATACGGAGCTTTGTAACGATCATAACGTTTGCGCCTGCCTCGTGAGCCTCGATAGCCGCGGAAGTACCTGCTCCGCCACCGCCGATTACGAGTACGTCAACGTCGTAGTCGATCTTGTTAAGATCAACGTCGGAAGCCTTAATACGGCTGTGAGCCTGGAGAGTCTCAGCAAGCTCGGTGGGAACCATCTCACCCTTGTTGGGACCGATCTTCAGCTCTCTGAACTCACCCTTCTTGTAGTCGGGATGGAACTCAGCAAGAAGGTCTTCCTTCTGCTGTGCTGTCATTCTTGCAGGCTCGAGAGCAAGGTTCTTTTCTCTTGCCGCCTCAACTGCAGCGAGGGACGCCTGGAATCTTTCTGAATACATAATCTATACTCCCTTCTTACTTCTCGATCTC
>JAFXKJ010000118.1 GCA_017531765.1 Clostridia bacterium
AGAGGCTATGACCATGGCTACACGTATCGTAGTTATGAAGGACGGTCTCATTCAGCAGGTTGACACTCCTCAGAACCTCTATGACCTTCCCGTTAACCTCTTCGTTGCAGGCTTCATCGGTACACCTCAGATGAACTTCGTAACCTGCACACTTGACAAGAAGAACGACGGTCTCTACGTAACATTCGGCTCCAACTCCCTCAAGCTTCCCGAAGAAAAGGCTAAGAACGAAGCTCTTCAGGAATACATCGGCAAGGAAGTTATCATCGGTATCCGTCCCGAGTGTATCCACGACGACGACGCTAACCTCCGCAGAATGGCTGACTCCATCGTCGAGGCTGACGTTGAAGTTACTGAGCTTATGGGTGCTGAGATCTATCTCTACCTCCTCACAGACGAGACCAAGCTCATCGCTCGCGTATCTCCCAGAAGTAAGACTCGCGCAGGCGATATCGTAAACGTTGCTATCGATATGACTCGCGTTCACATCTTCGACAAGGAAACCGAGAAGTGCATCGTTCACTAATTTGAATACATAATGGGTTGCCAAAACGGCAACCCATTTTTCATTTATTCAGTTTCGCGTATCTCTCACTTCCACCACGGTAGCGTTTGACCCGACAACCGTAAAGTCGATTTCATATCCCGCGTAGACCATGGTGTACACTCTGTCGTCGGACTGATACGACGGGCGGGGATCCTCTGCAAGGCAGCACACAGCCGCTTCCCTTTTGTCTTCGGGGATCATAGACAGAAGCTCTTCGGGGAAATCAACCTTAAGGCTGTGAGAGACCTCACTGTCGGCATAGCCTCCGATGGCATCAGGACGGCAGTCTGCAAAGGGCAGATAGGGTTTTATGTCAACGATAGGCGTGTCGTCAAGTAGATCGACTCCCGAGACTTTCAGTACGTGTCCGTATTTCTCGGTTTTCTCCACACCTATAAGCTTCACGCAGGAAAGACCGATGGGGCTGGGGCGGAAGGGGGAACGACTTGCGAAAACACCAACCTTTCTGTTTCCGCCGAGACGGGGAGGACGGACCGTTGGCGACCATGAATCTGAGTTTTCCCTGTGCGCCATTGAAAAGTCGAAGATGATCCACAGATGGGAAAAGGATTCGATCTCGCGGAGGGCGTCGGGGTTACGATATTTCGGCTCAAAAATGACGGTTCCTGTGAGGGCATCAACTCTGCCGCTTTGACGGGGAATCCCGAATTTGTCCTTGAAATCCGTTTTAATATGAGCGATCACGTCATAAGTCAGCTTTTCTCCCATTGAAACCTCCGTCACGTCGCAGAAAAATCAAATAAAAATCGCGGCAAAAAACAGCCTATAGAATTATTTTATCACAAGACCCGAGGAAAGTCCATATGTCAGGACGATGAAAATCTTATTTTTCATTGAAAAAACGAAAAAAACTAAAAAAAATCTAAAAAAACTTAAAAAAAATTCGATTTAGGTATTGCAAAATAAAAACTTCTGTGATATAATATACGAGCATTGAGCAAGGCCCGTTGGTCAAGCGGTCAAGACGCTAGCCTCTCACGCTGGAAACGGGGGTTCGATTCCCCCACGGGTCAAAAAAGAAAGCATCACGATAGTGGTGCTTTTCTTTTTTAACTCATGGAGGCTATCGACAACCGGACGCAGATTCCAATGAATCTGCGCGGCGAGATGCCCGCTACACTTCCACCCTTTGCTTTTCCCACGCATCTCGAGGTTTAATTGCGTCAGCAATTAAACAGTGGATTCGATTCCCTCACGGGGTCAAAAAAGAAATCCGAGCAGAAAGGTTCGGATTTCTTTTTTATCCAATCCGCAGGATTGGTATGGAATCAATCGCTTGCAATTGCATGGAATCGCTGAAAGCGTATGGCATCACGCGCAAGCGTATATGTGTCCTTCCCTGCGGCTTGATTCCATACATCACTTTGTGATGATTATATACACGCTTTCAGCGTGATTTGGATGCGAAAGTAGCTGTTACAACCCGAAAAATTCGGGTTATAACAGCTACTTTTTTTTCATCTTCGATACTGTCTCGGCACGCGGCTGCGGAGTCTCTTCTGTCTCATTCTTGCATTAATCAGAACATATGCAACGGACAGCACCACGATAGAAACAACAGTCGCAATAAAGAACGTGCTCTTTGTAAACTCGCTTACCTGTTCAAGAGTATAAAGGAATTCGCTTCGCTCTATATCCGCCGTTGCGATCAGCTCAACTCTGCCAAGCTCAACGTCTCCGTGCAGTACCTTTGCATAGCCCAACACATCCCCTTTTTTCACCGGTGCCTTGACGTTTTCCTCCAAGGTGTTCGTTACTTTAATATCATTTTTCAGATCTATTTCCGATGAAAGGTACGCGGTGATGCTGTCCTTTGGCACGAGAGTCACGTAGTCCGACGTGGATGAAAGGCTGACAGGTACTTCGCAAACCACGGATTTCTGAGAGAGCACCTCTCTGTAGCCGTAGGTACAAAATGCCCATTCAAACAGCTCGATTGCCCCCGTGTAGTTGGTGAGGATCGTGTCGCTTCCGTCCTCAGGCTCCACGGCCACCGAATCCATGATAACGCAAAGATACGTCAGGTCTCCGTCCTTGTTGCGCGCTACCGTTACCGAGCAGTAGTTGCCCTGTACGGTACCTCCCGCATTCATGCCCAGTGCATTTTCGTAGTAGTAATCCCCTCTGTAGTATTTCGAAAGAAGGCAGTTTCTGTTGTATATCTTGCGGAATCCCGAAAGATTCGTTTCCTCCATCAGATACATCTGAGTGCTTACTATCTCCATGAATTTCGGCATACCGTATGCGTATTTCGCTATCTTTATAATATCCGCGGTGGTGGTATACATGGCGTCATCGTGCATTCCCGTGGGATTTGTAAAATACGTTGCCTTGACTCCGATAACGTCACGCGCTTTGTCGTTCATCAGCTGCACAAAATCTTCGATAGAGCCCGAGATGCCGTATGCCAGGATAATCGCCGCATCGTTTGCACTGTTTACAAGCATTGCGTAAAGCATCTGCTCAGCCGTAACTACCTCACCCTCCATAAAGCCGATCCTGTTGCCGCTTACGAGCTTCAGCATCTCAGCGTTTACGGTGATCTTACGATCCATGTCATCTCCCAGAGCTTCAATTGCCGTAATACCCGCCATGATCTTAACAGTTGACGTAGGATATACGGGAAGGTTTATGTCACCCTTTCTGTACAGCTCGGTATCGTTCTCAAAATTGTACAGATAAGCATAGGTCGTCTCCTGGAGAGTCGGCGGAGCATACGGATCCGCAACCTCGGCATCGTCTCCGTCTGCATTTGCCAAGCCCCCTACCAAAGGGAGCACACAAAGAGCCGTCATACATCCCGAAATGAGCCTAACAATGCTCCTTTTATTTATTTTTTTCAATATTCTTTTCATTACTCATCACCGTTTTACCGAAAATGATCCGTAAATTTCTTCGTGGATATGCAAAGCCGCTTCGGCATCAAGGGAGATCTGCTCCTTGAGGGCTCCAATACCGTCAAAGGCTTTCTCTCCGCGCAGTCGCCTCAAAAAGCTGATCTTTACGTCCTTGCCGTAAAGGTCGCCGCTATACCCCACGATATACGTTTCGCATACGGCATATCCCTTTCCTGCCGCGCCGCCTTTACCCACCGCATCTGGGGAAACGCCCGCCTCAGAGATCTCCTCGTCGGTAAGCGTAGGGCAATATCCGATATTGGCGGCTCCCGGGAAAACCGTCCGCACTCCTTCGGACAAAAACTCAACCGACACGGCATACACTCCCCGCTTCGGTGTCAGTCTTCCCGAGGGGATCAGTTGATTTGCCGTGGGGTAGCCGAGACGTCTGCCGAGGTGTTTTCCGTGAAGCACCTTCGACGTGAAGGAATAGGGTCTGCCAAGCAGTATCCCCCCCGTCTCAACGTCACCGTCAGCTATAAGTCCCCTGATAAGGGTGGACGAAACAGCCCTCTCGCCGCCGTCAGTCACCGCATCCACCGCGGTAACCCGTATACCTCGGGACACGCACAGCTCTCTGAGCTGGGCGACACCGCAGACGGCTCCTCTGCCGAATCTGTAATTATAGCCGCACACCGCCTCCGACGCTCCGAGAGCATCTTTCAGAATACGGGAGACGAATTCTTCTCCCGTCATTTCTTTGATGTCGGAAAAGGCGCTGACCGCCGCATAATTGGCACCCGCATCCCGCAACAATGAAAGACGCTCCTCCTCATCGGTCAGAGCAAGTCTTCCTGTTTTATAGTCCCCACTTTCCTGAGAAATAGTCCAAACGGCAACTCCGCCGTCCTGAGCCTCGGAAAGCCTTCGGGCAGTATCTATTATCATTCTGTGGCCCAAGTGAACTCCGTCGAAAAATCCCAAAGCTACAACGCAACCGCGGGGCATCTCACGAATTTCAGTCATCGTGCCAAGATCGTATATGGTCATATCTGTTTTCCTCAGCTTGGGATTTTGTTGAAGGGTCGTCTTTTCATCTCATCAGTACACCTTCAGTGCGAACATGGGACACACCTTGGAGCAATATCCGCAAAGCACACACTTGTCGGTGTCACATTCCGCATGGTGGGTAAACGTGCGCACGAACTCGCCTTCGATTTTCTCCGACGGAGGATTCTCCGCAAGACTTAGCGCGCCCACAGGGCACCTTGCAACACAGCTTCCGCACCCCTCGCAGTATTCTTCCACGTGGAGACGTCTTTTTTTCTCTCCGAGTCTCGCTTTAGCCTCGGGGGAAAAGCTGCGACGGGTAAAATACTCAATATTGGCGTCAAGCTCACTTTCGGACTGCATCCCCACGGCTACCGCATCTATAAAGCCGCTGTCAAGGACAAAATCAAATGCCTCCTCCGCAGAGGAGCAAAGATGTCCGCCCGCAAGAGCCTTCATTCCGAAAACTCCCACTCCTAAAGAGTGAGCCTCATCTATCGCCTGTGCCATATCAGATAGAGTGCCGTCAGCGATACCGATACCGCTTTTATTGTAAATCGGATGGATAACGTCAAGGGGAAGGCCGTTTTTCACCAGTCTCGACACTCCCCGCACCGCCGATATGTGGTGCATTGATGCGCCTACGGCACGGATGATACCCTTTTCGCGGCAACTGAAGAAAAATTCAAGCGCCTCCATGTGCCCCCTGAGAGTCTCGTAGCTCTCCTGCTCGTGAAGCATGAAAATGTCAATAACGTCCCGTCCCGTCTCACGCCTTGCCTTCTCAAGAGAGGCCTCAGCCGTGGCTCTGTCATAGGCATAGGTCTTCGTAGACAGCACAATACCGTCGGACCCTTCAAACTTTTCAAAAGCCCGACGTATAATGTGATAGTTTTCATAATATTCTGCGGTATCGATGAAGTTTATCCCCTTTGAGAAGGAATACGCGATGGTATCCGAGGCTTTTTCCACGTCACGCCCCGCCTGAAGAGGACTGAGAGTAAGAGAGCCGAAAGCCAGCCTCGTTACGGGAGGAAGTCTTCTGGACAGTATTACCTTTTCCATGGGACTCAGATGTGGAGATATTCCTTAAGAAGCGCATCGAGAAGCTCGTCGCGGTCGATCTTGCGCATGATGGCACGTGCATTTCTGTGGTTTGTGATATAAGTGGGGTCTTCAGTCAGAATGTAGCCCGAGATCTGAGTAAGAGGATTGTACCCTTTCTCAGTGAGAGCATCGTAAACCGCGCGAAGCTTAGTTCTGCGGTCTCTGTCCTTCTCTGCCTCGCGGATAGAGAATGTTATAGTTTTATCGTTTTCGTACTTAGGCATATTATTTACCGTCCTTTCGGCAGGATTATTTCTGATTTCAAATCTATTATATGTTACTTCTCAGGTAAAATCAAGTGACATATGTTAATTAATTCACTATGGATCAAATTGTCACCCGAAGCTTAATTCGGGAAAGCCGCGGAAAACAGCTCCCTGATACGGCAGGTCTGACACGTAAGATAAAGATAACCGAACAGGGTTTCAAGTCCCGTGGCTCTGCGGTACTGTGCGGGAGTGGCATGGCGCGGAACACCTGAATGAACACAGTTTCTTCCGCGTTTGTAGAAATCCTCCTCGGTTTCCGTCAGAAGAGGAAGTATTCTCTCCAAGGCATCGCTCTGATTCGGGGCAGTTACGTACTCAAGAGACTCAACACTGGGATTTTTAACGCCAAGTCTCACAAGTCTCTCTCTTACCATGATCTCAAGCACACAGTCACCGAGATAAGCAAGAGAGGCGGCGGAAACAGACGTGACTTCCGTGTCCGTCATTTTATCACAGAGAAAATTTTCGCTCATTTACAAAAATCCTTTCGGCATCTCACTTAGAATCTGACTGCTTCCGCAGAAACACACTTACCGCTTGGAAGCTCTACGGTGAACAGCGCGCCTTGACATTCAAGCTCTCCCTCAGCGGGTTGGAAGGTTACGGGCACCACGGAGAGGAATTTTCTTATCACCTCTTCGCTTCTCACACCCAGAACGCCCGCCTGAGAGCCGCACATACCGAGGTCGGTGATGTAGCCGGTATATGAATCAATAATACGCACGTCTGCGGTGGGAATGTGGGTATGTGTGCCCACAACGGCAGAAACTCTGCCTGCAAAGTATCTTGCAAGAGCTAACTTTTCACTGGTGGCTTCAGCGTGAATGTCCACCACTACAGCATCATAGCGACCCGACTCCGACTCAAGAATTCTTTCAAGACAGTCAAAGGGGGACGTGGCATGGGTATCCATGTACACCTGTCCCGCAAGGTTCACGACGAGAATTCGGTAACCGTACACGTCAACTGTAACGTATCCGACGCCCGGGGAACGGGAGGGGTAATTTGCGGGACGGATAAGAGTCCCTCCGTCGTCAAGCATGGTGTATATATTCTTTTTTCTCATGGTATGGTTGCCGCCCGTGATAACGTCAACTCCCGCCTCAAAAAGGCTGTTTGCTGACGTTGGAGTAATTCCGTTGCCGTCAGCGGAGTTTTCTCCGTTGGCGATGACAAGGGATACTCCGTTTTCGCGGACATACCTGCGAAGTCTGCCGCCTGACGTGAGATATTCACATCCCGCGACTCCAACCACGTCTCCAAGTGTCAAAATCTTTACGTTCACTGTGTTCTCCAAGTTCTGAATGGTCTAAATAAATAAAAAAGGCAACGCCGCGCCGCAAAACGGGCACCGACGTTGCCCATCGGGCAGTTTTTTGCTTAATAAGTCGGGCTGTCAAGCCTCCAACCGTTTTCCGTCATTATCATGTTGAGCGTAACCTCACCCGCATTCTCTCCGTCAACGAAGGACTGCACGGAAATGATAACAGTTCCACTCTTCTGTTTTACCACCTTGATACTTTCGACGTCGTAGGTGCGCTCAAGCTCCATTATATCCTCATCCGTCAACGGGAGGATTACAAGCTCGTCGTTATAGGTAACAAATCTTGCATCCACAAGCTTTGTGGTGTCGATTCCGTCTTCGCCGTTCTCATCCAGCGAAAATCCGCTGAACGCTCTCTCGAAGAGAAGCGCGCAGTATCCTTCCGAGTACACCTTTAGGGCGGCTGCTTTTAGCTCTTCCTCAGTGTGGTACGGGCTATCCTCGGCAATTTTGAGATACTGCATAATGTCCTCGCCCTCAGGCTCTACCCCGGGGAGTCCTTCGCCGAAGAAAATTTCGTTGATCTCATAGGACTCTTCGATAAGCTCTGCGGCAGCAGTCTTTATCTCTTCCTCGCTATAAGTCTTACCGCAGGATGTAAAAGACAACAGTAGAACAACGGCAGCGACAAGAGCCGCTGCTCGCAGGATCGTTTTGGTTATTCTTTTCATAGCGTCTTCAGATCAATACAGAATCCCGCGGCGGCGGCGATTATAGTCCGAACGGGGATTTACGATCTCTCTCCAGTCAAGGTCGCCTCTGTCAAGGGCACAGATAAGTACCTCAGCCGTAGCGATATTGGTAGCAACGGGAACGTTGTGCACGTCGCACATACGGAGAAGATTGTAATCAGCTTCTTCAAGCTCGCGGTTTGCATTGGGAGTGGTACTGCGGAAGTAGAGAAGCACGTCTATCTCGTTATAGGAGATGCGGGACGTGATCTGCTGCTGACCGCCGTGTTCACCTGCCATAAGAAGATCAATTTCAAGTCCTGTGGCCTCGGATACATATCTACCGGTGGTGCTGGTCGCGCAAATATGATGCTTCGACAAAATTCCACAGTAAGCTATGCAAAATTGTGTCATTAATTCTTTTTTAGTATCGTCAGCTATAAGGGCGATGTCCATAGGTAAGTATCCTTTCTTTATTTATTTTGAATTTTTATAGTCAATTATACTTAACACGTCATAAAACGGTTCTGCGCCGTTCTTTTTTCATTCCGGTGAAAAGGGGAGTTTCAATTCCCTGAATACGCCTTGCAATATTGCGTGAGGCGGGAATCACGGGGGATGCTTTATGGGGAAGAAGCCCCGCATCCTGTCTTTCGGGCATACCTCTGTCCTCGGGAATTACACCGATACATCTGACGGAGCAACCGTCGATCATATCGAGAATACCCGCCCTGCCGCCGTGTCGCGCGGCATTGATATTAAAATTATTTATAAGAAGTCTGACCTCTCTCACCTTGGCACAGTCCGCAAGCCTTGCGGCTGTGGTCTCGGCGGCTCTGATGGCAGTTTTACTCTGTTCGGAAACTACAATTGCAAGCTCGGCAAAGCCGTTCCCCACCACAAGGGGGATTCTGCTGTCAGCACCCGTGTCACACACCACGTAATCCGCCCCCGACTCCTCGCAAAGTCTCAGGAGAGCCTCGGGGATCCTGTCATACGCGTCCTCACCCGCCGCCTCAAAGGCTGTCTCCGACGGGGCGGGGCAAAGGAGAAGCTTGCCCTCTCCGTGAGTTCTCTTCTGTTTTGCATATCCCGTCACAGGAATGAGCACTGCATCCGCACTGCATCTTTCAAGAAGATAATCGTCAAAGGTAAAGAGAACCTTGTCGCTGACACCCAAAATAAGGTCAAGGCTTCTGGATCTGAAATCAAGATCCACTATCACAGTGTTATATCCGTCCTCCGCAAGAGCAGTTGCCACAAGACACGCGGAGGTTGACTTACCGACTCCGCCCTTCAGCGAGGAAAAGAGTATTTTTCCGCCACATTTCATCTTTGTGAAACCGTCTCCTTCCGAGGTGATAGCTACTTGGCACAGCCGACGTCTCCATACCTCAGTCTGCCGTCAGCCGAAGAAAAGTGCTTTTTCGCACCTTACCCTTAAATTATATCACTAGTACATACATCATGTCAATAGGATTCCGCAATATTTTGTTACTCTTCACAAAAATATTATGAAATTCCCGCCTAATTTTACCTTCATTAAAGTGCCGAAGTTACCTTGAAACATTGACATGGCATCAGTTTTGTGGTATATTGTATGTGGATAATTTTACTCTTTTTTACGGACGGTTTATTAATGGGTATGGAAAACAAAGAAAACAAGAAAAAAGGACTCCTTGGTTATGCCGCCATAATGGGCGTGATAATCATGCTTTCAAAGCTTCTCGGTCTGTTCCGCGATATTTTGGTTGCACGCTTTTACGGCATGGGCACTGAGGCTGTGGCGTACGAGGCGGCGTCCCGTCTGCCCGTCACGGTTTTCGACCTTGTTATCGGCGGAGTCGTCACGTCTGCTTTCATCCCCGTGTTCAACTCACTGATGGTCAAAAAAGGCAAAAAGGAAGCCATGGGATTTGCCAACGCCTACGTGAATTTCATTCTCATCGTCTGCATCGTCATTGCCGCTGTGGGAGTCATTTTCGCAAAGCAGCTCATGTGGCTTATCGCTCCCGAAATTTCCGGTGAAGCCGCCTCTCTTGCCGTTGATCTGACAAGGATCATGTTCCCCATGATCATATTCACAGGGCTTGCCTTCTCCTTCGTCGGTATCCTTCAGTCAATGGGCGAATATAACATTCCCGCGCTGATCAGTCTCGTTTCAAACGTGATCATGGTATGCTATCTTTTCACCCTCAACACTTTCTTCGGTGTTGTGGGACTTGCCGTGGCAATGGTCATCGGTTGGCTGGCGCAGGCTCTCGTTCAGGTGCCCAAAGCGTACTCTCTCGGCTTCAGATACAAGCCCACATTAAAAATCTTTGACGAAAACATCGGAAGAGCCGCAAAAAATGCGCTCCCCATTCTGATCGGCACGTGGACCACTCCGGTGTGCAACCTTATCAACTCACGCTACGCCTCGGGAATCGAGGAAGGCCGCGGCATGACCGCCATCGGTTACGCCAACAGACTTTATATCATGATAGTCGGCGTGTTCTCCTTTGTCGCCACTAACCTTCTCTTCCCCTACTTTTCGAGAGCCGAGGCTGAGGGTGACCGTGACGGAGCAAAGCGTATGATACGCACCTCTGTCAAGACCCTCGTTTACATCATCGCTCCCATCGCGGCAGGTATCATGCTCCTTTCCGTGCCGTTCACCTCACTTGTTTACGAAAGAGGTGCGTTCACCTCCTCCGATACCGCCCTCACCGCGACAGCACTCTCACGCTATGCCGTGGGTATGCTGTTCATGGCGGCTAACGAGGTAATAGTAAAGGCACTCTTCGCCGCTGAAAAGCCGAGGGTATCCATGATATCCTCCATCATCTCAATGACCTTCAACGTTGCCACTGTGATCCTTCTCGGCGAAAGACTGGGAGTCGGCGGTATCGCCCTCATATCAGCAGTTGCTACCCTTGTAAACCTGGCAATCAACGTGGCAGTGTCCCATAGACTTGGCATCTGCCGCTTTACCCTTCGGGATATTCTCGACTTTGGTGTTTCCGTGATCTCGGCGGCAGCTATGATACCCGCTGTGTTGTTTATTTCGGATAGTTTCACATCAAACATTGTTGTGATCCTGCTTTCCGTTGCCGCGGCAGCTCCCATCTACTTCGTCGTAAGCTTCCTTCTTCGCTCGGAGGAGGCGAAATTCGTAATGAGCGCAGTAAGAAAGAAGCTCCGCCGCATATAAGACGCCCTTTGCGAAAAGAATAAAGCAAGGCTTCAATTATTCAAAATTCAAGAAAAGGTTTGGCTATAAAAATGAGAAAAATCAAGGTCATTCACATTCTGACAGATACAAATATCGGCGGCGCCGGTACTCTCCTTATTAACTATCTCCGCTGTTTTGACAGAGAAAAATACGACATTTCCGTATGCCTTCCCGAGGGTGCGGCTCTGACTCCCAAGGTTGAGGAGGTAGGATACCGGGTTATCCCACTGAAGCACGGTCACGATAAATCCTTTGACATGGCAGGAGTGTCCGAATACAAAAAAATATTCAAAGCGGAAAAGCCCGATATAGTTCACACCCACTCCGCATTCTCCGCAAAGCTTGCGGCATTCCTCGGCGGAGTAAAGAGCCGTATCTACACCCGTCACTGCACCTTTGAGATGCCCCGAAAGCTGACCACCTTCCCCGGAAAGCAGATCAACGGCTTGATCAACAACACCCTCGCTACACAGATCATCGCGGTAGCGGATTCCGCAAAAGACAATCTCACGGAAACGGGTATCTCCGAAAAGAAGATCACCGTTATCGTCAACGGAGTCCTTCCCCTGAGAGAGGTTACACCTGAAGAGGTGGAGGCAAAGAAACGTGAGCTGGGCATATGTGACGGTGACTTCGTATGCGGTATCGCCGCACGTCTTGAGCACTACAAGGGTCACGCATATCTCCTTGACACGGTAGCCGAGATCGCAAAAACACATAAAAACATCAAGGTCCTCATCATGGGACGCGGTACCGAGGAAGAAAATCTCAAGGCAAAGGCGAAGGAGCTTGGAATCGAAGACAATATCATCTTCACGGGCTTTATCACCGATCTTGCCCCCTATTATCACGTAATGGATCTTGGACTTAACTGTTCCTACGGAACAGAGGCAACCTCTATGGCTCTCGGCGAGGGCATGAGCCTCAGCATTCCCGCGGTCGTTACCTCCTTCGGAGGCAACCCCTACATGGTAGAGGATGACGTAAACGGATACCTCGTTCCCATCAAGGATCCTCACGCAATGGCTGAGGCTATCGTGAAGATCATGGACGATAAGGCTCTCAGAGATAAGCTGGGCGCAGGTGCGAGACGTATGTTTGAAGAAAGGTTCACCGCCGAAGCCATGACAAGGAAATTAGAAGCGATCTACGACGCGGAAGCAAAGAGGATCAAGGTAAAATAAACGTATGGAAACCAAAAGATTCACTAAAAACGACAGCGGCTTTATATGCGCCGCCTGCGGACGGGAGGTCGAGCCTCTGGGATATACCTCACGAAACCACTGCCCATACTGTCTCGCCTCCCTCCACCTTGATATTAACCCCGGCGACCGTGCCGCTGACTGCGGCGGTGTTATGGACGCGGTAAAGACTGATCCCGATCCCAAAAAGGGATTCATTATTTACCACAAATGCCGTAAGTGCGGCGAGATCAGGCGGAACAAGGCGGCTCTTGACCCACGGGGTCAACAGGACAATATGGACCTGCTCATCTCTCTCACCGCAAAAGAGCTCTGAGCTCGCATATATCTCACCCCTTCGGTAATACTATGAAAAAGTATTGCGTATTTTCGGAGAGAGTATGAGAGCTTGGTATTTTATTCATAAATTTCTCAGAGGCATTGCACTCGGAATGGCTTGCGGAGGTATTTTCACTCTGCTTCTTGCCATAAGCGCCGTAGTCTGTATACGTATTCTCACGTAGACCGAAGGCGCACTTCTGCCTCATGTGCATATATTTTGGAGAACACAATGAGACTTGACAAATTTTTATCCGCCATCGGGGTTCTCTCCCGCAGAGAATCCTCGGGGGCGATCAGACACAAAAAAGTAACCGTAAACGGTCTTCCCGTAAGGTCGGGCGCGGTGCAGATCGATCCCGAGCGTGACGTTATTGCCTACAAGGGTGAAACTCTCCGCTGGAAGGCAAAGTTCTACGTTATGCTCAACAAGCCTGAGGGGACTATCAGCTCTACAGAGGACTCGGAACGCACCGTGATGAAGCTCCTTCCTCCCGAATACGAGAGGGCGGGATGCTTCCCCTGCGGACGGCTCGACGTTGACACGGTGGGACTCCTTCTCATCACCAACGACGGAGATACCGCCCACGCACTGCTCTCCCCCAAGCGCCACGTGGCAAAAAGCTACCGTTTCCGTTGCAGTGAGCCACTCACCGAGGAAATGATAGCACGTCTTGAAAACGGTGTCGACCTGGGGGACTTCAAAACAGCTCCCGCAAAGCTTGAGATGGACACTCCCACTGAGGGTGTGATCAGCATTTCCGAGGGAAAATTTCATCAGATCAAGCGTATGCTCGCGAGCGTTGGAAGCGGAATCGAATTCCTTGAGAGGATCAAATTCGGTCCCCTTGAGCTTGACGGGTCTCTGGAGAGAGGAGCTTTCCGCGAGCTTACCGAGGAGGAAATTGACTCTCTTTTGGAGGCGGCAAATAATTCCCCGCAAGGCGCAATTTAACTGAAACGAAGTGAAAAAGCAATGAAAATTCTCGATTACATAAAAGACAATCTGCTGTTTCTTGACGGCGGTATGGGAACTCTTCTTCAGAAAAGCGGACTTCTCCCGGGTGAGGCTCCCGAAAGGTGGAATCTCACCAACCCCGACAAGATATGTGCAATACATAAAGCATATTTTGATGCAGGCTCAAACGTGGTGTCCACCAATACCTTCGGCGCAAATTCGCTGAAGTTTTCCCCCGACGAGCTTGAAGAGATCATCAAGGCGGCGGTGGAAAACGCACGACGCGCCTCTGAAAGTTCAACCAACTGCGGAGAAAAATTCGTAGCACTCGACATCGGCCCCACGGGCAAATTACTGAAGCCCTTCGGGGATCTTGATTTTGAGGACGCGGTGTCAATTTTTGCGGAAACTGTCCGTCTCGGTGTAAAATACGGTGTTGACCTCATCTTCATTGAGACAATGAACGATCTCTACGAAACGAAAGCCGCCCTCCTTGCCGCAAAGGAAAACAGCACTCTCCCCGTATTCGTTTCCAACGCATACAGCGAAAACGGATGCCTCATGACTGGTGCTTCCCCCGAGGCTGTGTCGGCGACTCTTGAGGGTCTCGGCGCAGATGCAGTCGGTGTAAACTGCTCCTTCGGTCCCGACCATCTCGCCCCCGTGGTGGAAAGGCTCCTTGAGGTGTCAAGTGTCCCCGTGATACTGAAACCAAACGCGGGTCTGCCCTCGGTTTGCGGCTGTGAGACTCATTACGACGTGTCTCCCGAGGATTTCGCCGAAAGCGTATGCCGACTCATAAAGAAAGGTGTCCGCATTGCAGGCGGTTGTTGCGGCACCACTCCCGAATACATAAAGGCACTCACCGATACGGCAGGCTGCGTGACTCCCGTACCCGTAAGTGAAAAAAATATCACCCGCGTTGCGTCATACACCCACGCGGTTAAATTCGAAAACTACCCTCTCATCATCGGAGAAAGAATAAATCCCACAGGTAAAAAGAAGCTGAAAGAGGCTCTCCGCGAGCATGATCTCGATTACATCCTATCGGAAGTATTCTCACAGCGTGATCTCGGCGCTCACATCTTAGACGTGAACGTGGGTCTTCCCGAGATAGATGAAGTATCCCTTCTCACCGAAGCGGTATGTGAGATCCAGGCTGTGTGCGACCTGCCCCTACAGATCGACACCTCCGACCCCATTGCCATGGAAAGCGCCCTGAGACGGTATTCGGGTAAAGCGATGATAAACTCCGTAAACGGAAAAGCATCCGTTATGGATGCGGTGTTCCCTCTTGCTAAAAAATACGGCGGAGTTGTCGTTGCGCTGACACTTGACGAAAACGGAATTCCGTCTACGGCGGAGGGCAGAGTCAAAATCGCAGAAAAGATCCTCCGCCGCGCGGAGGAATACGGCATAAAGAAGTGCGACGTGGTGTTCGACACATTAACCATGACTGTCAGCACCGACGAAAACGCCCCCGCAGTCACCCTCTCGGCTCTTGACACCGTGAAGCACACTCTCGGCTGCCACACCGTGCTTGGAGTTTCAAACGTCAGCTTCGGTCTGCCCTGCCGCGACACCGTGAACAGCTACTTCTTCACCTGTGCCATGGAAAGAGGACTTTCAGCGGCTATAATGAACCCCACTTCGGAAGACATGATGCGCGCATACAGAAGCTTCATGGCTCTTCACGGGTTTGACCCCATGTGCGGCGAATATATAAGCTTTATGGCGGACAAGGTCGGCGCATCCTCAGTAGCAGGGGTAAAAGCCGCACAGACCTCCGCAGATGCCGTAACCCTTGCAGGTGCCGTTGAGAAAGGCATGACCTCCCTCGCCGCAGAGCTTTGCACCGAGGCTCTGAAGGACTCCGACAGCATGACCCTCGTGGAAAAAGAGATAATACCCGCCCTCGACAGAGTTGGCAAAGGCTTTGAAGAAAAGAGAGTTTATCTGCCTCAGCTTCTCATGAGCGCGGAAGCGGCAAAAGCGGCTTTCGAGGTAATAAAAGACCGCATGACAGGCGGCAGTGTCAGCACAAGATACGACTTCGTCCTTGCCACCGTAAAGGGTGACATTCACGACATCGGAAAGAACATAGTAAAGCTTCTCATGGAAAACTACGGCTACAAGGTACACGACCTCGGTCGTGACGTGCCTCCCGAGACGGTTGTCGCCAAGGTTATTGAAACCGGCGCGCCTCTTGTGGGACTTTCCGCCCTTATGACCACCACCGTTGTGGCAATGGAGGAAACCATAAAGCTCCTTCGGGAAAAGGCTCCCTTCTGTCGCATTATCGTAGGCGGTGCGGTGCTTACCGAGGATTACGCAAAGGCGATCGGCGCCGACTTCTACGCGGCAAGCGCAATGGATGCGGTAAGATATGCCGAAACACTTTGAATAATTTGAATAATGAAAGATAAATCCCCCTTATAGAATTTTGGAGTACGAAAATGACAATTAATGAAAAACTCGCCCTTGAACTTAATATAAAGGTAACACAGGTCAACGCCGCAGTGGAGCTTCTCGATGCGGGAAACACCGTTCCCTTTATCTCCCGTTACCGTAAGGAGGTTACGGGAAGCCTTGACGACGAACAGCTCCGCCGTCTCAGCGAACGTCTCACCTACCTCAGAAATCTTGAAGAAAAGCGTGAGGACACAAAGAAGCTCATCGATGCTCAGGGTAAGCTCACCGATGAGATAATTGAAGCCCTTGACAAGGCTGAAACAGTCACCGAGATCGACGACATTTACCGTCCCTTCCGCCCGAAGCGCCGCACCCGCGCATCCGTGGCAAGAGAAAGAGGTCTTGAAGGTCTTGCAAAGCTTATTATGGAGCAGAGAGACTCCTACGACGAGCCTCTTGATGTGTCAGCGGCAGCTTACATAAACGACGACGTACCCGACTCTGCCGCCGCAATCGCAGGTGCCTGCGACATCATCGCAGAGGACGTGTCCGACAACGCCGACCTGAGACGGGGAATCAGAAATATCATAAATCAGTGGGGCATCATCGAGTCAAAGAAGCTTGCCGACGGCCCTGTTTACGAGCAATATTACGAGTACAGCGAGGCTGTATCAAAAATCCCGTCCCACAGAATCCTCGCCCTTAACCGCGCCGAAAAGGAAGGCGTACTTAAGGTTACGGTAAACGCTGACCGCGATCGTATCCTCTCCTTCATGAACGCCGTGGTCACAAAAAACAAGAAATCCCCCATGGCAAGCCTTATTTCGGCTACCGTCGAAGACAGCTACGACAGACTTATCGCCTCTTCCGTTGAGCGTGAGATCCGCGCGGAAATGTTCGAGCGCGCAAGCGAAGCCGCTATCGGTCTTTTCTCAAAAAATCTCCGCGGACTTCTCATGAGTGCCCCCCTCAAGGGCAAGACCGTTCTCGGCTACGACCCAGGTTACCGTACGGGATGTAAGCTTGCGGTCATCACTCCCACGGGAAGCGTCCTTGACACCGCCGTGATCTACCCCACAAAGCCCCACGAAAAGATCGCGGAGGCAAAAAAAATCGTGGAAAGGCTCATCCGCCGCTACGGAGTTGATGTTGTTGCCATCGGTAACGGTACCGCATCGGGCGAGAGCGAAATGTTCATCGCAGAGCTTCTTGGTGAGCTTAAGTGCGACACAAAATACATCGTCGTATCCGAGGCGGGGGCATCCGTTTACTCCGCATCCAAGCTGGGCGCTGAAGAATTCCCCGATTTCGACGTTACTCAGCGTTCTGCGGTTTCCATCGCGCGTCGTCTTCAGGACCCCATGGCTGAGCTTGTAAAGATCGATCCCAAATCCATCGGTGTCGGTCAGTATCAGCACGACATGAAGGAATCCCGCCTTGACGAGGCTCTCTCGGGCGTGGTCGAGGACTGCGTAAACTCCGTTGGAGTTGACCTCAACACCGCCTCCTATTCTCTTCTTTCATACATTGCGGGCATCAACGTAACAAGTGCGAAAAACATTGTAAAATACCGCGATGCCAACGGCGAATTCGCAACCCGCGCAGAGGTATTAAAGGTTCCCCGCTTTGGCGCGAAGGCATATGAGCAGGCGGCGGGATTCCTCAGAGTACCTAACTCAGATGAAATTCTTGACAACACGGGTGTTCACCCCGAGTCATACGCCGCTACCAAAGCACTTCTCACAAAGTTCGGCTACAGCGAGTCTGACGTTGCCGCGGGCGGTCTCACCCGTCTTGCGGATGAAGTGAAGTCCTACGGTATCACAAAGCTCTCCGAGGAGCTTTCCTGCGGTGTTCCCACCCTTACGGATATTATCGGGGAGCTTGCAAAACCCGGCCGTGACGTGAGAGACAGCCTCCCTCTCCCCGAGCTTAAGGAAAGAGTTCTCACCATGGAGGACCTCACCGAGGGCATGGAGCTGTCGGGTGTTGTCAGAAACGTTATCGATTTCGGCGCATTCGTTGACATCGGTGTTCATCAGGACGGTCTTCTCCATATTTCCGAGATATCTGATAAATTCATAAAGCATCCCTCCGAAGTTCTGTCCGTGGGAATGCCCGTAAAGGTAAGAGTCAAGAGCGTTGACGTTCAGCGAAAACGCATCGGACTCACCATGAAGAAAAAATGACCGTCGTCTATTTCATAAGGCACGCCGAGCCTGATTTTTCAAACCACGATGACAGAACAAGAGGTCTCTCGGAAAAAGGTATGGCTGACCGCGAAAGGGTGACCGCATATCTCAAGGACAAGAAGATAGATGCCGTGCTGTCAAGTCCTTATCTCAGAGCTGTTCAAACAGTGGAGCATTACGCCAAAGGGGCAGGTCTTGAGGTCATACTCCACGAAGGCTTCAGAGAAAGACGGATCACCGACAGGTGGATCGACGATTTCGCCGACTTCTGCCGCAGACAGTGGGACGATTTCGCTTACAAATACCCCGACGGCGAAAATCTCTACGAGGTTCAGACGAGAAACATTTCCGCTCTCAACGAGGTGCTGAGACGGTTCTGCGGAAAGTCTATCGTTATCGGTACTCACGGTACATCTCTCGCAACGATCATCAATTTCTATGACTCCCATTACGATTTCGATGATTTCAACCGTCTGCGCCCAAAGATGCCCTACGGAATCAAAATGGTATTCCACGGCTTCAACCTTGTTGCAAAAGAAGAGTTTGATATCATATAAAAAGCTTGCCGCAGACCCGTGAGGGCGTGCGGCAAGCTTTTTTACTTGTCTTTATTATTTTTCTTTAATGATCAGGTCCTGCAAATTATACTTTTTCGCAAGCTTTACCACGGTACCGTCAAGCATCAGCTCATCTATTGCTTTCTGGAATTCGTCACGGAGCTCCGTGTTATCCTTGGCAAAGGCCACACCGTACTGCTCATCCTCAAATTCATAGGAATCGAGAATCACAAGGTTTTCGTAATCGGAGCCTTCGCCTATCATGTCGATCGCAACCACATAGTCGATCAGCGCACAAGTGACTGTGCCCGACGCCACCTCTTTTAAGGTATCTGCCTGAGTTCTTACCCCAACCGTGCTGCAGCCTGAGAAGATACCGTCCGTAGACACTACGTTCTCGCCGTTGCTTCCCGTCTCCACTGCAATTTTTGCCTCGTGGGGATTGAAGCCCTCTACCTTATCCGCCATGACAACGATCACCTGCTTGTTTATCATGTACGGCTCGGTAAAGCTGAGATATTTTTCTCTTTCCTCGGTAACTGTCACACCGTTCCACACGCAGTCAACATGATAGTCGGAAAACTCCGACTCAAGCTTACTCCAATCCTTTATCTTGTGGAACTCCACTTCATATCCCAATTTCTCGCATACAGCCTTTGCAAATTCCGTCTCAAACCCCACAAGATTTCCGTCTTCATCCTTGTAGTTCAGCGGCCTTGCTTCCGTATACCCGATGGTAATCTTTTTACTTCCGCATGACGTCAGTATCAAGGTGCAGGAAACGAGCATTGCAAGTGCAAGTAATAAAGAAATTATTCTTTTGATAAACATACTGTTCTCCGATATAAAAAACTGTTTGTCCGACTCGGCCTATTTGCTTTTCCAAGCAAAATCCAAGTCTCAGTAGTTTTAGTTTATTAAAGTAATTTTATGATAACACAAAAAGCGGTCCTCTGTCAACCGTTTGAGTAAAATTTCCTGTTTCTTATTGAATTTCCTTGCAATTTGTGATAAAATTTAATGGTAATTTGAAAATGATTATCAGTTTCAAATTACCGCAACTCTTTCCGAAAGGCAACAATAAGCATGAAAGCAAAGTTAATAGTTATAGAAGGTGCCTGCGACGGCATCGGAAAATCAACTCAGTTTACACTTCTCAAGGAAAAGCTTCACAGGCTGGGCAGGGACGTTGTGACCCATCACTTCCCCTCATACGGCACACCGAGAGCAGCCCTCGTGGAAGCATATCTGAAGGGGGAGCTCGGTTCACCCGACACACTCTCTCCCTATCTTGTCAATACTCTGTATGCCACTGACCGCGCACTCACGTGGAGAGAGGTGATCGTGCCGAAACTCCGGGACGCTTCCCCCCTTGTACTGCTTGACCGCTATACCACATCAAGTATTATATATCAGTCCGCGCTTATCACCGACGAGGATGAAAAATGCAGGTTTATTGATTACGTTACAGATTACGAATATGAAAAGCTGGGTATTCCAAAGCCCGACCTTGTTATCTTCCTTGATGCGCCCTACTCCACCGCCAAAGCCCTCCGCGCGGCAAGACTCTCCAACGAGGGAATTGCCGACGACATTCACGAGTCCAGCGACGGATTTATGAAAAGTGTATACGACAGTGCGCAGTTCTCCTGCGACAGACTGTGCTGGACACGAATAAACTGTGCCGACAGCCACGGCGCAATGAGGAGTCGCGAGGAGATCCATGCCGACATTGTCGCCGCCGTGGAAAAGATATTTTGATAAAGTCTGAGAATAAAGAGAGGCTTTGCCCCAAATATGAGAAAATACAATACCAAACAACGCCACACCATCCTCGAGGTTTTCAAAGAGCATCCCTCAAAATGCTTTTCCGTCAAGGATCTGACCGATGTGTGTCCCACGGTAGGCCTGGCTACCGTATACCGCACACTCTCGGTATTGGAATCTGAAGGCACCATCCGCCGCTATACGGGTACCGACAGCGATCTTTTCAAGCTTACCGACAACAGCGACATCCGTCATATGCACATAGTCTGCCGCGCTTGCGGCGATATGTTCCACTCGGAATGCTCATTTATCGGCGAAATGGAAAAACATCTGAAATCGGAACACGACTTTTCCCTTGATACCGCCTCTACCGTGATCTACGGACTTTGCGGCAAGTGTCAGAGAGGTGAAACGGTATGAGAATACTGATTCGAGCCGCCGCGGCGTTGCTCCTTGTTTCCATTTTTCTGTGCATCGTGTCTTGCTCCGATACTCAAAGCGAAGATGATGCACCTTTGTCTGTCGTCACCACCATTTTCCCTCCCTACGACATAGCTCGTAATATCGCGCAGGGGACGGACGGAGTGGAGATAACGATGCTGCTTCCCCCGGGAAGTGAAAGCCACGACTATGAGCCCTCCGTCAGCGATATCGCCGCTGTGGGTAAAGCAGACCTTGTGATCTGCGTTGGCGGCGAGACCGACGAGTGGATCGACAATATCTTGGCTGTGTCCCAAAGCAAAGCATCCGTTCTGCGCCTCACCGATATGACAGAACTGCTTGAAGAGGACGAAAGTGTCCTTGTCACAAAGGATGCTTCACATCACTCCCACTCCCATGAGCACACCCATGAACACACCCATGAGCATGGAGAAGACTGCGTCTTCGACGAGCACGTGTGGACGTCCCCCGAAAACGCCGCAAAAATCACCGAAACAATAGCGGAAGAAATGTGCCGTCTGTCCGGTGAGGACAAGGATACATTCAAGACAAACGCCGCCGCATACGCCGCCTCCCTCAGGGAGGTGCAAAGGGAAATGAACTCCCTCGCGAAAGAAAGCGACACTGAGATGCTTATCTTTGCCGACAGATTCCCCTTCAGATACCTGGCAGATAGCATAGGTATAGATTGCCGCGCCGCTTTTTCGGGATGCGCATCGGATTCGGAGGTAACTCTCGAAGCGGTATACCGTCTCATGTCTCTTGTCAGAGAAACCGAAGCACGGGCGATATTCACCTGCGAATTTTCTTCACGAAACGCGGCAAATTTGATCGCCGAGGAAACGGGATGCCGTGTACTTGAGCTTCATTCCTGCCATAACGTATCAAAAGAGGATTTTGACAGCGGTGTCACTTGTCTCACCCTTATGAGGCGTAACCTCGACTGCCTCAAAGAAGTCCTCCTCGGGAACTAAAAAAAGAAAGGCATACTACATTGAACAACATAGCAGAAATAAAAAAACTAACGCTCGCCTACGACGGTTCGACCGTTATACGTGATCTGTCCTTCGACATCAAAAAAGGAGAGATCCTGCTTATCACGGGAGAAAACGGAAGCGGCAAGTCTACACTCATCAAAGCTCTTCTCGGACTGATAAAGCCCGTTTCGGGGAAAGTCAGCTTTACCTGTAACGTCAAAGGCGGGATCGGCTATCTCCCTCAGACATCACAAAACGAAAAAAGCTTTCCCGCCACGGTGAGGGAAGTCGTGTATTCAGGCTTTGTGGGCAATCTCCGACACGGTATGTTCCTGCCGAAGGATGCTGAAGGAATTTACCGTCGCGCTTTGGAGCTTACCGGAATATCTTCCGTTGAGAAGCGGTGCTTTTCGGAGCTTTCGGGCGGTCAACAGCAGAGAGTTCTTCTCTCACGGGCACTGTGCGCCTCCCGCCATGCGCTTATTCTGGACGAGCCAACCAACGGTCTCGACCCCGAATCCGCATCCCATATGTACTCTATCATAACCTCCTTAAAGCATCACGAGGGACTGACCGTTGTCATGGTCAGCCACGATCTTGAAACAAGCGTATCCCTCGCAGACAGAGTTCTCCATCTGTGCTGTGACGGCGCATTCTGTTGCCGTGCCGAGGAATATTTCGAAAGAGTCCGTGCAGTACACAGAGAAAACCGCGGCGGTACCGCCCACGAATGTAATTGCGGTCTCCCCCACGAGCACCACACTGACACAGAAAGGCAGGAAAACTAAAATGACACTGAGTGAGATCTTCGCATCTGATTTTCTCCGTGAGATAATCCTGCGCGCCACGGTAGTCGGGATCCTCATTTCCGTCTGCTCCGCCCTTCTCGGCGTGTGTCTCGTTATGCGCCGCTATTCCATGATCGGTGACGGTCTGTCTCATGTGGGATATTTCGCTCTGGCTCTCGGTACCCTTGCAGGGGTCAGCAGTGAATTTTCCATGGAAGCCGCAGTCCCCGTTGTAATCGTTGCCGCGATACTTATACTTAAGATGGATTCCTCCCCCAAGATAAGCGGAGACGCCGCCTGCGCCATCGTTTCCACGGGATCAGTAGCTCTCGGCACCATAATTTTCAGCATTATCGGTAGTTCAAGCTCCGACATATGCGCAAGTCTCTTCGGCTCTTCCTCCGTTTTGACAGTCACCTCAAAGGATATGCTCCTCAGCGTTCTTCTTTCAGCGACAGTTATACTTTGGTTCGTACTGTTCTCCCGTCAGATATTCGCACTTTCCTTCGACTCTCAATTTGCCGCCTCCGCGGGATGTAAAACCGGAGCCTTCGGAACGACTCTGGCGATCCTTACCGCAGTCACAATAGTTATCGGAATGAAAATGATGGGTGCCATCATGATATCCGCCCTCATAGTATTCCCGGCAATGTGTGCAGTCCAGGTCTGCCGAAGCTTCAAGGGAGTTGTGATCTGCGCCGCCGCAGTATCTCTTGTAACCTTCATTGCGGGCTTTAGCGTGGCTTGCCTCATGTCTCTTCAGACGGGAGCCGCCGTTGTCGCCTGCCAGCTTGCCGTTTTCATAATTTTCGCCGTATATGCGTCTCTGAAGCGTTATTTTACAAATAAAAAAGCAAAAAGCTAAAGGAATATCAGCCTGAAAGGTATTTGTCTTTTATAAGCTTTCGGCTTTTCAGACGGGAAAGGAATACAAATTACAATGAAGATCGACGGACATACACATCCAAATCTGCTCAAGGTCCCCTCTCAGGGTGACGACTTCATCCGCCGCGCGGCGGAGCTTGGCTTTGACAGCATAATTTTTACCGATCATATGCCCTTTACAGTCACGGGAGACGAGCACGACCGAATCCCTTTCGGCATGGTAAGCGACTACTGCCTGGCAGTAAAAGAATTGTCAGAAAAATACCGTAACATTATCGGCGTGGCTTGCGGCATTGAGATCGATTACAGAAAAAGCTGTGAGGACGAGATCCGTGAGGTGTTGTCCTGCGGAAGCTTCGTGCGGGTCCTCGGCTCATCTCACCTTAACATAAAAGGCTTCAGCATCCCCTTCGGCAAGCTTACACGGAGCGAGTATGCCGCCCGTGTTATTGAAAACTACATTGACGCTGCTGACTCGGGACTCTTTGACGTTATGACTCATATCGATGTTTACCGATGGGTGTTCTCCGAGTCTGAGACCTATCCTCTTGCAGACGACGGCTTTTACGTAAACGCCGCCCTCGAAAATCTGCTGAGACATCTGTTCCTGTCAATGGAAAAGAGAAACATCGCTCTTGAATACAACACATCCCCGCTGTTCAAGAAATTCGACTCTGACGGCGCGTACCCCGCAAGGGAAATTTTGAATATCGCATCGGATTACACCCTGAGATACACCTACGGTTCCGATGCCCACGCCGCACACCACGTAGGATTTGCCTACGACAGCTTTGAAAAAATATTCAAGCCATAAAAAAACCACCCGTGTCCTGCCTGACACGGGTGGTTTTTTGGGGGTGTTACTTAAGAAGCTGTCTGCACTCTTCGCAAACGTACTTGCCCTTCACCTCAGTAAGATTCTTGTCCGCATTGCAGATAATGCAAGTGGGGCAAGCCTTTCTGAGCATGATGCCGCCGTCCACAACCTCAAACTTGATGGGAGTCTTGGTTTCAAAACCAACTGCTCTTCTCATATGGCTGGGAATAACGATTCTTCCAAGCTCGTCTATACGTCTGTCCATATTCGTACTCCTTGATCATGACAGAATTTCTTTGGGATCCTTTCGTGGGTCAGAAAAACGTCACAAAAAGATCTCTGAGTTAATTATAAACCATTATTTTCCCTTTGTCAAGACAATTTTTCCGATTAGCCGACAAAATCCGTTGATTTTTCAATATCACACCAACCCGATCCTGTCTAATATGACAAAAATTCTCAGCATATCTTCCCTCAGCGACAGTTTTGTGCCGTCACCCATCAGATATTTTTTGTTTGTCAGCTTCAAAACAGTGTCCCTTGCCCACTCGGGACAGTCCTCAATTCGGTCATAGCTTTTGTTTTCCTCAATAAGTCTGTCCACGTTCCGTTTAAGCTTAGAAAGATCGGCTCTTTCACTTTCTGTCATGTCCTTTTCACCTCCAACGCCGAAATACTCCAAAAGCACCTCTGCTTCCGCTTCGGCAAGTTTCTCAAGATTTTCCTCCGACATGAGCCAGAGTGTTGCTTCTCTGTTGGTGTGAAAGCTATGCTCCACGATCACACCGGGAACCCCCACGCTTTTCGCCCCGAACAGCACGCCGTAATACTCATCATCAAGAAGTCCGTTGCCGTCGCGGTCGAAATCCGTCATCTTGGTGTAGATCACAGATTCTGTCACACCCATGATACGGCTTACCGTATCTCCGATAAGTCTTCCCACTTCCCTTGATATGTCGTCTGAGTCCGTGTTCACGTCATCCGAAAAGCATATCATCCACGGAGAGGTAGCCGCCTCATTATTTGACGCATTTGAGTGAAGTGACAAAAAAAGGTCATACCCCGCACTCCGCCTGCCGCGTTCAACGAGAGGCGGATCATCGTCAATATTCTCCCTGGTCAAGCCCACGTAAAACCCACGCCTTTCCAGAGAAAGCTTCAGCTTTTGAGCAAGACTCCAGGTCATTTCGGACTCAAAGTATCCGCTTACTGCGGGAGAAGCGTTATAATACCTACCCGCGTGCCCGGGATCAAGCATAATTTTTACCATCTGAACCGATTCTCCTTTCCGTCAGTCAAAATACGCGTCAGATCCTCGACTTTACAAATCCGCAAAGACTCGCTTCATCCCTTGTGTCTTCTATCATCACGTCAGTAATATCGACGGTATCCTCACCCACCGTAACCTTAGCTAAAACAAGGTCGCAAAGAGAAGGACTTCTCATAGGTATGACTCCGTGATCGTCTTCATACACCATCAGCTCCGCTTTGCCGTGAGTCCCGTTGAATCTGAGGAAAACAGTGTACTCGTGACCGTTTTCAAGCTCAAAATACACGTCCTCCTCAAGAGTTGCCATATATCCGTTACCCCATGCGATACCCGGAGTCACGGCTATGGACAGGTCCCCGCCGGGGTAAACCTTAAACTCCTCTCCCTCGCCCTTCACAATGCCGTGTGAAATAATGCAGGAGAGCATTTTTGCAAAGAATGCGGCGTCCACTGCCTTGTCTCCCTTGGGGAAGCCGTTGAGTGTATCCACCACTCTTGTGGAATTAAAAAGTCCGCCGCTGATCTCTTCGGTTGCAATAATCGCCATATCATTCATCCTTTCATTCTGTTATTTTCTTAACGTACCGGTCTTCTCAGACTTGACGGACACTGTCTCTGATGTACTCGTCAAGACTGACTGAAAAGCCGCCAAATAAGGGTGTTACCGTGAGAGTATCTCTGCCGTGGAAGGTGTATTTCACCTCCGTTATCCTCTCAGTCAAAGTCATCCCCGATGACGTGTCTATTTCGCATATATCACCGAGATCGTAATCCACCCCAAAACGTAACCCCCCCGAGGCACACCCGCTGTATGTAACAGCTCCGCCGTACCTTGAAAGTGTCTCAAGCCCACGGCTTTTAAGCGCCTCGAAATATTCGTCCTCAGTGGCGAAATCCTCGGGGTACAGGTCACGTCCGCTGACGAAAAGCTCTCGTCTGTCAAAAGGTGAAGCCTCAGTTACAACGGTAACGCTTCTGCCATCTGCACCCAATACGTACGCCGTATTTTTATGTTCGGAAATATCGATCTTCACCCGACCGTCGGTCACGTTTCCCATAGACTCGGAAAATACAGCGGGAGTGTTCTGCGTTTGATTTCTGCTTCTGTCCTTTCCCGTGACAACAATGAACACGGGAGTATTCCCCGACAGCTCCACCCTATAGGCGGCGCCGAAGGTGCGGAGAGTGGAGTAAGCAAATTCCGACAGATTTCTGTAGTCGCTCTCAAAATATCCCTCTCCCTCAAGCCCCGACACGTCCCCGAGGATCATACCCGAAAGGCTTCTTTCCCCCGACGTACTTTTTTCAACGGCAAGCCGTACCGCCTTCTCAGCGTTTCCCGAATAACGTCCCCTGCCGTCAAGAATTCTCTTTTCAAGCAGTGCTTCCAGACTCCTTCCGCTGAGAGTCGTCTTGCCGCCCTCTTCTTCATACCCCTCTATGATAAAACAGCTTTTGCTTACGGGTTCGTACAGAGCATAAGCCGAGGAAAGGTGCGCTTTTCCCTTAAGTGTCATCCTGAATTCACCGGGAGAAAAGAATCTTTTCGCCGCCTCTAAAGTTATACAATTGTCTATAATACCCACTGTATTAAATGAATTGTCCAATAAATATACTTCCATCATGCCTCCGAAACCTGTTTTTATGGTGTTTTGCACTTAGACGCCTGCATAATACGGCGTAAAGCATATCTCCGCCAACAGATTTTTCGTGTCTCCCACCGACATAACGGTCAGGCGATTTTCGCCGGGTTCAAGGGAGAAGAAATTGCTCTCGCGGGAGAAATTATACCTCACCACACCGTTAACGCTCACTCCGCACTTACCGCGCCGCGTGTCGAAAACCGCAACGTCACCGATCTTCAAGGTCTCCATAAGCTGAAGCCTCTTTCCGTTCAGAAGAAGTGCCGGGTCAGTCACGTTTCCGCCAACGGCGCTGACCTTTACCGAAAAGCCGCAGGGCACGTCTCCCGGGTTATATATCTTGTGCACTGTTCCCACCGAAGCGAAGGACGGAACGAATCCCGCCTCCTCCATGACGTTAAGCGGGAATGTGAAAAGTCCCTCTGACGAAGGCAGAGTCAGCGCCTCCGTTTTATTTTCGGTAAAATAAGGCTCGGGACAGACAAAATGAAGTCTCACCTCGGGGAATGAGTTCACGTTTTCTCTGATAAACTCCGCTTTACCCGCAGGATATGCCCCAATGCTTCTCCGTCTGCCGAACAGATCCGCCGTGATATTCACTTCGCGGCGACTGCTCATTATCTTCAGTATCTGGTCCCGAACACTCCTATACTCTCCTCTGTCCGTCACTTCAAAATGTATGGACAGCTCCCTGGGTACGCAGTCATACTTCACCACGACCCCGCCGTCCCCAAAAGCGGAGGGTACCACCTCACATTTGAGCTCGGGAGGAGACTCAAAGCCTTTAAGTCCTCCCTCAAGTATTCTGCACACGGTATATGGAGCAAGTGTCAGCTTCCCCTCGTCTGCACGGATCCGAATAATACTTCTCATACGCTCACACTCCCCTCACACGTAAACTCTCCCGTTTCAGAGTTAAAGATACCGCTGACCGCTTCTCCGTCACGCATAAGTTTTCCCTTGCATAAAGCATCGGTAACGTACAGCTCCGACAGCTCATACCGTGCCATCTCACCTCTTCCATCGGGGAACACGGTATACAATGTCACCTTCTGCTTGTCATAAAAAATTGGAGCAAGAGCGCATCGCTTCACCGTAGTCTCGAATTCAAAATCAACGCTTCGACACTCCCCCGTTTTGCGGTAAAGTAAAGAATCGCCGTCAAAATACCGTCTCGCGTGCAGTACATTCTCACCGTATTCTCTGAAAAGAGTACACCCGACTCCAATGGGAACGGGAGCTTCATTGTCGAATGAGACGTAATACAAAGCTCCGTCAACGGGAGTGACCTCATAGGTAAACAAAGTAAACTCAGCGAAAAACTCCCACACCGTGCCGTCCGTGGCAACTCTCTTCAGTGCCCCCTCTTCAAGTGTGAATCCGTCGGTATCCAAAAGAAAGTCGGATAACCTTTTCACGTATCGGATCAATATCCCCTCAGCCTTGAATATATCCTCCGCAGTCGCGGCTCTGTGTCTGAGATAAAGTCTGAAGCCCTCACTGACCCGATGAATACCGCCCACGTACTTCGTGACCACACGTCTGCCGTCAGTCATTGGCACAAGCCACAGATCGTATCTGCTGACAGCCTTGGCAGATCTGTACGGCACCACCGCCGCAGTTTCGTCAAAGGAAGTCATAAGACGGCAAAGGCGCAGTGTCAGACTGCCGCTGTCACTTAAAAACTCGTCCTTTGTATATTCCACATAATCCTCCTTTCTACTTCAAAAGAAGGCGTGTGTGGTGTACGTTAAGATTTCCCGCGACGTAATGCTCCGCCGACGTCACACGCATTGACGAGGCGGGAGGTGCAAAAGCAAATGCTTCACTGCTCGGCGACACCTCTCCTAAAAGAATAAACGAGCCTTCTCGGATCTTAAATGGAGGGATGTGCTTACCGCTAAAGAAGAATTTTGCTCTGTCATAGAAAACGTAAAGGCAGACTTCTCCCTTGGAAGCCGAGCACAGACTTACGTTTTTCAGAGAAAATTTTCGAAAGATAACTTCAAGTCCGTCTCTGTCAACGGGCACGTATAAAGTAACGTTTTTTCGGTTAAGCATCACGCCCACCTCGTAATAAGCCCTGCACGGGTAAGAGCAGTCACAGCCTCGGAAGACACAGGCAGAGACGAGGCGGCGACTGTGCCCGCCTTGCCGTAGCTTACGGAATAATCCCCGAGAGATTCCTTTGTAATACCGCATTCCGTCTGAGCGTTTGAGATAAGATGATCCACCTCAGCGGCGAGTGCTCTCAGTACCGCAGGCTCGGTGAAGCCTTCCGCATCACGTCCAATGAGAAGTGAGATAACATCAAAAGCGGACGGCGCATAGCGGCTAAACTCATCCTCCCCTGCCTTGCCTCCGAAAACGTCGCAGTAATATGAATAATCAAACTTTACCAAAATAATCGCCTTCCTTTCCTCTGCCGCCCCCGTTTGGGGAGGCGGCAGAACTTAAAAGAATACTTATCAGCCCATATAACGGCAAGCAAGCTCGGGATAGAGCGTTGCGAAGGAATAAAGCACATCCATGGAGAGCATTTCTCTCTTGTACTTCATGTCGTAACCGCGAACGACTCTCAGTGAGATGCCGTTGTAGGTTGTAACGTAGCTCTCAACACCCGCGGGAGTGGGGAGAGGACGGGAAACAAAGCCGAATGCGCTGGGATGGAACACGAGGTTCGCACTGTGGGAGGGAGCAACCGTCACGATCTCACCTGCTGTTGCGGTGACTGCAGGATAAAGCTTCACAGTGATCCTGCCGCCTTCCGACGCGGCATCCTCCTTCACCGTGTAAGTCTTAACGCCCACGGTCACAACGTCACCCTTGACTACGCCGCCATTAAGTCCGGTGCCGACAAGGGTGACTGTATCTTCACCTGCCACGTCACTCTCAACAGTGATCTTGCCGCTGTCCGCAGAAAGATCACCCGCCTCATGATGTCTTACCGCCTGAGTCATGTAGTTTGAGATGCCGAATACGTCACCGATGGAACCGCTTCTGAGAGCAGTGCAGTCACCACTCTTCTCGGCGTTCACAAGTGCGGGGATCTGCTTGAACGCCGCTGTAGCCTCGGGAGACCACACAGCGCTTCTTGAGCTTGAAGGCACCTTGTTGCTGTCAAGAATATACGCCGCAAGGGCAAAGTCGGAGAGAGACGAGGGGGTCTTGCCCGCTTCACCTCCGACGTAGGGAATGTCACGGTAGAGATCAAGTCCGTCGTTGTTGATCTTCTCCGCGAGGGCCGCCGCCGCAGGCTCGATAAAGAGTCTCTTGACAGAGTCAAAGTCAAGAGCACCCTCAAGAGCTGAGATCTCCGCATCGACCGTTGCAATGCGGTCAAGCTTAACGTTTACGGATTCCTCCGCAATGTTCTGTGTGCTGACGCCGTCAGCAGCTGAAAAGTCCTGGGCAGTCAGCTTAACGGGACGGCGGATGGCAACGGTGTCACCCTTTTTGGCGCATCCTGCCTGTCCCATGTCTCTGTAGATAAGATTGGGAAACACGAGATTGTCGATAAGTCTCGGAAGAGTTTCCCTTGCGATCTGTTTTACTGAAATAAATGTGTTTGCCATAGTTTAACCATTCCTTTCTTTTGTTTCGGGTAAAATCTCACCCTGAGTTGAAATTTCCTTTCGATTTCGACCTTGTCTGCCATCACAGCATCTTTCTGTAGCTGTAATATTCGCTGTCACTCATAGAATCGGTATCAAGCACCGCCCCCGTGTGGGTACTTCCCGTTGAAAACGAAGGCTCGGGAGCACCCTTGAACATATAAGGCTCTGACTTCATCAGAAGCCTTACTCTGTCCTCCGCGGCAAGCCTTATTTCCTCATCACTGCCGCCGATTCCGTCACAGCCGATCACACCCGCCGCAAGCTCGGGGTTAATAGCTCCCCTTTTGGCAAGCTCCAACTTCACGGCATAACTCACGCGATGTGCATCAAGCTTCCTTTCAAGCTCATCGCGGACACTCTGCAGCTCCCCCTGAAGCTCCGCCTCACGACTTGCCGAAACAAAGTCGTCTGCACTGCCCTCAAGGATCACAAGCCCCGCCGCGGCAAGCTTTTCGGTGAATTCTTCACAGCTCAGACTTCCGCCGCCGAACAGCTCTTTAATATCTGCCAACTCATATCCTCCTTTCAGTTAATTTTATATGAAACTGCCTTTCGACAGCCAACCCGGACATATTAATCTCCATTCAGCCTACGACTGCATCAAAATACGTGAAATCACAGCGGCTTAGATCAAAACTGTCTAAACCTTCACGCTATTTATCTTCTCCCGTCATCAGCCTTGCCATCTCCTCGCTCTCCCCGCGCCACTTCATTCTGAATTCAAAGGGCTTCATAAGTCCCGCCTCCACTTCAGCGCGGTCTCTCGTTCTCTCCGACTCCGAATCAATAAAATAACTGTCGTCAAAACGTACCGACACCTCGCAGTCCTCGTCAAGCTCTGCACCTATCACGTGCTTTCCCGCCCAAAGAGCGGCACGGATGATACTGACGAGAAACTCCGTAACGTTTACTCTGTGACGTGCGGTGTTCTGAATGAGGTCCTGCATCTCTCCGGTATACTGAGTTGCCGTAAGCTGAGCCTTACCCTGAACTCCCGAGAAAAGGTAGTGCCTGGTGCCGAGACCGCATCTGAATGACAGATAATCAAGCTGATGCTGAACCGCCACGGCGTTCTCCTCGGCGCGAAGCGAGGGATTATGCTCCTTTATCATGGTCTCGCCATCGATATCACCGTCACCCACGGTAACAAAAAGCTGCTGAGCCACGTCGTCGGGGGTATATGTGACACCGTCCTCCCCTCTCATCACAAGACTGCGGTTCACGAATACCTTTTTGCCCCCAAGCTTCAGATCCCTGCAGAAATTGTTGAACGCAAGGTCAACCCCCCTCAGACAGTCCGTAGCCTGCGCGAAAACGGACACGCCAAGTCCCGAGAGCTCGTCGATATAATTGGTGATACACGGTGTCAGAACGGCGAAAAGAGGTACAAAGCTTCCCGTTCTCACAACGGAGGCAACGCCTCTCTTGGGCGGCACGGCTTCAAGCTCACCGTTTTTCATGCAAAGCCACTCGTTTGTGATAACGTATCCGTCCTCCTCAAGTCTGTGAAGCTCCACGTATACCGTATCACACCCGTCCTTCCTTGCTTCGGAGATAAATGCCGCCTCGGTGATCCTGCCGCCTTGGGTGGATATGGGCACGATATGCGCCGCATCCACGAAATCCACTCTCAGCTTAGTGTTCCCGTCACCCGTCAGCCTTCCGTCGCGGAGCTTTACCCCGTCAAGGCGAAGCAGTGCCGCACCGCTGCCGAGACCGAACACCTTTTCGATCATCCTCGTCATTCCGCGAAGAAGTCCCGTCTCACCGATAAAGCCGTGCTGACCGTCACTGCCGCCCAGCCACTCATCACTTTTTGAGTCCGAAGCTTTAATATAGGTCTTCTCACCCATAATGAGACTCGCCCAGTCCTCGCAGATCTTCTTCGCCATATTCAGACTGTAAAGACGGCGCTTTATGGGAAAGCCGCCGTTTCCGTTTTCATAAAACTCGTGGAAGCTCCTGAGATGCCCCTTCATCCATGCCCCCCACTCATCAATGCGGGCGTAATACTCACGGGGAGAGGTGATCCCATGTGCCCTCTCAAGATAATCAAGTATTTCGTTGTTCATTTTCATGACCCTTCCTTTTTTTACTTTGTATTTCTCTTTTTATTTTATATTTCTCTCATCCGCCCTTGACAAGCTTCCCCATGTACCTTTCAAAGGAATATTCCACAGCATCAAGTATGTCAATATCGGATGTAAAGTTGTCAAGTCTTACGTCGTCCTCCCTTGACGGGTCCCAGATCGCTTCCGCAAATCCGCGCACGGTAGCTCTGCAGTCCTCCAAAACGTGGAACCTGCCCTGCACCATCAGAGAGTTCACACAGTCTATTCTGTCTCGGATGCGCCGCTTTGCACACTCTCCCACACTTACGGGGTCTCCCGATCTTTTCATAAACGTCCGCAGACCGTTGATCAGATACTGCGCCTCGCTGTCGCAGAATGCGTAGCGTATCTCCACGCCCGGAAAATCCCGCCTCAGCTCTCTCACGAAGGATAAGAACTCTTCATTCACTCTCACGGGATCGATTTCACCCTTGCCTCCATTTATCGCATGATCCTTTATAACGCACAGCGAGTCTCCGATAAATGCAGTTGCCGCAAAGGTGGTAAGAGACCTGTTCCCGCCGAAATCCACACCGATGTTGATAAAATCCATCCGTTTTCCCGAAATCGCATCGCGGGGTAAAATCACCTTGTCCCTGTTTTTTGCAAAGTATGTATATATAAGTCCCTCTGCGGCACATCTCTCCCCGAGAATGTCACGTCTGTACCACACCGAGTTTTTCTCGTACTGCGACTCTATCTCGCGGAGTCTCTCGGGAGTTACATTGGGGTTGTCGTATATGGTAAAATGCCCGTAATTGTAAAAGTCGCAGCTGTATTTTCCACTCTCCATCCCCTCGGCATATCGGTCTATGTACTCGGTGTATATGGGAGAAGTGGGCGAGGAAGGGTTAAGGTCCCAGAACACCCTTCTGTCCCGTGCGGCAAGCTGACGGTTGAAAGCCTCCCGTATCATGGTCTCATGGTGAAGATTTATTTCTGTGGCTATCCACATTCCGTAGGAATTACCGCGGATCTTTTTGTAAGAATCTGCATTCTTCCCTCCCGCGAATACGATTATCTTCTCCCCCGACTGTGTGTTTACCTTCATACATTCACAGCCGCGGTAAAGACACCACTTGAATCTCCCCTCGAACCGTTTTTCAAGTCCCAGCCCATTGCAGTCTCCGATGGTTATCTTGGCACTTGAAGCAGTAGCTCCCGTTGCAAGGTGGTACCTGTCGGGACTTCGCTCAAGAAGATGCCCGAACACGTACACGTTATCTACGGTCTTGCCCGCGCGGACCGCACCTTCCGCAACGTTGATCTTCGACATAAGGCACCGTTTCATGTAACCGAGATGCTTTTCACCGAAATTATAGCCGTCAGACATTACCCGTCAACTCCGAGAATCTCTCTGTCAAGATCCTTGAATTTTTCAATAAGTGTCCCGTTACCGCCGAGCACCGCACTTCCTCCCGGTTCTCCGATAAGCTCCCTCAGGGTCTTCGCCGCCCTGACGTCTCCCCCTCTTGCCACCGAGGCGAGGCATTTCATGATTCGCGCCATCTCTGCTTCACCCGCCCTCGAGGACAACTCACGCACCTCTGAAACGTATCCGTCCTCGCTGAGCCATCTTGCAAACTCACTGCGTTCCACTCCGTACTTGTCAAGTATTTCGTAGGTCGACACAGCCTCAGCGGAAAAGACAAGCTCCAGCATCACCGCCGCCTTCTTTTCCTCCTCACTGAATTCGCGCTTTTCATTCTCCATCGCCGTACATCCTCAGAACAAATTTATTCATGGCGGCACGCTTCATTCGGTACACCGTGCTTGCCGCGCAGTCGTATTTACTGCTGAGCCTTTCTGCGGCGTGAGGCTCACCCTCGATATAAAAGGAATTCAGTATATCCCTTTCCTTGTAGTCAAGCCCCGAAAACGCCGCCTCCGTCACCTCAACGTCTACCTTCGCTCTCTTATATCGCTCCAAAAGCCCACCTTCTCCGCAGGCTATCAGCCTTTTCATGCTTTCAAGAGCATTCTTTTTGCCGTTTAATTCTCTCAGCATCTTTTTCGCATCCTTCATCAGTTTTACGTTCACGTTTTTCCTTCCTTTCTGCATTCGCCACAGTCATTATCAAACAAATGTTCGCCTGAGCTTTCAAAAAATAAATTGCCGCTGCCGTCGGCGACGTAGGCTGAGCGGTCAATGCACCCGTAGCAACAGCTTCGACCGAAAACGAAGTACGCAAGCTCCCCCACGTAGATCGTCTCACCGCAAAGACTGCACCTGCCTGCCTTGGCGCTTTCCCTCATGGGCATTGGTATTTGTCTCACCTTTTTTCAGAACGCCTCCCGTCGAACACTTGTTCTTTTCTATGGCTGTATTATACCACCGAACGCTTGTTCTGTCAAGCATTTTTCCAAAATTGACCGAGAATCGGCAAAACTGCGATAAAATAGTGATAAAATCGCGATAAAAGGGAAAAACAGCCATTTTTTAATGTCAAAAGCATAGTTGAAACTTGACGAAATGGGGCAAATAAGCTATACTAAACAAAAAGCCATAAAGAAAGGAACGGTCATAAGAATGGAAGAAACGGTAATTCAGGCAGACAATATCACTGTTCTTTATGAGGACCGTGACGTGATCTCTTTTGTAAAACCGTGGGGCGTTTTGTCTCAGAAGGCTGAAAACTCAGAGGAAGACAGCATCCTCGAGCTCCTCGAAGCCTCAAGGGAAGCCTTAAAGCTCTTCCCCGTCCACAGACTTGACAGAACCACGGGCGGAGTTATGATCGCCGCCAAGACAAAGGAGGCGGCGGCAGTCCTCAGCAGCCTAATCACCGACGGCGGAATGAAAAAAGAATACCTTGCGGCAGTCCACGGAAGATGCGGCGCAGGTATTCTTGAAGACGATCTCTATTTCGATAAAAGAAAGAACAAATCCTTTGTTGTGAAAAAGGCATCCGAACGCAAGGGCGTAAAAAAAGCTATCCTTGAGTATGAGAGCATTGGATGTACCAACCATCCCTCGGGGGACGTTTCCCTTGTTCGGGTGAAGCTGAAAACAGGACGCACCCATCAGATAAGAGTGCAGATGTCAAACGCGGGACACCCTCTCCTTGGTGACGGAAAGTACGGAGGGCGGGACAACAGATGCCGCTGTGCTCTGTGGTCGTCAAAGATAGGCTTTGACATCGACAAGCTGAAAAAAACTCGCCTCGGAAGATCCCCCTTTGCCCGCGAGATAACAGTTTCCCCCGACACCTTTACAGCAATGCCCGAGGGCTACCCTTGGGAGCTTTTCTCGTTATGAATGGACCCCGCACCGCAGATCAGCGCCGCAGATACCTGTAAAACAAGGATTACAGCGCATCTGCTGTCTTTTCAAATTTCGCGGCTGTCTCCCGGTTCTGTTTAATTTTTCAACTTAATTTTCCATATATGTATTGACAAATCCGAAAAAATCGTGTATACTGTGTTTGCAAGCAAGCAAATTGCAAACGAGCAACACTGCCTTGGCTGCAGAATATTTTAACATTATCTCACATTCAAGGAGACTTTCACGTGTCGCACATCAACAAAAAACGTCCGAACACCCGACTTCAGATCATTCAGCTTGCGGCTAAGATGTTCATTGAAGAGGGCTACGATGCAACCTCACTGTCGAAAATCGCCAAGACACTTGACCTCAGCACCGGAAACATCACCTTTTATTTCAAATCAAAAGATCACCTTCTTGCGGTTTTGGTCAACGAACTTTTTGACTTCCAGAATCTGATGTTTGAGCACGCCACCGACGAGGGAAAGACCTCACTGCTTGCATACTGTCTTGAGCTTACAGCCATAGCGGCGATTTGCGAAGAGGACGAAGCGGCGAGAAGCTTTTATACTGCGGCATACAGCTCCCCTGTCACGCTTGACCTTATCCGCGGCAACGACACTGAAAAAACCAAGACAGTGTTCGGTGAATTCCGCCCCGAGTGGACGGATGAGGAATGGATCGCTACCGAAAATATAGTTTCGGGTATCGAATACGCCACAATTATGACCCGTGAGGAGGACACTCCCCTCCCCGTACAGATAGAAACTGCCCTGGATGCCATCATGCTTCTGTATCGGATTCCCGCAGACCTTCGTAAAACAAAGATCGCAAAGGTACTCGCAATGGATTACCGTGCCCTCGGCAGGCGTATTCTCAGTGAATTCAAGGAATATATCCACAAGGTAAACGAAGAAAATCTGAAAAAATCAGTAAACCGCAAGCAAAAGAAATACTAAGACCCTTTCTGATGCTATTTATAGCACAACCCCGAGCCGGGACGATCAAACGTCCCGGCTCGGGGATCTTTTTAGGTCTTTTTTTATACCAAAGCCGCTTCTTTATTTTCCTTTTCTTCCCCTGTAGCCTCGGTGTTTCTTTTCGCTCCCGCAAGCATCAGCTTGATTCTGTTCTGCTGATTTACCACGGAAGCTCCCGTGTCGTAGTCGATGGCAATTATATTAAGCTCGGGATTTGCAGCCTTCAAGGGCTTCATCATACCCTTACCGCAAATGTGATTGGGCAGACATCCGAAGGGCTGTGTACAAACGATATTGTTTACTCCCGACTCCGCAAGCTCAAGCATCTCCGCTGTGAGAAGCCAACCCTCCCCCATCTTGACTCCGCGGTTAATGATACCCCGAGTAAGCTGTACCGTGTGGTCAAAGGATGAAAGAGGCTTAAACACGCCCGTTGATGCGATAGCCTCACGAAGATCGGTCTGCTTCTTAAGAAGGAAATTGTATACGAACTTCCAAAGAGGCTTGATCTTCTTGTTCATGCCGTAAAGCTCGTTATCGACAAGAATGTTGTAAACACAGTACATACAGAAGTCGACAAGTCCGGGAACTACCACCTCAGCTCCCTCGGAAACCAGGAAATCCTCGAGATTGTTGTTACCGAGAGGTGAGAATTTAACGAAGATCTCACCAACGACACCGACCTTGACCTTGTCGGACTTTTCCATGGGAATAGCGGAAAACTCCTCCACGATGGCGCGGTAATTCTTCAATACCTTTTTATAAGAGATACGGTTGCTCGTCATCTCA
>JAFXKJ010000119.1 GCA_017531765.1 Clostridia bacterium
ACACTTCTGCTGTCAACGTTGACTGCGTTGTGTATCCCTGCCCTTGCCGTAACTTTTTCTGATGTTGGTAAGACTCACTGGGCGTATGAATCGGTTGATAAGATCAGTGAAAAGGGTCTTATGATCGGCAGAGGTACGCCGAGCGGTGTAGTGTTTGATCCGGAAGGACAAATTCTGGGTGTTGAGATATATGAGACACTCTATCGGATTGCTGATAAAAAACTCTCCGAAAAATACTATGAGGGCGAGGTAAGCGCCAATCCGTACATTTTTGATGAAGAACTTAACAACTGGGTAAGACAGGATGATCAGTGGTTTACTGATTCCACAAAATGGGCGATACGATGTGGTCTTGTATACGCTGAGTGGACAGAAAGCGCAAGCGAAGATATACCGGGAGATTTTTTGGTGTCCGGCAGATTCGGAAGCAAATTTGACCCGATCGAATACCATCTGAACCCCGGAACTGTCCCAAACGATGTCAGCACACATACCAATCATGAATCAAGTATTGCTACACGCAGTGACGTTGTTCTGATGTTATATTACTATGTTTCTACATACATGGGACATGAAGTTGCGGAAAAAGCAGACCTCTCGGTTTTTACCGATTGGAACGTTAACGAAAACGAAATACACACAGATGCTTACGCAAGCTGTCTTTATATGGCCCATGAAACTGAGCTTGTTGCCGCTTGGGAGTGGGCAGTAGCAACCGGTATAATCAAGGGATGTGACAATAATACCTTACAGATCGGTGAGTATAACTCAGAAACAGGAAGTCGCAGGTACATCACCCGTGCGGAGTACGCTGTGATACTTGATAGATTTACCGATTATCTTGAAACAATTAAATAACACGTCTTAAATACTCCTTTATACCCCCTCGGACCTGCCTGTCTGAGGGGGCGTTTTTGTATGCAGAATAAAATCAGCGAGAAAATCGTCTCGCAACACCGCAACAAAACACTTTACTTTACGCCCCACATATGCTATAATTATAATGATATAATATGTTCATCTGCCAAAAGCAGAGAAAGGTCGAGCTTTTATGAAGATACCCTCCATCTCCGTGGGAGATACCTTGGAACTAAAAAAGAACCACCCCTGCGGGTCAAAGCTCTTTACCGTTGTACGTGTGGGGTCTGATATCAGAATAATTTGCAAAGGCTGCGGAAGAGACATGACTCAGCCGAGAGAAAAGCTTGAAAAAGCAATAAAAAAGATCACCCACACCGATGACTGCAATGCCTGAGTGCACTTTACGAAAGGTTTCTGACATGGATAATAACATTACCGATAAAACCGTAAACGACAGCTTCGACGATTATGTTTTCTCCGAAGCTGACGACGAATACACCCCCGAGACCGAAACGCTTGAAGAATATCGCGAACGCTTTGAATGTGAAAAGAACGCAATAAAGAATCCCGTAAAACGTTTCCTTTTCGGCAAAAAGTATCTGGGATTCTGTTTTCTCGTTCCCTTCGCTCTGATGGCGCTTATCTACGTTGCTCTCGGAGTATGGCCCGTGGGCGAGCATTCCGCGCTTGTACTTGACCTCAACGCTCAGTACGTCTACTACATCGAAAAATTCCGTTCCATTTTCACTGACGGCGGTAGCTTCCTTTATTCCTTTGAGCGCGCTGTGGGCGGTGAGTTCATGGGAATATTCGCTTACTATATCGCAAGTCCTCTCAATTTTCTGACTCTTCTCTTCCCCAAGACCGCAATGACCGAGACCGTGCTGTTCATCCTCCTTCTCAAATGCGGTCTGTGCGGATTTACGTCGGGAATCTATTTCCACAACCGATTCAAGGAAAAGCGCCCCATCCCAACGCTTATCTTCTCGTCCATGTACGCTCTCTGCTCCTTCGCGGTAGTCATGCAGAGCAACCTCATGTGGACGGACAACATTATCCTCTTCACCATCATCCTTCTGGGAATGGATCGTCTCATTAAATACGGAAAGTTCAAGACCTACACTCTCGCCCTCGCTGTAGCGGTGTTCTCCAACTTCTACATCGGCTACATGACCTGCCTCTTCGTGGCGATCTACTTCTTTGTAAGATTCTTCTCCATGTCGAAAGAGGAAAGAAATCCGCGTGGAGTAAAGCTCCACTTCCTCAAAGCCCTCGACAAAGTCGTCTTCTTCTCCCTCATAGCCGTCATGATCGCCGCGGTGGTGATCCTCTGCGCCTATTATTCTCTCACCTTCGGTAAGCTTGAGTTCTCTGAACCCAATTCCGAAGTAACACAGATGTTTGACTTTGCAAATCTCTTCTCAAAATTCTATTTTGGCTCATACGACACGGTACGTCCCGAGGGAATGCCCTTTTTCTATGCGGGTATGCTCATGACCATCCTCGCTCCCCTCTACTTCATAACCCCCGGTATTCCCGCAAGGCGCAAGGTGGGCGCGGGTGTACTTATGGCTGTGATGTTCGCGGGTGTAAACCTGTCTACCGCCGATCTCATCTGGCACGGCTTCCAGCGTCCCAACTGGCTGAACTCGCGTTTCATTTATATGTTCGTGTTCATAATGCTCATTATGTCCTACGAGGTGTTCGTGCGTATCCGTGAGCTGGGCTTCCGCAAGGTCGTCACCACAGGCGGTGCCGCCGCAGTGCTTCTCATTTTCCTACAAACACTTGAGCTGGAAAACGTCCGGGATTTCAGAACCGTCTGGCCGTCACTGCTTATTATCGGAATATATCTCATCGCGCTGCGCTTCACCTATGAAAAAGCCTGCCGTCCCACGGTGTGCGTTGCTTCCATTCTCCTTGCCGCTGTGGTGAGTATAGAGCTTTTCGCCTCGGGAGTGGTTGACGTTTACGCCTTTGACGAAGATGTTGTATACTCAAAGAGAAAATCCTACAGAGACTTCCTTGACAAATACTACAGCGCAACCGAATACGTGGATGCTTACGATGACGGCTTCTACAGAGAGGAAAAGTTAGAGCACAGAAAAACCAACGACAACTTTGCTCTCGGAATCCGCGGTCTGTCAAACTCCACGTCAACTCTTAACTCCGACATTATCACACTTCTTCGTACATTCGGATATACTTCAAAGTCACATTGGTCAAAATACGTCGGCGGTAACCTGCTCTCCGACAGCTTTTTCGGCATCAAATACCTTTATATCGATCCCGCTGTGAACAGTGTCCCCGACTACGTTGAGAAGTATTATACGCTTCTCACTGAAACAAACGAAGGTATTCTGGTTTACGAGAACCCTTATGCTCTGTCGGTGGCGTTTGAGGTTTCAGATGAAATGAAGGAGTATATCACAGAGAGTGAGACTCCGTCGAAGAATCTCATCGATTCCTTAAAGGATGTTTTCAAGCCCGTCCCCGACGAAAATGAAGAGACCACCGAAAGAGAAACTCTGTCTCAGGCGGAGCTGATGGCTCTTGACGGACCTTTTGAATTCATGAACGACATTTTCGCCATGACCTCGGGAGATCCCACACTTGAGATCTGGAAAGAACAGCCTATAATCAATATGTCAAACAGCGGCAACCGCAAATTCGGTGTTCAGGACGACCACACGGGTTACGAGAAGAATACCGAGGGCGTAAATGCAACTGTTACCTATACTTTTGAGGCAACTGACAGCAATCCCGTGTATATGTACGTTCCCACCATGTGGCCGAGAGAAGCAACCTACACCGTAGTCGGCGAGACTCCCGAGATCACTCTTGATAACGGTGCCGTAAGGCCGTCTCAGACCAAGAGATACTGCACGGGACTGACATATTTCACCAACGATACCCATGCCATCGTTGAGATCGGAACCTTTGAGCCGGGAGAAACGGTAAAGGTCACCTTCACTCAGGCAGTGGAAAAATTCTACGTATACGACAAGAACTCCTTCTTCTATTCCTACGACTCCGAACTTGTGGAGACCATTGCAGACAAGCTCACAACGGGTCAGATGCAGGTCATGTCCTTTGAGGAAGACCGCATTACCGGCTTTGCAGACGTAAAGCACGACAGCACCAATATGCTCACCACCATCCCCTATGACGAAGGCTGGCATATCATAGTGGACGGCGAGGAGATAGAGTACACAAAGGCTCTGGGGTCTCTCATTATGTTCGAGCTTGACAGCGGAAAGCACAGTATTGAAATGTACTATATGTCGGACAGCTTCTACGTGGGCAACCTTATCTCCATGTCGGGGGTTATCATCTTTGCGCTGTGCTGTGCACTTGAGGTGCTCGTGCCCTACCTGAAGAAACGCCGTCTTGCCGCGCTTGAAAAGGGTGATACCGTGTATCTGCCCATTGGCGATGGCGACACCGAGGGCGGTGAGGCAGAACCGTCCGACTCTTCGGAGACTCACGAAGAGTCATGCGACACCTCGGAAGAAAAACAAGAATAACGAGAAAGGCAATACCCTGAAATGATATATACACTTAACGGAATCATCACAGAGTCTGACGTTACCGCTTCATTCGTGGTGATCGAATGTGCGGGTGTCGGCTATAAGCTCACAGTTACCGCCAACACACTCGCAAGTCTTCCTACTCCCGCGTATACTCCCTCGGGAGACGTTGAAGGCGGCGAAAAGATCAAGGTCTACACCTACATGGCAGTAAAGGAAGATGCAGTAGAACTGTTCGGGTTTTCCACCAAGGCGGAGCTTGACGCGTTCAAGCTGCTTATCACCGTGTCAGGTGTGGGTCCCAAGGCGGCAATGTCAATTCTCTCTCTGTTCACCCCCAGGAAGCTTGCGTATGCCGTTGCATCAGAGGATACCAAATCCATATCCCGCGCCCCCGGCGTTGGAGGCAAGACCGCCGCAAGAGTTGTCCTTGAACTGAAGGATAAGCTGCCGAAGGCGTTCCCCGAGTTTGACACTTCCCCCGTTCAGGAGTCACCAAAGGCTCAGAAGTCTGCTGCAGACAAGACAAAGCTGAAAGACGCTCAGGATGCCCTTGCAGTTCTCGGATATTCGAGAAGCGAGATCGCCGCGGCAATGAAAAACGTGAACATGGACGGCTCTGTTGAAGATATTATCAGAGAGTCCCTCGCTGCCCTTATGAAAAACTGATTACGGAGTATTTATAGATGGACGTAAACGAATTTGATTTTGAAGACAGAATAATGTCTACCGAATACAGCGCGGAAGACTCGGAAACCGAAGTCGGTCTCCGTCCGCAGACCTTAGACGAATACATCGGTCAGGAAAAGGCAAAGGAAATACTTAAAGTATACATCGACGCGGTAAAGCTCCGCGGTGATACTCTTGACCACGTGCTTCTCTACGGTCCTCCCGGTCTCGGTAAGACCACCCTTTCGCAGATCATTGCCAACGAGCTTGGCGTAAACCTAAGAATTACATCCGGCCCTGCAATCGAAAAGCAGGGGGATCTTGCCGCGCTCCTCTCAAATCTTGCAGAGGGTGACGTGCTGTTTATCGACGAGATACACCGTCTCTCACGCTCGGTAGAAGAGATACTCTACCCCGCAATGGAGGACTACGCCCTTGACATTATCATCGGTAAGGGTCCCGCGGCGCGCAGTATCCGTCTGCCCCTCTCTAAGTTCACTCTTATCGGTGCTACCACCCGCGCGGGACAGCTTACAACACCTCTCAGAGACCGTTTCGGCGTACTGCTTAGGCTTGAGCTTTACACTCCCGAGGAGCTTGCGACCATCGTTAAAAGAAGTGCGGGAATTCTTGACGTTCCGATCGACGAGGACGGTGCTCTTGAGATCGCTTCCCGTTCAAGAGGCACACCGCGAATTGCCAACCGCCTCCTGAAGCGAGTACGCGACTTTGCTCAGGTAATGGGCGACGGCAGGATCACTTGTGATATCGCAAGAATGTCACTTGACAAACTTGAGATTGACGAGCTTGGACTTGACAACACCGACAGACGAATGATCGAGACAATAATCGACTTCTACGACGGCGGTCCCGTGGGACTTGAGACTCTCGCGGCTACCATCGGAGAGGAAGCGGTGACCATCGAGGACGTGTACGAGCCGTACCTTCTTCAGATAGGATTTCTCAGCAGAACGCCCCGAGGCAGATGCGCCACACACCTTGCCTACGATCATTTAGGTAAGCCATTCAAAAAGAAAGCGGCTTCATCTCAGTCCGATGACGGTCAGATGAAGCTTGTTGACTAAGGATTTTATTAGGATTAACGGAGACAAAAATGAAAGATAAATCAATAATCAAAAGAGCGATAACCTCCGACGGCGGCGCGAGGATCGTGTTTATGGACAGTACCGCCATCGTGCGCGAAGCGGCATCAAAGCACGGTACGTCAAAGACTATGACAGCCGTTCTCGGACGAGCTCTTACCGCAACTTCCCTCATGGGTTCACTTCTGAAGAACAAAACCGACTCCCTCACTCTCCGCCTTGACGGTGACGGTCCCTGCGGAAGTGTGGTTTGCGTTTCCGACTACAAGGGCAACGTTCGCGGATACGCCGAGGACGTAACTGTTGAGCTTCTTCCCAATGCGAAGGGAAAGCTTGACGTAGGCGGTGCGGTTGGCGGCGGTACGCTGTACGTTATCCGCGACCTTGGCATGAACGAGCCTTATGTTGGCGCGTCTCCCATCGTCAGCGGTGAGATCGCGGAGGATATAACGGAATATTTCGTAAACAGCGAGCAGACTCCCACGGTTTGCGCCCTCGGAGTAAGAGTAAACACAGACAACGAGTGTTTTGCGGCGGGCGGTTATCTGCTTCAGCTCATGCCCGGTGCATACGAGGAGACGGCTATCAAGCTTGAAAATAACATCACTCTCATGCGCCCCATCTCCGAGCTTATCGCAGACGGCGCTGACGGAGACGACATTATCGCGGCGGTGATGAGTGGACTTGAGTATGAGATGTTCGACGAGTTTGACGCGGAATACCTTTGCACCTGCGACAGAGAGAAGTATCTCAGCGCGCTTGCGGGACTTTCAGCGGATGACCTTGACGAGATTTTAGAAAAGGACGAGCCTATTGAGACAAAATGCCGCTTCTGCGGGGAAACCTACGTTTTCACTCCGGAGGAAGTTAAAACTGAGCTTGAAAACAAGAGAGCGAAGTAATTATATCAATAAAACGATAAAAGAGCGACGTTTGCCGCTCTTTTGTTATTTATTGTCTTGTCTGTACGAGGGTGAGCAGTAGTCAACTTCGCCGCAGGACGGACATTTAAGGCGGTAAGCGTTACCGAAATGAAGTGTCAGAAGCCGACGCGGTTCAGCCTTAAACCGGTAACCGCAGTTTGGGCAGACGTAGGTCTTTTTTGCCATGCGGCGAAGAATAAAATAGGCTATGAGTCCCGC
>JAFXKJ010000120.1 GCA_017531765.1 Clostridia bacterium
GATGGATACCTTAAGGGTAAAACTGTCATAAAGACTCCCGAGGTGCTTGCAGCAGAAGCGGAAAAAGCTGCGGCAGAAAAGGCTGCGGCAGAAAAGGCTGCGGCGGAAAAGGCTGCGGCAGAAAAGGCTGCGGCGGAAAAGGCTGCGGCAGAAAAGGCTGCGGCAGAAAAGGCTGCGGCAGAAAAGGCTGCGGCAGAAAAGGCTGCGGCAGAAAAGGCTGCGGCGGAAAAGGCTGCGGCGGAAAAGGCTGCGGCGGAAAAGGCTGCAGCAGAAAAAGCTGCGGCAGAAAAAGCTGCGGCGGAAAAGGCTGCAGCAGAAAAAGCGGCACAGAAAGCATCTGCCGAAAAAGCAAAGCCCGCGCAGGACAATCGCGGTGACAGACGTCCTCAGCAGGGTGACAGACGTGACGACAAGCGTTCCTTTGACAATAATCAGAGACCTCAGAGTGACAGACGTTCCCAGGGTGACCGTCCTCAGAACGGTGATTTCAAGGGCAAAGGCGACGGTGACAAGAAGTTTGAACAGAGAGGCGACAGACGTCCTCAGGGCGACCGTAAGTTTGAGGATCGCGGTGACAGACGCTTTGACAAGCAGAATGACCGTGGCGGCGACAAGCGTTTTGACGGACGCGGCGGTAAGGATGCTCCTCAGAAGGATAAGGGCTACGGTCTTGACAGAGCACCCCTTAAGCCTCAGCCCAAGCCTCAGATCGAGACCGGCGTAGAAAAGAAAAAGACAGGTAACGTAAGAGTTGTAGATACAAGAACCACAAACGTTAACCTTTCCAAATATGACGAAAAGCTTGACAGCTTCGTTGGCGATGTACACGATAACGTTGCAAGCAAGCAGAAGCTCAAGAAGAAGAACGACAACAGATTCGGGGGCAAGAAGAACGACAAGGAACGCCAGGCAATGGAGAAGCTCCACAGAGCTAACATTGAGAAGGCTAAGAAGATGCCTCTCAAGGTCACCATTCCCGACGAGATTTCCGTTGGCGAGCTTGCATCCCGTCTCAAGGTAACCGCAGGTGAGGTCATCAAGCGTCTCATGATGATGGGCGTTATGGCTAACGTTAACCAGGAGATCGACTTTGATACGGCTTACCTTGTAGCAGACGAGCTTGGCGCTGAGGTTACCCGTGAGGTCAAGGTCACCATCGAGGAGAAGCTCTTCGGTATCGAAGAGGTTGACGCAGAAGAGGATCTTCTCCCCCGCGCTCCCGTCGTATGTGTAATGGGTCACGTTGACCACGGTAAGACATCTCTCCTTGACGCTATCAGAAATGCAAGAGTAACCGCAGGCGAGGCAGGCGGTATCACACAGCACATCGGTGCTTACAGAGTAAATCTTGACGGACGTGAGATCACCTTCCTTGACACCCCCGGACACGAAGCGTTCACTGCAATGCGTGCAAGAGGTGCTAAGTCCACCGATATCGCGATCCTAGTAGTTGCGGCTGACGACGGCATCATGCCTCAGACCATCGAGGCTATCAACCACGCAAAGAGCGCGGGTATTGACATCGTAGTTGCCATCAATAAAATGGATAAGCCCACAGCTAATCCCGAAAACATCAAGGCAGAGCTTACCAAGTATGAGCTCGTTCCCGAGGAGTGGGGCGGCGACGTAATGTGTGTTCCCGTATCTGCCATTACAAGACAGGGTATCGACGATCTTCTCGAGAGCGTGCTCCTCGTTGCCGAAATGAAGGAGCTTAAGGCTAATCCCGCACGTCATGCTAAGGGACTTATCATCGAGGCTAAGCTTGACCGCGGCCGCGGTCCCGTTGCAACGGTGCTCGTTCAGAACGGTACACTCCGCGCAGGCGACACTGTTATCGCAGGTACAGCGGTTGGTCACGTAAGAGCGATGAGAAACGACCGCGGTGAAATAGTTAAGGAAGCAGGTCCCTCTGTTCCCGTTGAGATCACAGGTCTTGCTGAGGTTCCCATGGCAGGTGACGAGTTCAACGCTGTTGAGGACGAAAGAATGGCTCGTGAACTTGCCGATCAGAGACGTGAAAAGGCTAAGGAGGAGCAGTTCAAGCTCAACTCCAGAGTAAGCCTTGACGATCTCTTTGCTCAGATCAACGAGGGTACCAAGGAACTTAACATCATCGTTAAGGCAGACGTTGGCGGTTCCGCTGAGGCTGTTAAGGCATCTCTCGAAAAGCTCTCCAACGAAGAAGTTAAGGTAAGAGTAATCCACAGTGCTGTCGGCGGTATCATTGAAAGTGACGTAATGCTTGCGGCGGCATCTAATGCTATCATCGTAGGCTTTAACGTGCGTCCCGACAAGAGCGCTATCGAATCCGCAGAGCGTCAGAACGTAGATATGCGTACTTACCGCATTATTTACGAGGCTATCGAAGAGGTTTCCGCGGCTATGAAGGGTATGCTTGCTCCTACGTTCAAGGAAGTTGTTATCGGTACTGCTGAAGTACGTCAGACAATCCGTGTGCCTAACATCGGTATCATCGCAGGATGCTACATCACCGACGGTAAGGTACAGAGAAACGCTCAGATCCGTGTCGTTCGCGACAGCATCGTAATCTTTGAGGATAAGATCTCCTCTCTCCGCCGCTTCAAGGACGACGTCCGTGAGGTAGCGCAGGGTTACGAGTGCGGTATCGGTCTTGAAAAGTGTACCGATATAAAGGAGGGCGACGTTCTCGAAGCCTTCATCATGGAAGAAGTTGCAAGATAAGTCTGCAAAAAATAGTAAAATAGTTAAATACCTTTAAGTTATCGCCCCTCCTGCTCAAAGCGGGAGGGGTTTTGATATAAATGCTGTTATTTATTAACAGACAGTTATAAATTCAGACACAAATCATCGGTGTGTTATTGACAAAATAACGTATTTGGTGTATAATATAGACATCTTAATCAAGGAGGAATTTTTCTATGAAAAAATTCGCACGTATTTTAGCATTAGTTCTTGTAGCTGTTATGACCCTTTCACTTGTTGCTTGCGGTGGTCTTGAGTCTAAGCTCGCAGGTGAGTGGAAAGGTACCGTTAAGGAGTCCGGAATCAGTGCTAGCGTAACGTTCAACTTTGACGACGATAAGAAGGAACTTACCATGACCGTTAGCGTACTCGGCATCGATCAGGACACCACAGTTGATTATGAAGTGGACGGTGACACACTTTTAATCGACGGTGAAGAAGTTGAATACGAGTTTGACGGCAATGATAAGCTTGTTATCGAGTCCGAGGGTTCTTCTTTCAAGCTTGAGAGAGTAAAGTAAAAAATCGCTAATATGACTTTTTGCTCGGTGTACTGTTTGTACGCCGAGTTTTTTTGGCTTAAGCGATTTGCTTTTGGGAATGTTGCGGTAAATATAAACAGTGAAAAATATAACAAAGCTCTTTTTGAAATACATTTACTTGACTTTTTACGGTTTTTGATATATAATAATATTGTTATAATGCAGTATTATGTCTACGTGTGCCCGCACGTGTGTAAACTGTATTCAAAGCATGATTTTTAGGAGAGGTCTCCATGGAAAACATAAAATTTATCCCCCGTGATGAGATAGAAACTCATCTTGAAGCGGCGCGGAGAATTGCCGAGGGATTTGAGTCCCGAGGCATGGTAGGTGACTCCGCACCGGGATACTATATACAGACCTTCGGCTGTCAGCAGAATGAGGCGGACAGTGAGCGCCTTGCGGGACTTGCCAAATTGATGGGCTATCGCGCTGTTTCATCTCCCGATGAGGCGAGTCTTATCCTTGTTAATACCTGCGCTATCCGCGAGCACGCGGAAAAGAAAGCGTTGTCCATAATCGGTGAGTATAAGCACATCAGGGAAAAGAATCCCGAGCTGATAGTTGGTGTGGGCGGCTGCATGGTAACACAGCGTCACCGCGCGGACAAGTTCAAGATGAGCTATCCCTACGTCGGATTCACCTTTGACACAGGTGCTATTCACCTCGTGCCGAGCCTTGTTTTGAAGGTTATGCAGAAAAAAGGCAGAAGCTTCGTTATCAGCGACGAATACAAGATTGCCGAGGGACTTCCCACCGTGAGACGCGAGGGCGGCGCGGCTTGGCTGTCCATTATGTACGGATGCAACAATTTCTGCTCCTACTGCATCGTGCCTTACGTCAGAGGACGTGAGAGAAGCCGCCTTCCCGAGGATATTTTAGCTGAGGCGAGGGAGCTTATTGCGGGAGGTGCAAAGGAGATCACACTACTGGGGCAGAACGTAAACTCATACGGTCGTGATCTTGACTGCGGCGAGACCATCGCTTCGCTTATTAAGAAGATATGCGCCCTTGAGGGGGATTTCCGCATCCGCTTTATGACGAGCCACCCGAAGGACGCCTCGGAAGAACTGCTTGAAGTGGTGGCAACCGAGCCGAAGGTGGTAAAGCATTTTCATCTTCCCGTGCAATCGGGGTCAAGCGAGGTCCTCAGGCGAATGAATCGCCGCTACACAGCGGAGCATTACAAGGCGATCATCGATTCGCTGAAGGAAAAAATGCCTGACATCAGTCTCACCACCGATATTATAGTAGGATTCCCCGGTGAAACGGAAGAGGATTTCGAGGCAACTCTTGAAATGCTCCGTTACGTCAAATATGATATGATATTCTCGTTCATTTACTCTCCGCGAATCGGAACACCCGCCGCCGCGATGGAAGATCAGATCCCGGCAGAGGTATCGGGCGCGAGGTTTAAGAGACTTCTCTCTCTTCAGGACGAGATCTGCGAGGAAAGAAACCGCAGGTTTGTCGGCAGACGGGTAAAAGTGCTCGTTGAAGGAGTCAGTAAGAGTGACGGTGGGATGCTGACGGGCAGAGGCGACATGGCGCGTCCCGTACACTTTAAGGGAGACGAGAGTCTCATCGGCAGTTTCGCAGAGCTTGAGATCACATCCTGCGGCTCATATTCACTTGAAGGTAAACTCATTTGAGTTATCCGATAAATAAAGCTAAACAATTATACCCGAAAGGAAGAAAAAACATGACAGAACAGATTATGAAAGCGGCTCATGCTCTCGGTGATCTTATAAAGAACGATCCCGTAACAGCAGCACTCAACGCCGCAATGGAAGATTACGAAAGAAGCGAGGAGCTTATGGCTCTTATCGGTGAGTACAACGCTCACCAGGAGCTTATGATGAGCTCTGCCGAGGCGGCAGGCGAGGATGAAAACCTCCGTGAGAAGCTCACCTCCAGAATGGAAGAGCTTTACAACAATGTAGTTGAGCACCCCGTATACAAGGCATATAACGATGCAAAGGAAGCATTTGATGCACTTTACACCGAGGTAATGGGTGAGATCCAGTTCGGTATCACAGGTGAGAGACCCTGTGCACACGACTGTTCCTCTTGCGGAGGATGCCACTAAGTGTTTTATAACTGATTCAGAGGAATCAGTTATAAAGTGAAATATTCCGATTAAAAATCGGAATGTGAAATTTACGCTCCGCGTAAGTGATATATTTTCACTTTCAGTGAAAATGTGAAATTTTTCTTCCTCTGCTTTGGCAGAGGAAGAAAAGTGGATTTGGGGTTTGTCGTTAACGGGATATGGCGCTCCTTACATTTTTGTAGGGGCGGATTCCATATCCGCCCGATATCTCTTAGTTACTGTATAAACATAATCCCGGCGAGGCGGGCGGTCACATGGGATTGCCGCGCAAAAAGCACGACAACATCCTTCGGATGCCGCCCCTACAAGCGAAAATGGATAGTTTTCACGAAAAAAGCAAGCAAAAACTCCACCTGATGAAGCAGAAGCCAAGGATGTGAGGAGCGAAGCGACGAGAAAACTTCAGTCGCCCTACTTGGCTATGCCAAGTAGAGATGGTTTCTCATAAAAAAGTAAACCAACCCTTAGCACAGCCAAGTAGAGATGGTTTCTACATATATCATAGCAAGTAAACGGCGGGAGTAAACCCCCGCCCTACAAAAGATATGTTTTGAATAACATAGAAAAAACAAAAAAGTAGCAACGGTCAAGTGTTGAACCTAGAGGTATGAACCTCTCGGCAACCAACATCCGAAATGCTACTTGACGGCATTGCTACAATAGTAGTATACAACAAAAAATAACTGTTGTCAACCATCGCAAAACTTAACCCTCTTTTTTCACTTTTCTTTTTGTTGCGGAGCAACAAAAAGAAAAGATCAGCCAAGGAGGAGCCGAAGGCGGAAACTTCGGCGTTTGAGATGGTTCCTAACGAAAGATTATAGCTACCATAAATATGTATTAGTTATAGATCGATTATCACCCCCCCCGCCCGGGTGGGCAAAAAAGATTTACAAAAAGCGAGGGAAAAGCTATGGCGCTGACACCGATGATGAAGCAATATTTTGAAGTTAAGGATCAATACCCGGACTATATCCTTTTCTATAGACTCGGTGACTTTTACGAAATGTTCTTCGAGGATGCTCAGCTTGTTTCCCGTGAGCTTGAGCTGACACTTACCGGACGTGACTGCGGTGAGGGTCAGAGAGCGCCCATGTGCGGCGTGCCGTTTCACTCATGCGAGCCATATATCGGCAGACTTATCGAAAAAGGCTACAAGGTTGCCATCTGCGAGCAGACGGAGGATCCCTCCAAAACCAAAACTCTCGTTAAGCGTGAGGTCGTCCGCATCATAACCCCCGGTACGGTCATCGAAAGTGATCTGCTTGACGACAAGAAGAACAATTATCTTTGCACGGTGTATCACGACGGTACTACCGTGGGAATTTGCTTTGCGGACATATCAACGGCGTACATCTGTGCAACAAGTGTATCGGCTGAACACGCTGACGACGGTGTGGTAAGCGAGCTTTCCACATATGCGCCCCGCGAGATTATTATGAATACGCCAAAGGGGATCCTTCCCCGCATGGCGGAATACGTTCGCGACAGAACGGATGCGCTTCTTTCCGACGGAGTTGCCCGTTACTTTAACGAGGCTGAAGCCCTTGAGCGTTGCGCCCGTCAGTTTGGCGAGGATGCTATCCACGGCTCGCCCCGTGCGGCGCTTATTGCCACGGGAGCCGCACTTAAATATATCGAAGAAACTCAGATGAAGGATATTTCCTATATCCGTAATCTGTCTACATACGACGCTACGGAATATCTTGAAATGGATATTTCCACAAGGCGCAACTTAGAGCTTTGCGAGACAATGCTCACAAAGGAAAAGAAGGGA
>JAFXKJ010000018.1 GCA_017531765.1 Clostridia bacterium
CTTAAAGTGGAACAGCTCTGTGTAATCGTCCTCAGTGGAGCTTCTGACGATCATGCCGTAACGGAGGTCGAATCCGTGGTAGGGGCAATCTCTGTTAAGAGTTGCGGTCCAACGGCTCAGCTCGGGTACGTCAAGTCTCAGACGGTATTCCTTGGGAGTTTCTCCCTTGTCCTGATGATATACCACGAAGAGCTCACGGTTGTCGGGGGAAGTGAAGCATACGGCATCCTTGCCCTCGCAGTCGAGAGAGGTGATCTTACTGCATTTGTAGTCTCTGACGATCCTCTTGAAATTGTCATTTCCTTCAACTGCCTTGTCGATAACAGCCTTCATCTTGTCGGAGATCACACACTCCTCAAGGCCGCCCTCGAAGAACTTTTCACGCTTCTTTTCAGCTTCAGCCTTTGCACGTCCGTCACCGCTTCTGTCACGGTAGAAGTGATAAACCTCGGCGTAGTGGTCCTCTCTGCTGCTTCTGACGGACAGACCGTAACGGAGGTCAAGACCGCGGTAAGGACAATGTCTGTTGAAGGGAGCGATCCACGTGGTGTCCGCGGGAACGTCGATCTTAAGAAGATATTCTCTCGGCTCCTCGCCCTTCATCTGATAGAAGTAAACAACAACGTCGTTTCCGTCCTCGCTGATGTAGTAGAACGCGCACTTGCCGTCCTTTACTATGTCGCGGGAGGTCTTTCCGCCCTCGTAGGGAGAGATCAGTCTGTACAGCTTGCCGCCCGTGATGATGGACTGGATCTTACGGTATTCCTCAACCTGACGCTTGATGGTAGCCTTCGCCTCGTCGGATGCCTTGGTAATGTCGAATTCATATCCCAGCATACCCTGCATTGCAACCTTCCAACGGTAGTCGGTCTCGTGAGGATCTTCAATGGAATTACTGTGATTTGAAACGTGACAGCTCATTACGCTCTGAGGATAGATCATGGATGAACCGTACTGGATCATGATTCTGTCATCGGGATTGGTGTTATCGCTTGTCCAGATGAGAGAAGAATACTTCATCATACCGAGATCGTATCTTCCGCCGCCTCCGCTGCAGTTTTCGATCATAACGTTCGGGAACTTGTCGCAGAACCACTGATAGAGATCGTAAACACCCAGCATGAATCTGTGGTAGGTCTCGCCGCGACGCTCTGCGGGAAGGTAAGCGGAGGAAACCTCACTGAGATGACGGTTGAAGTCCCACTTGATGTAGTCGATGTCAACGTCCTTGAAGGTTTCGGCAAACGTAGCCTTGAGATACTCAACAACATCGGGGTTAGCAAAGTCGAGAAGCGCCTGATTGCGGCTGAGAGTGTAATCTCTGCCGGGAGCGCAAAGAAGCCACTCGGGGTGGGCACGGTAAAGGTCGGAGTCGGGATTTACCATCTCAGGCTCGATCCAAATACCGAAATTGATTCCCACAGACTTGATCCTTCTTACGAATGCGGCAAGACCGTCCTTGAATCTTTCGGGATTTGCCTGCCAGTCACCGAGACCTGCGCGGTCGTGGTAACGCTTGCCGAACCATCCGTCGTCCATTACAAGCATATCGATACCGCACTTTTTTGCTTCAACTGCATAGTCGTAAAGCACGTTCTCGTCGATGTCGAAGAAGTTGCCTTCCCACGTGTTGAGAACCACGGGGCGCTCACCGAGACAGCAGGGACGGAGAACGTAGCTGTTTATAAACTTGTGGAAATTGCGTGAAGCCTCGCCGATACCGCAAGAAGACAGAGTCATCACAGCCTCGGGAGAATTGAAGGTCTCCCCCGCCTCAAGTGTCCACTCAAAGCAGTCGGGGTGCATACCAACGAGAACTCGGGTCATTTCAGCATGATCGATCTCAACGCTGTTCATAAAGGAACCGCTGTATACGTAGCTGAAGGCTATTGCCGTACCCTCGGTTTCCGTAGTCTCACGGTCAACGAGAAGGAAGCTGTTGTTCATCTGGTGACCGGTTGCGCCTCTGCGGGACTCCATGGTGTAGTTTCCGTAATCCATGGGAGTACGCTGAGTCTGTCTCTCAAGGCAGTGACGGCCGGGGAAGGAGATAACGTCCATACGTTTGTAGGGGATGTCAAGGGAAAGGCTCATCGCGCGCTCAAGCTTTATCTTGTTTTCCCCTGTGTTGGTTACCGTGAAATAGCGGGAGATCACGTCCTCGTCGGGATATACGGTGTAGTAAAGCTTCAGTTCAGCCGCGCTTACTTCGTCAAAGAGAGTGACCTCAAGAGTCTCACAGTTTGCCGAGGCAGATGCGAATGGCAAACCGGGGATGCTTTCTCTTCCCGAAAAAATTCGGTGTGCCTTGTAGGTAAACATAGTTACGCTGTCACCGCCCGCGTTTCTAACCTTGATAGCGGAGCCTCTGAGGTCGCCGCTTCCGAACTGCGGGAACTCCGACATTACGCTGTCGATGCAGTATCTTCCGTTCTCCTCGGGACGATAAGGAGAGAAGGAGAGCATATGAGGCTCGGTGTACGGACCCTCGGCACCCTTCCTGTCGCCGTAGTAAAGGTGAGTCAGGTACTTGTCAAAGTCAAGTCTCATGACGTAGGCGCACTTTGCCGTTTCAAGAGTGAAACACTTTGAGCTTTCGTCAAATCTGATATACATTTTTGTTCCTCCTTGAAGGGATATTATTTCACTAACTGTATCATATCAGTTTACGTCCGTTTTTTCAAGTAGGAAAGGAATAATTTTTTTGTTTTTCGCGAGTTTCGTCGTGGGAAAGGAGAGAACAGAGGTGAGATGTTGTAAAGTACGATGTCACCGACGAGCCACTTACCTCACGGTTATGGTTATGGCTGACGACTGATGCTCACGCCTCCTACCACTGTATGCTCTCGCGCCTCCCCGTCCCCCGAAAATCTTTTCTTCTCCCGTTAAAAATAATATGATAAACCCTTGACCGACACCGCGTTTTGCTATATAATATAGTATGTATAATACTATTTTGGAGGACTGTGCCACGGCTCGGTCTTCCGCAAAAAAATCACGGAGACGCATCTCCGAATTAAATAAAAGGAGGGTGACCGCTATGTCACATGAAAACAAGGAATTCGTGCAGGTAGTACCTTCACGCGATTTTACAAAAGAAACTCTCGTATCTGAGGACGGATATACTCTGCCCTACAGACTTTATATCCCGAAGGATTACGACTGCGGAGCTTTTTATCCCCTGATGCTGTTTATGCACGGCGCGGGCGAGAGAGGCTGCGGAAACGAGGCTCAGGTTGAGGTCGCTCTTCCTCACGTGTTCGACGATCCAGGCTCCCCCGCTTACAATGCTATCGTCATCGCTCCCCAGTGCCCCGAGGATAAGCAGTGGGTCTACACTCCCTGGGACAAGGGCAACTACACCTGCGTTGACGTTGTTGAGTCAAGAGAGCTTCAGGCTGTTGTTGAAATAATCAAGAACGTTTGCGCTGAGTACAACGTTGACAAGTCAAGGATCTACGTTACCGGTCTTTCCATGGGCGGCTTTGCTTCATGGGACCTTATGGCTCGCCATCCCCGTCTCTTCGCTGCGGGTATGCCCGTTTGCGGCGGCGGCGACCCCACACGTGCAAAGGTGCTTGCCGATATTCCCATCAGGACCTTCCACGGCGCTCTTGACGACGTTGTTCCCGCAGAGGGCACACGTGAGATGTATGCCGCAGTAAACGCTCAGCGCGGCGGCAAGATCACATATACCGAATTCATGGACGGCGACCACGCTATCTGGGACAGAGTTTATATGGACAAAGCCAACATCGACTGGCTCTTCTCTCAGGTCAAGCCTCAGAAAAACAACGGAGATAAGAAGATCAACTACCGCAAGGTAGGCGCGGCGGGACTTGCTATCGGTCTTGTGGGCGCGGCGCTTATTATCTTAGCAAAGAAGAAAAAGAAGTAATTTGATTTTACAGAAAAGGAACGTAGATGAACAGAGCAGACGACAGATTTGTATTTGAAGGACGCAACAAAGCGGTACGCGAGCAGGTACTCGAAAGACTATGTCCGCGAGACGACAGAGAAGGTACGTGGACGGGGCCCGAGGACGACGGACGCGAGCCCTTTCTCGATGCCTTTGAAAATAATCCCGACTCCCCATATATCATTAATCTCGCAAGAGGTATAGTTGCCTCTTGGATGGAAAGCGACCCCATCGTCACCGAGGGAGAATATTTCGTAGGCTTTACAAGACCCAAAAGACTCATCCACGAGCACTTTCACAAGGGAATCCTTATCGAATGTGAGGAAACTCCCCGAATAGCCGCGCTGAGGGACCGTATGATCCCCATGAATCGCAGTCATATCGACCGACGCGGGATCGAGCTCATGGGCGAGGAGGCATATTATGCCGCAGACTGGCTTTGGTGGGCAGGCGGATATCAGGGTCACACAGTTCCGTCATATAATAAGCTTCTGAGCTTGGGTATCGGCGGCACCGTCGCTCAGATAGATTACTACGACAGCATCACCCCTGCGGGAAACACAAAAAAGAAGAATTTCTACGCCGCTTGCCGCATTATCATGGAGGGTTTTTCGGCTTGGTTCAGGAAGTATGCCGATCACTGCGAAAAGCTTTCCGAGACTGCAGAGGGCGAGTGGAAAGTACAGCTTCTTGAGATCGCCGAAAACTGCCGTAAGATTTCGTGGGATGCTCCCACAAATCTCTTTGAGGCAGGTCAGCTCATGTGGGGCTACGCTCTTTGGGACTGGGTAGACTGTGTCGGACGCTTTGATCAGTATCTCTATCCCTTCTACAAGGGTACATACGAAGAAAAGCAGATGATCTGCGACCTTATCATGAAGGTTTGGGAGCACGGAAGTCACAACGTAGTCCTCGGAGGGGTAAAGCCTGAGGACGGAAGTGACGCGACCAATGACCTTACCTATCTCGTGCTTCAGATCATCAGGACCAACCACGATGTTCACCCGAGAGTTGCCGTCAGGATCCACAAGGATTCTCCCGCGGAGCTTCTTGACCTTATTGTTACCATATGGAGCGAGGGTATGTCTGACCCCACAGTTGCCTCCGACGAGCAGATAATCCCGGGACTTGTGGGTTACGGCGTAAAGCTTGAGGATGCGCGAGACTACACCATGCTCGGCTGTCAGGAGATCGAGATCCCCGGTAAGAGCAACTTCGGCTGTGAAGACGGCAGCATCAATCTGGCAAAGATACTTGAGTATACCTTTAACCACGGCCGTGACAGACTTCACGGCGACGTTCAGATGTGCCTCGACCTCGGAGGTCTCACCGATTTCGACACCTTTGACAAGCTGTGGGATGCTTACACCCGCGAGGTTGAGTATCTGACGAGAATCCACCTTGACCTTTGCAATATGGGCGTTGATATACGTAACGCCAACGTATCAAAGCTTGTTAAGTCATGTATGACAGAGGCTTGTATTGAGCGAGGTCTTAACCTTGACGATGGCGGGGCAATTTACAACTACGGCTGTATCGAGACAGGCGGTCACGGTACCGTCGGTGACTCGCTCTACGCCATGAAGAAGCTTGTATACGATGAAAAGAAGATCTCACTTGAGACTCTTGATGCGGCTTTGAAGGCTAACTTCGAGGGTTACGACGAAGTAAGACAGATGCTTCTCGACGTTCCGAAGTACGGTAACGGTGATGCTGAAGCCGACGCTATGGCGGCTCGTGTTCTCAGATATTACTGGACTGAGATCGGTAAATACACATCCCGCCGCGGACAGCCCTTCACAGGCGCTTGTTCGCTCCTTGAGGGCGGTATTGATATGGGACTTGCGATCGGGGCTATGCCCGACGGCAGACTTGCAGGTGAGCCTCTCGGTAACAGCATCGGTCCGAGAACAGGTGCCGATAAGAACGGACTTACAAGTATGCTTACTTCCGTATCCCGTATGCCTCTCCATCTCGGTATGGGCGGCTCGGGCTGTAACGTGCTGCTTCCTAAGGAGCTTCTTCAGTCGGAGGATTCACGAGTTAAGGCGGCAGGTCTTATCAAGACTTATCTCATGATGGGCGGTCAGCTTGCGCAGATCACCACAGCATCAAAAGAGGATATGATCGCGGCTCAGATAAAGCCTGAGGACTGGGGCGGACTTATCGTTCGTGTCGGTGGC